>JAOTVC010000244.1 GCA_029863585.1 Alphaproteobacteria bacterium | reverse complement strand
TTGTACACCAAATAAAGGAAAAGATGCCCGCGCCACTTTAGCAGCGCGGGCTTTTTTGGCTCAGGAATTCGATGCCGAATCCCAGTCAGATACTCGAATGTTACCTATCTTGTATGACTTGGTTATTAAGCGGAGAATTACCGGGATCCAAGTCGTTGGGAACCGGTGCATTCGGGCCAAAGTTTTCACCCGTCTCTACCCGCTTGACGCAGACAGGCTCAGTCGTTGTGGTGGTTTGGATCTGCAATCCCTCGCCATTCACCTCAAGAAGTTCACCAAAGTTCCCCCTTCCCGCGTTGGCGCAAATAGTGATAGCCAGCAATTCGGGGTTATTTCCGACTCCTGGACGGGGATCGGTGGCGGAAGCAGGATTCGACAGAGCAGAAGTTAGAAGCAGCCCGCAGAGACTGGCAGCCGATGCAACCTTAACCAAAAACATGATATCACTCCCGATTTCAATAAGTTAAACGTGGGTCCCAACGCATAGCGCCGTAAGTTATTAAGTAAAATAAATTTTGTATTAATGTCAAACATAATTGAATGTTAAGGTTAATAGTTTTATATTAACCACGTTTATTTACTATTCCAGAACAAACCTGTTTCACGAATTGGTGGTCAAAGTTTCGATCCACCTTTGCGTACCCTCAAGTTCGTACCTCGGGGCCCGGGCCAGTGCTCGGAACAAAACAAAAAGACTACCCAACTGTTTTCAGGGCTCAAACCCGACCTAGCTGTTAGCCCAGCGTTAGCTGGCGAGAATCAAATCCTGGCGAACCAAGTGCAGACAAGGGCTCCAGCCGTTTCGCCGACTAAGCAACCGTTAACCGTGGCGCCCGCCGGCAGAGGCGCATGGCTGCGTCCCGCAAGGCGGGCCTAAGCGGGGCGCGGAACAGGGCGGCACCCGAAAGAGGTCCTCCCCGCGCCCCGTTTTCATGCCTCGCGGCGGGTCTCGCTGCGGAAATCCCCGCGAATCGAGGCCCCGGTGAAGGCGTGGACCCTTGCCGCGGCCAAGACCGCGATTTCATCGGCATCGAGGCGGCCGATCACCGCTAATACGGGGCATGCTGGACGATGCGCACGCCGCCGTCGGGCGCCAGCCCGGCCAGCCATTCCCGCTCCTGGCCGTCGAGCCACACCGGGTGGTCGGCGAAACGGCGGGGCTTGCGGTTCCGTCCGCCCAGCGCGGCTCGGACGCGGTCCTCTGCGAGGTGGCGGTGAATGGGACCGGTGATGGACATGGCTCGCCTTCCTTCCTGACGGCGGGCGCACCGATTGCGTCCGCACGGTCCGTCGGTCGAAAGAAAGGTGGATTCAGATTATCACGATGCCGGCAACCTAAGCGGCCGGCCGGCGAATGTCAGGGGCAATGAGACGGCCGTCGGGCCCCGGCGGCCCGAAGCAGGCAAGAGCCTCAGCGGCGCAGCACGAAACAGGGCTGCTTACGGGCCTTGAGCCGGTCGCACATCGCCTGGGCCGCGAAGGCATCCACGAACGGCCCGGCCCGCAGCCGGTAGAAGGTGCCCCGGGCGCCGAGATCGGCGCGCAGGGAGAAGACCTTCACGCCCTCCAGGGCCGGCTTGTGGGATTGTGCCAGCCGGCGTACCAGTTCGGCGGCGGCCGCATCGGAGGCCGCCCTGACACTGCCCATCTGAATTTGATAGGTCGGCCCTTTCGCCGCCGCCCCTGGCTCCGCCTTTGGCGCCGCCGGTTTCGCGTTCCCCAGCGTCTTCGTCACGGCCTGGGCCTTGGCGTGCCAGGGGGCAGCAGGCGTTTCCTTCGCCGCCTTTTCTTTCGCAGGATTTGGCTTGGCGGCATCGGCCTTTTCCGACGGCTTGGCGTCGGCCAGGGCGGCGATCTGGGTCTTGGCGGTCAGCGTGATCCGATCCGCCGCCCTCGGGGCGTCCCGAAGCGCGGCACCTCTTGCCGCCACCTCACCGGCCTTGGTGGCGATCGCCGCCTTGGCGGGGGGCGGCGGCGCCGCCGCCTTGACGACGACATCGGCGGCGACCGGCCCGGCGGTGCCGCCCTTGAGCGCCTCGAGCTTCGCCAGGGCCCCCACCGGGCCGGCATCGTCGGTGGTTGGGGCGGGCCGCGGCTCGAAAACCTGTTTCTTTTCCGCGACCTTGATATCCGATGAGACTTTCTTCGAAACGATGGCCTCGAGCTTCACCTCCGCGGGTTTTTCGCGAACCGCCACCGCCTCGGGAACGGCGGAGGTCGTCGCCACCTGGGTTTCGGGCGGCGCCTCGGGCGCGAGACCCTCTTTCCGCGTCACCGATTCCTCGCTGATCGACACCTCGCTTGACGATGGGTCGGGATCCGGCTTGGGCAAGGGCCGCTCGGCCACGTGCGGCTGTTCCTTGCTGCGGAGGAAACTCAGATTGTAGCGCGCCTGGGGGTTACCCTGGTCCGCCGACAACTGAAACCACTTGAGCGCCTCGGTATTGTTCTTGGCGACGCCGCGCCCGGTGCCGTACATGACGCCCAGGTTGTTCTGCGCCTGGGCATGACCCTGCTCCGCCGCCCGGATGTACCACTTCACCGCCTCGTGATCGCTCTGGGTCACGCCCAGTCCGCGGTCGTACATGAAGCCGAGATTGTTCTGCGCCGCGGCCAGCCCCTGATCGGCGGCCTTGAGATACCACTTGGCTGCCTCGGCGTGATCGCGCGCCACGCCCTTCCCAGTCGCATAGACCGCCCCCAGCATGAACTGGGACTGGGCGTCGCCCTTCTCGGCCAGCCGGCGCCACGCCTGGCGGGCGGCCGCGAAATCGCCGCGCTCATACGCCGCCGCTGCCTGTTCGAATTTCTGCGCCGAAGCGGGCATTCCGAACAGCAGGGCAAGCCCAACCACGCAAATAAACCGTAACAACTCGGCCGCCTCCCTGGCTATGCCACCCGACTGGTAATTTATGCCGAATTTAGCGAAGAGTCATGCTATTTGGATCATCATGGTTAACGCGAAAGCCGCAGTGAACCTGGCTTTGGCGGTGGCTTGCGCCCGGCCACGACGGCCGGCGGCCGATCGCGAAGGGTGATGTCCTCGACCCACCACCAGTCGCGCCCGCGGCGGCGTTCGACCCTGATGCGGTAGGCGCGGCCCGCTTCGGCGGGAACCGTGACCGAAAGGGCGCGGTTGCGGTAATCCGGGGCGCAGGCGCCAAGCCGGCAGCTGAGCGTCTCGGGCCGCCGGGCATAATCGACCAGCGCAATGTGGCGTCCGGGCCGCAGTTCGATCCGGCGCGCCAGGCCGGTCTCCCGGCCGTCGATCGCGGTGACCACCGTGTGATGCCGATAGCGCCGGACCGGCCTGGCCTGGACCGCCGTGCTGCCGGCCTCGATCCCCGGGAACCCGCCGTGCCGGGACCAGCGTTCGAGCACCGCCACCTCGGCGACCGGCCGATCCGCGCCGTCATAGGCCTTCATCGCACAGGCGGCGGCGGCCACCGCCAACCCCAGCGCCAATGCCCGGCGCGCGGCCCGGCGCCGCCTGCACGAGCGGGGCGATCGGAACCGGAATGGGGACGAAAGCGGGACCGCCTTCATGCACAGGTACCCCGGTCGATCGGGCGCCGGAGGGGAAAGCGGCTTTCCTCCCGGTCCATTTGGCTTAGTATAGTCCACCGTCCATACCCAAGAGACCCGGACGACCGGGCGCGGCCAATTGTTCCCTTAAGGAGGAAGCCATGTCGAGCATCGAGAAAAATCCCGCGGCGGAGATCGACCACGAGGACGCGGAATCCCGTGTCCAGACGTTCCGCTATGAGAAACCAACCTCGTTCAAGGCCGGCAAGGCATCGGTCCGCCTGTGCGAAAGCGACGTCATCAAGGGCCTCGTGCAGGTGGTTCAGGACGGCGGCGAGAACAACCTTCACTATCACAAGACCAATGACGGCTTCTGGCTGGTGCTGGGGGGACGGGCCAAGTTCTACGGCCCGGGCGACGAGTTGATCGGCGAATTCGGCCCCCATGAGGGTCTTCTGATCCCGCGCGGCGCGCGCTACTGGTTCGAGCGCGTCGGCGACGAGGAGCTTGAGATCCTGCGGGTCGGCGGATCGGCGGTGCTGGGCGCCAAGCACTCTGGGCGCACCGATTCGGAGCCGCAGAAATTCCAGGTCGGCACCTCTGACCAGTTCGACGGCCTGATCAAGACCGGCGCCTGAGGCGGCGCGCGGGGACGCGTCCCCGCGCCCGGCTACTTCTTGCGGCGTTGCAGCTTGGCGAGATCGCGGTTGAGTGCCCGCACGGCGTTGACCGAACTCTGGAATGCCTTCTTCTCGGCAGCCGACAGCGGGATCTCGACGATCCGCTCCACGCCCTTGGCGCCGATCACCACCGGCACGCCGACATAGAGGCCCTTGATCCCGTATTCGCCGTTCAACTGGGCGGCGCAGGGCAGCAGGCGCTTCTTGTCCTTGAGATACGATTCGGCCATCTGAATGGCGGCCGAGGCCGGCGCGTAGAAGGCCGAGCCAGTCTTCAGCA
>JAOTVC010000060.1 GCA_029863585.1 Alphaproteobacteria bacterium | reverse complement strand
TCAGCGTGCCCGGGCTGCGCGAGCCGGGGACCCAGATCGGCGGATGGGGCTTCTGCAGGGGCTTGGGCCAGGGATTGACGTAGCGCAGGGGGAATTGGCGGCCTTCATGGGTGAACGGCCCGTCCTCGGTCCAGGCCCGGACGATGAGGTCCAGGGCTTCCCAGAACCGCTCGCGCGACGATGCCGATGGCACGTCGTAGTTGAACGTCTCGGGCCCGCCGCCCGGGGCGAAACCGGCGATGATGCGCCCGTCGGACATCATGTCCAGCATGGCGTATTCCTCGGCCACCCGCATCGGCGTCAGGTGCAGGGGCAGCAGGTTGCCCAGCACCACGATCTTGCCGTGGCTGGTGACCTGGGTCAGCGCCGCGGCGATCAGGTTGGGCGAAGGGGCCAAGCCGTAGATGTTCTGGTGATGCTCGTTGAGCACGAATCCGTCGAAGCCGAGTCGGTCGGCCAGGGCCATCTGGTCGATGTATTCCTGGTAAAGGCCCCGTGAGGCTTCCCCATCCCACAACTGGTTGGGCACCGTGACCCACCCGGTATCGTATTTCTCGTCGAAATCCGCCGGCAGGTGGGGGTAGGCCATGAAATGCCAACAGAACAGTTGGGCTGGAATCATGGGGGAGCCTCCTTCGCAAGGATTTTGTTATTAAATCCCTTTCTACCATGTGGTTTTGACGGGGGACAAGCGACACCCGCCGCCGCGGCCCCGACGACGCGACGCGTCCTTTTTGAACCACACGCCTTTACCAATTTCCCTATTTATTCTAATACTGCCCTGGCATCGCCCCGTGCCGGCGGACCGCGCCGGCCGGGCGGTAGCGACGACTGCGAACCGGAACACGGCCGCGAACCGGGGAAAGAGTAGGCGTCGAACTTGGGATTTGTCCCGAACCCCCGAACGAAACCAGGGACCGGCTGAGGAAATCGATGAAGCATCACTGCATTTTCAGGAGGCCGCTTGGGCGCGTCAGCGCCGCGCTCCTGCTCGCCCTGACGCTCGGCGCGTGTTCGTCGACCCCCGATTGGGCCAATCCCGTCGAATGGTATCGCGGCACCGCCGACTGGATCGGCGGCGAAGACAAAGACACGGCGGCGGCACGGGATGCCGCCAAGAAACCCGAGAACGCGCCGCCCAACGCGGATGCGCCGTTTCCCAATTTGGCTTCGGTGCCCAGCCGTCCGGCCGGCGCCGCCGATCGGTCCAAGCGCCGCAAGAACGTTCAGAAGGCCCTGGTGGCGGACCGTGCCAATGCCCGACACGCGGCGTTGACCGGCTTGGGCCCGAAGCCGGAGCCCGCCGGAATCCCTGCCGCCACCCCCCCTGCGCCACCCCCGGCGGCACCGATGGCGGCGGCGGAGGTGCCGCCGCGCCCGGTGCCGGTGAAACCGGATCCCAGCGTCTATCCGCCGGAAGGCAGCAATCCCGCCTTCCAGGCCGCCATTGCCCAGCAACGGGCCGGCACCCTCGCGCCCCGGCCGCCGGCCGGTCCGGTGCGCCGCAACACCATCGGTGTGCCGCCGCCGTCCCGGGGCGGCGTGGTCTTGAATCCGCCCGCGCCGAAAGCCGCGCCGGTCCCGGCAGCACCGCTTCCCAGGCCCGTCGCACCGGTTCACGCCGGTGACGGGCGACCGCTGGCAACGGTTCTGTTCGCCAACAATTCATCGCGAATTTCCAGACGGTATAACAACGAGTTACAGATCGTCGTTGACAGGCAGCGCCAACTTGGCGGAACCATTAAAGTGGTCGGTCACGCGTCCAGCCGGACCCGCAATACCGACCCCCTGGCTCACCGCATCGCCAATTTCCGGATTTCCATGGCGCGGGCGCGGGCGGTGGCGCAGCGCTTGGTGCGGCTCGGCGCGCCGGCGAACAAGATCGAGGTATCCGCCGTCTCCGACAGCCAGCCGGTCTACCAGGAGATCATGCCGCTCGGCGAGGCGGGCAACCGGCGGGCGGAAATATACCTCGAAAATTAACGAATATGAGGGTACACCGGCGCGGTCATGCTGCCGCCCCAATTCCGGGGCAGGCTGCGTCTGGATCGGTCAGATGGAAGAAGAATTTCAAAGAATAGAGCGCCTGCCGCCGTACGTGTTCGCGGAAGTCAACGCCATGAAGGCGCGCGCGCGGGCCGCCGGCGAGGACATCATCGATTTCGGCATGGGCAATCCGGACCAGCCGACGCCCGCGCATATCGTCGAGAAGCTTTGCGAAGTGGCGCGCGATCCGCGCACCCATCGATATTCCAATTCCCGCGGTATTCCTGGATTGCGCCGGGCCCATGCGGCCTATTACGAGCGCCGTTTCGACGTCGCCATCGACCCGGACTCCGAAAACATCGTGACCCTGGGGTCGAAGGAGGGCCTGGCCAACCTGGCCCAGGCCATCACCACGCCGGGGGACATGATCCTGGTGCCCAATCCGAGCTACCCCATTCATCCCTACGGCTTCATCATCGCCGGCGCCAACGTGCATCACGTGCCCATCGGTCCGGAATACGACTTCCTGGAGGGGCTGGAGCTCGGCGTCAAGCAGGCGGTGCCGCCGCCCAAGGCGCTGATCCTCAACTTTCCGGCCAATCCCACGGCCCAGGTGGTGGATCTCGATTTCTACGAGCAGGTGGTGGATTTCTGCCGCTTCCACAATATCTACATCCTGTCGGATCTCGCCTATGCCGAGATTTATTTCGGCGATCCGCCGCCCTCGATCCTGGAGATCCCGGGCGCCAAGGACATCGCCGTCGAATTCACTTCGGTGTCCAAGACCTACAACATGCCGGGCTGGCGCATCGGTTTCGCCGCCGGTAACAAGCGGCTGATCCACGCGCTCACCCGTATCAAGTCGTACCTGGATTACGGCGCCTTCACCCCGATCCAGGCGGCCGCCGCGGCGGCCCTCAACGGGCCCCAGGGCTGCGTCGATGAGATTCGCGCGCTCTACCGCGAACGCCGGGACGTGTTGGTCAAGGGCCTCGCCGAGGCCGGCTGGCACATCCCCGCGCCGCCGGCGACCATGTTCGCCTGGGCCCCGCTGCCGCCGCATTTCGCGGATCTGGGGTCCCTCGAATTCTCCAAGCTCCTGCTGCGCGAGGCCAAGGTCGCGGTGTCGCCGGGCATGGGTTTCGGCCAATACGGCGATAATCACGTGCGCATCGCCCTGGTGGAGAACACCCAGCGCATCCGTCAGGCGGTTCGCAACATCAAGCAGTTCTTCCGCTCGGTCGGCGCCATCCCCGGCGACGGCCCGCGGGCCGCCGCCTCTTGAACCCGCCGCTGAACATCGCCATCGCCGGGCTGGGCACGGTCGGCGCGGCCACGGTGCGCCTGATCCAGAGCCATGGGCCGCTGTTGGCGGCGCGCGCCGGGCGGGAAGTCGCCATCGTTGCGGTCTCGGCGCGGGACCGCGACCGCGACCGGGGCATCGACCTCGCCCGCATCGAATGGGAAGACGACGCCTTGGCGCTTGCCACGCGGCCCGGGATCGACGCCGTGGTGGAGTTGATCGGCGGCGCCGACGGCACGGCCAGGGATCTGGTGGAGGCGGCGCTGGCCGCCGGGCGTCACGTGATCACCGCCAACAAGGCCTTGATCGCCCACCACGGCACGGCGCTCGCCAGGCTGGCGGAAGATAAGGGCGTGAGCCTGCGCTATGAAGCGGCGGTGGCCGGCGGCATTCCCATCGTCAAGGCCCTGCGCGAGGGATTGGCCGCGAATTCGGTCGAAAGGGTCTATGGGATCCTCAACGGCACCTGCAACTACATCCTCACCACCATGCGCGAAAGCGGCCGCGAATTCGACGACGTTCTGGCCGAGGCTCAAGCCTTGGGCTATGCCGAAGCCGATCCCGGTTTCGATATCGACGGGGTGGATACGGCCCATAAGCTCGCCATCCTGACGGCGCTCGCCTTCGGCTGCGAGATCGACTTCGACGCCGTGCATATCGAGGGCATCCGCGATGTGACCGCCGACGACATTCGTTTCGCCGAAGAGCTCGGCTATCGCATCAAACTTCTGGGAATCGCGCGCAAGACCGCGGACGGCATCCGCCAACGGGTCCATCCCAGCCTGGTTGCCCGGGACGCGCCGATCGCCAGCGTCGAGGATGTCTTCAACGCGGTGGTGGCGGATGGCGATTTCGTGGAAACCACCCTCTATGAGGGGCGCGGCGCCGGCGGCGGGCCCACGGCATCGGCGGTGGTGGCCGATATCATGGATGTCGCCCGGGACGATCGCATCCCGACCTTCGCCATACCGGCGGCCCAGCTGGCGCCGTCGCGTCCGGCCCCGCTGGAGCGCCGTGTCGGCGCCTTCTACATCTGCATGACCGTGCGCGACGAGCCCGGGGTGATGGCGGACATCACGGCCGTCTTCCGTGACGAGCGCATATCCCTGGAATCGATGCTGCAAAGGGGCCGATCCCCGGGCGAGCCGGTGCCCGTCGTCCTCACGACCCATGAGACCGAGGAGGCCGCCATGGTCCGGGCGCTCGCCCGGATCGCCGGTCTCGAGACCATGATCGCGCCGCCGCGCATGATCCGGATCGAGACCCTTTAGCGCTTCCCGTCAAAACCCTCTATAATCGCGCGGCCTAAGGCCGGGTGCAGTTTTCCGGCCATTTACACGGGGAGGAGGAATGCATGGAAAACATCATGGATCGCAATCTGGCCTTGGAGGCGGTTCGGGTCACCGAAGCCGCGGCCCTCAGCGCCTCGCGGCTGATGGGGCGTGGCGACGAGAAAGCCGCGGATCAGGCGGCGGTCGATGCCATGCGCAACGCCCTGAACAGCCTGGAGATCGACGGCACCGTCGTGATCGGCGAAGGGGAGCGCGACGAGGCGCCGATGCTCTTCATCGGCGAAAAAGTCGGCAAGGGTGGGCCGAAGATCGATATCGCCCTCGATCCCCTGGAAGGCACCACCATCACCGCCAAGGGCGGCAATAACGCGCTCGCCGTCATCGCCATGGCCGAGGAAGGCGGCTTTCTCAACGCGCCCGACGTCTACATGGACAAGATCGCGGTCGGCGTCGGCCTGCCCCATGACCTGGTCGATCTCGACGAGACGCCGGAGCGGAACCTGAAGGAGCTGTCCAAGGCGCTGAAGAAGGACCTTTCCGATATCCTGGTCTGCATTCTCGACCGGCCGCGCCATGAGGAACTGATCAGGGCCGTGCGCGCGGCGGGCGCGCGCATCATGCTGATCTCCGACGGCGACGTTTCCGGCGTCATCGCCACGTCGGAACCCAACAGCGGCGTCGATATCTATATCGGCTCCGGCGGTGCGCCGGAAGGCGTGCTGGCGGCGGCGGCGCTGCGCTGCATCGGCGGCTTCATCCAGGGCCGGCTGCTGTTCCGCAACGACGACGAACGCCAGCGCGCGGCGCGCTGGAATATCCAGGATCTGGATCGCAAGTACGATCTCATGGACTTGGCCTCGGGCAATGTGATGTTTGCCGCTACCGGCGTGACCGACGGTGCCATGGTCAACGGCGTCCGGCGCTTCGCCCACCGCGCGATCACCTATTCCATTATCATGCGGTCGAAGACCGGAACCGTGCGCCGCATCGAAACCCGTCACAATTTCAATATCAAATCCGGTTTCGGGCCGATGGATACCTGACCACCGCCATGGCCGGCGATGCCCTGACCGTCGACCACTCCTTCAGCGGACGCGCCTGGCGGCCCCGGCTCGAAGATGGGCGCGCGGCGCTGGCCCTCTCCCAGACCCTGAATCTGCCGGAAGTGGTGGGCCGGGCGCTGGCCGCCCGCGGCATCGGGCCGGAGGACGCCGACCGCTTCCTCAACCCGCTGCTCAAGGACGAACTTCCCGACCCGGGCCATCTCAAGGACATGGAGACCGCCGCTCGGCGCATCGCCGATGCCATTGAAGGCGGCGAGGGAATCGCCGTGTTCGGCGATTACGATGTCGACGGCGCGACCTCCACCGCCGTTCTGACGCGGTTCTTCCGGGCGCTTGGGATCGGCATCGCCTGCTATATCCCCGACCGCATCAGGGAAGGCTACGGTCCCAATCCCAAAGCCATGCTGGCGCTTGGGGCGGGCGGCGCCAAGGTGGTGATCACGGTGGATTGCGGCATCGCCGCGTTCGAAGCGCTGGCCGCGGCCAAGGCCGCCGGGATCGACGTGGTGGTGGTGGACCATCACGTGGCCGAAACCCGGCTGCCCGAGGCCCTTGCCGTCATCAACCCCAACCGCCTCGATGAGGACAGCCCCCACAAGCAGCTTGCCGCCGTCGGCGTCGCCTTCCTGTTGGTTGTCGCCGTAAACCGGGAGTTGCGCGCCCGCGGCGTCTATTCCAGCCGGCCGGAGCCCGACCTGATGGGGCTGTTGGACCTGGTGGCGCTCGGCACGGTTTGCGATCAGGTGCGCCTGACCGGCGTCAATCGGGCCCTGGTGTCCCAGGGTCTCAAGGTTCTGGCGGCGCGCAACAATACCGGTCTGGTGGCGCTGGCCGACGTGGCGGGGCTCGATAGCCGCCCGGAGGCCTGGCATCTCGGGTTCCTGCTGGGCCCGCGCATCAACGCGGGCGGCCGGGTGGGGCGCGCCGATCTGGGAGCCCGGCTGCTCAGCTGCGACGATAGGGCCGAGGCCGAGGCCATGGCCCGGGAGCTCGACGCCTTCAACGCCGAACGTCGGGAGATCGAGGCCGCGGTCCTGGAGAAAGCCCTGGCCCAGGCCGAAACGGAAGGGGATAACGGCGGCCCGGGCCTGGTGTTCGTGGCCGGCGACGGGTGGCATCCCGGGGTGCTGGGAATCGTCGCGAGCCGCATCAACGATCGCCTGCATCGCCCGACCTGCGTGGCGGGGATCGAAGGCGGGATCGTGAAAGGGTCGGGCCGTTCGATTCCCGGGATCGACCTCGGTGCCGCGGTGATCGCCGCCCGCCAGGCCGGTCTCCTGATCGCCGGCGGCGGCCATGCCATGGCGGCGGGGTTCACGGTCGCAACCGACAAGCTGACCGCATTCAAGGAATTTCTCGCCGCGCGCATCGATGCCCAGCATGCCGAGCAAGGGGCGGAGGTCGGCCGCATCCTCTATCACGACGGGGTCATCACCGTCGGCGGCGCGACGCCGGACCTGGCGGAGGAGATCAAGGCGCTGGCGCCGTTCGGACAGGGCAACGCGGAGCCGCGTTTCGTATTGCCCGCGGTGCGGGTCGGCAAGGCGGATGTGGTCGGCGAAAACCACGTGCGCCTGTTCGTCAACGGCCCCGACGGCGGGCGCATCAAGGCGATCGCTTTCCGCGCCGCCGATCAGCCGCTGGGCGCGGCCTTGCTCAATGCCGGGGGGTTGCCGGTGCACCTTGCGGGCAAGCTGCGGATCGACGACTGGCAGGGCCGCCACGATGTGCAGTTCCTGCTGGACGACGCCGCGCCCGCGGCCTGAAGGGCCGCGATCATGAGCCAGGCGGCGCCAGGGGAATCGGTAGCGGCGCGGGGCCCCGTGCAGCGCGGCACGGCATCGCTTGCCGCTCTCGCCCTTGCCGGGGCCGCCCTGGCCCTCGGCGCCGCCGATTGGCGGCTCGGCGCGCTGGCGGTGATCGGGGGCGCGCTCGGCTGGACGCTCTATCATGGCGGCTTCGGCTTCACCGCCGCCTACCGGCGCGCCATGGTGGCCGGCGACATGGCCGGGGCCCGCGCCCAGATCGTGATGATCGCGCTTGCGGCCTTGCTGTTCGCCCCGATCCTGGCCGAGGGCAGGGGGTTCGGCATCGCCGTGGTGGGGGCGGTGGCGCCGGTGGACACCCGGGTCGTCGCCGGTGCCTTCCTGTTCGGCATCGGCATGCAGGTGGCTGGGGGCTGCGCTTCGGGCACGCTGTTCACCATCGGCGGCGGATCGATGCGCATGATCCTGACCCTGATCGCCTTCTGCGGCGGCGGGTTCTGGGCGACCTTCCATTTCCCGTTCTGGAACGCCCTTCCGGGTTTCGGCACCGTCGCCTTGAACCGCGAACTCGGCTGGCCCGGTGCGCTCGCCCTCAGCCTCGCCGTCCTCGGCCTCGCCTGGATGGGACTTGGCCGGCTGGCCCGGGGGCCGCAGACGGCTCTTATCGGCGGGGCGGGCCCTGGGGCGGCGGCGTTGCTGCGCGGGCCCTGGCCGCTCATGTGGGCGGCGGCGGCGCTGGCGGCCCTCAATGGGTTGACCCTGGCGGTGGCGGGCCATCCCTGGTCGGTCACCTGGGGCCTCACCCTGTGGGCGGCGAAAGCGGCCCTGAGCTTCGGCTGGGTGCCCGACAGCGGGACCTTCTGGGCCGACGGCTTCCCGGCCCGGGCCCTGGCCGAGCCGGTGTGGCGCGACACCACTTCGGTGATGAACGGGGCGATCGTCCTGGGGGCGGGGCTGGCGGCGGCGGCCGCCGGACGGCTCAAGCCCGGGTTCGATGCGCGGCCGGGCGCCCTGGCGGCTTCCATTCTCGGGGGGCTGGCGCTCGGTTACGGGGCCCGGCTCGCCTACGGCTGCAACATCGGGGCGTTTTTTTCCGGCGTCGCCTCCCAGAGCCTGCACGGCTGGGCCTGGATCGCGGCGGCGCTGGCGGGGACCTGGGTGGGCATCCGCCTGCGCCCGCTGTTCGGTTTTTCCAACACGGGGTGAGAAAGCCCCGTTTCGGCTTGATTTTACCGCCTATCCACCTTAAGTCATGCGGCCAGACCCGGGCGCCGCGCGCGGCCGCGGTCCCGGACGACCCCATCGTCTAGAGGCCTAGGACACCGGCCTTTCACGCCGGCAACGCGGGTTCGAATCCCGCTGGGGTCGCCAATTTGTTCGTGATCGCACCGCTTCAATAATCCCATTTCCAGTTGACGCCGATATTGCTGTCGGCGTTGCCGCTGACGTTGCTTTCCACCGTCACGTTGGGGGTGACCTGGACCTCGACGCCGACCTTCTGGGAGCCCGGCTGGGTGCCCTGGCTGACCGAAAGGAAGACGTCCTCGGTCAAATAGTTGCCCGCCTTGAGGGAGGCGCCGGCTCCGGCGCCTTCGCCCGATTCGACGCTGAGCACGTCGAGGCCGATGGCGCCGCGCACCTTGTCGACGATGCCCGGTCCGCCGGCCTTGCCAGACAGGGTCGCGGCCGTCTGCACCAGCTGGGCGGCCTGCAGGGCGGTCAGCTGGCCGCTGGTCTTGCCGAACAGGATCTGGGCCAGCACGTCTTCCTGGGGCAGCGGCGGATCCGACGTTACGGTCAGGGTCGGTTTCGAGACGCTGCCGGTGATCTCGATGCGTGCGATCAGGTCCGGCAGCTTGGTCTCGGCCATGGCGGAAATCTCCGGTTCCGCCACCGCCCCGCCGCCCGGAGGGAAGGCGACCGTGCCCCGCCTCACGAAGAACGTCTTGCCGGCAAAGGCAAAGGTGCCGCGCACCGCTTCCAGTTTGCCCTTGATGACCGGCGCGGCGGTCGTCCCGGTGATGTCGAGCTTGCCCTTCCATTCAGAATCGAGGCCCCGGCCGCGTACGAAGGTGCGACCGGGGACCTCGACGCTGACATCCAATGCCACGGCCATCGTCTTGGAGAGGGACGCGTCCGCCTGGGACTTGACGGTTGCCCCCGGCCGGGCCGGGGCGTTGACCTCGACCACGTCGAGCTCGACGATATCCTCGGCCAGACGGTCGGGGATGCGAATCTCGCCCTTGTCGATGGTGAGCTTGCCCTTGATGCGCGGCGCGTCAAGCGAACCTTCGAGCCCGAGATCGCCGCTCGCCTGGATCTCGGCGGACGGATGCCTCAGGGCGGTGAACTTGTTCAGGCTGAGGGTCAGGCTTCCCTCGGCGCCGTTGGCGCCGGCGATCCGCATCGCGCCCTTGCCGGAGATGCGCCCGGCTTCGCCGTCGTCCGCGCTCAGTGAGATCAACCGGACTTCGTTGCCGTCCAACCTGGCCCGCGCCTCGATCGTCCGCAGGATGGTGCCGGTCGCGGCACCTTCATAGGACCCGCCGGTAAGACGAATGTCGCCCTTGACCTCGGGGCGGGCCAGGGTCCCGGCGAGCTTGAGGTTGGCGCTGAGGTCGCCGGCCAGGCGGTCGCCGCCGAGGCCGAGAATCTCGGCCAGCGGCGCCAGCCGAAGGCGGGCGTCGACCGTGCCGTCGAGGGGCGCGGCATCGCCACCGCCGATCAGGGGGCCCGTCGTGAGCCTGGCGCCAAGCTGGGTCCCATCGCTGCCTTTCAGGGTCGCTTCAACCCGCGTGCCGCCGCCCTCTTGACGCAGTGTGAGGCTGGCCGTCAGGGCCGGGAAACGGGCCTTATCGCTGTCCAGTGGGCGGATACCCTGGGCGTCGAGGGAAAGCTCGATTCGCGGCGCGGAGATCGGCCCGTTCGCCCGGAAGGACCCCGAAGCGGTGCCTTCGACCGCCGCCCGTTCATCGATCAGGGCGGCCAGCTTCAAGGGAAAGGCGCTGAGTTCGCCTTCCGCCTCCAGGGCACCGCCGGCGACGCCCGCGCGCATGCGCAGGCGACCGCCCGCGAAGGTGAGATCGAGCGGTCCGGCCTGCCAGCCCGCGGCACCGAAACGGGCGGCGGCCGGCGATTGCAGCTTTATGGGCCGGCCTTCGTAGGTTCCCTCGAGCGCGTCGATGCCGAGGCGGGTTTGGCCGTCGGCCACTTGCAGCGATCCCTTCAGGCTGAGGTCGGCGGGATAGGGCCGGGGGTACTTGGCCTCCGCCGTCCAATCGAGCCTGGCAAGGACGCCTGTGAAGGCGAGCCGTGCCGTGCCGGGCTTCGCGCCGGGTTTGGGCGCGGCATCGATGACGATCTCGCCGGTGATTTTCTGCTCCTTGAAGGGGTCGAGCAGGGTGACCTTGGCCTCCGCCCGTCCGATCGTGACCGGTAGTGGGGCGCCGCCCGCGCCGGCGAAGTTGCGGGCGACGGCGGAAATCTCGATCTTGCCCGCACCGACCGGGTCGAGCGCGACCTCGGCATCGACGCTGCCCGTGACGCCGATGCCTTCGGCCCCCGGAACCCGGGCGATATCGCGCACCCGGGCCTTCAACGCGCCGCCGAGGCGGTTGCCTTCCTCCGTGAAGGCGAGGTCCCCGGTGACGCGATTCCCGGCCAGGGTCAGATCGATGGATTGAAGATCGATGCCCTCGGCCTTGAACCGGGCCTGCAGGCTGCCGGCCAGGGGTTTCTCGAGGAGGTTTCCGCCAAGCCGCAGATCGAGCGCGAAGTCCTTGCCGTCCTGGCGCGCGGCATAGCCCGCGCCGAGACTGCCGAGCGCCATGCCATCGACCGTGAGCTTCAAGACGGCCGCCTGGCCGCGCGCTTGAGGCCGGGCCAGGGGCCCGGTGACGGCGGCATCGAGCCTGAGGGCGCCCGCGAGTTTCGCGCCCGCGAGTTCGGAAAACCTGGCCAAATCCGGCACCGCGATCGCCGCCTTGAGGTCGAGCCCGCCGCCGGCGAAATCGATGGTGCCGGCGGCGGTCAGCGACCCGGCATCCGGACGGAGGCTGAGGCCGCTCACGGTGAGCGGCCGGCCCGCCTGCCAGCCGAACGTCGCCTCCACGGGAAGCCGCTTTCCGATTACCGCGGCCACCCAGGCGGGGCCGCCGGCAAGTTCGGACAAGCCGCCGGTTACGCTGGCCTGGACGGTCGGGCCGGCGAGGTTCGCGGTGAACTTGCCTTCGGCGGCGAGCCGGCCCTTGACCGCGATTCCGGCGGCCTCGGCGAGGGGGGCTATCTCCGCAAGACGCAGCCCGTAGGTGCCCTGGGCCTTGCCCGTTGCATCAAGGGAGGCGGCGGCCTCGATCCGGGCGGGCCCGGATTCCAGCATGATCCGCGCCCCGTCGATGGCACCGCCGGGCCCGACCGTCGCTTTGGCGGTCAGGCTGGCGGTGTCGCCGGCAACGCCACCCGGCACCGCCGTCCCGATATCGAGAGCGCCGAGGTCGAGCTTGCCGTCGATCGCGTAAGCCCCGTCCGGCCGCGTCTTGACCGTGACGGTGGCGGAGGATGCCCCGGCCTTGACCGGGCCGTAGGCGAGCTGTTCGGTATTCAGGGAGAGATCGATTTCGGGGGCGGCTTCGCTCCCGCCGATGCGGCCCTTGGCGTCCAACCGCGAGACCGACAGGTCGGGGATGAGGCCGGTCAGGGAGTTGCCCTTGGTTTCAAGCGCGAAATTGCCTTCGAGAGCACCGTTCGTAAGACGGTAGCTGCCCGATCCGGCAAGGGAGGCGGCGGTGCTCTCGGCGCTCAGGTCGTCGACCTTGAGGGTTTGCCCCGGGGTAAAGGCGAGCTTCGCCCGCAGGCGCAGCTCCGGCGTCGCGAACGGCCGGGCTGGTTCGGGAAGGAGCGGGGCGATCCGCGCCACGCCGTCGATCGCAAGCTCGACGGTATCCTTGTCGAGGGCGACCTCCACCGCCGACGACGCGCTGATTCCGCCGCCGGCCCGGGCGTCCAACCGCCCCTTCCAGGCCGCCGCCGGGCCGTCGCCGCTCAAGCTGACCGACAGGGGCGTCCCCCGGGGCAGGCCGGCCAAGCGGGCGAGCAACCCGCCGGCCGGTTCCTCGATCGCGATGCGCGCCTTGAAACGGGCGGGGCGGGAGGCATAGTCAAGCGCCAGTTCGGCCTTGTCGGGCGGCCCATCGATGCGTTTCAGGGACAGCTCGATCCGTGCCCGGGCGGGGGCGGCGGCGATGTCCAAGGCAGCCCGGGCGGTCAGGCGCTGGGCCGTGCCGAGGATTTCGGCGCCAAGCGCGATCTCCTCCACCGTGATGCGATGCGCCCGAATGCCGAAGGGCAGCACAAGCGTCCCGGAATCCGATTGCGGTTGTTCCCCGGACTGCGGCAGGCGCCGCAGTGAAATTCGCCGGGCCGTCAAGGCGTCGATTTCGATGGTACCGCCGAGCAGGGACCAGAGTTTCCAATCAAGGCCGGCGTTTTCGACCTCGGCAAAGACGCCCTTTTCGTCCGCCAGGGTGATGCGGGACACCCGGAGGGAGGAGGCAACCGAACCGGCCAAGCCCTCGATCCCGACCGTCGTTTCGCCATCGCTCAGGGCCCTGGCCAAGCGATCGGCGGCAAAATCGAGTCCCGGCCGCGTGTGCAGCAGGCCGAAGGCCGCCACTACCACCACGACGAGGGCAAGTGCCGCAATCGCCGTCCGGCGCACGGCTTTGAAAACCCAAATGGGAATCGCCATCAGAATGCCTGTCCAAGACTTACCAGGATTTGGAAAGCATCATCGACGGAATTGCGGCGATTGAGTGGCACGGCGACATCGAGGCGAATCGGGCCGATGCGCGGCACGTAATAGCGCAGCCCAAGGCCGGCGCCCCAGAACAGGTCCTCGCCCCAATCGGGCACGGGATCGTCATAGACGCCGCCGGCTTCCACAAAGGCCACCAGACCGAAGGGGCCGGCCACCCGCCAACGCAGCTCCACCCCGAACGCGGTGCGCGAACGGCCACCCACCGGGTCGTTGTTGGCGTCCAATGGGCCGATGCTGTTGAGCGCGTAGCCGCGGACCGAGCCGCTGCCCCCTGAATAGAGGCGTTTGTTGGCAGGGATGTCGGCGGTCTCCGCCCCGACGATGGTGCCGATGCGGACCCAGCCCGCGAGGGTCAGCACCTCATCGGGAATCACCGGCACGTAGACGGTGTCGAATGCCTGGGCGGCGACGAAATTGGCGTCGGTGCCCAGGATCCCGAAATTAGGCGTAACCGTCAGGGTATCGCGCCCGCCCCGATGCGGGTCGAGCAGGTCCTTCGTGCTGTCCCGGCGCAGTGCCAGCGGCAAGGTGAGGAAGCTGAAATTCTCGTCGCCCTCGCCATCCTCCACGATGGAGCGGTCGAGGCCGACGCCGGCCGACACCCTGTAGATATCGAAGACGCGCCGTTCCAGCCTGGCGACGGCGGCGATTTCCCGGCTGGTGAAGGCGTCGGGCGATTCCCGGGCCAGGCGGGCATCGAAGACCAGGTCCTGTTCCGGAGCTCCGAAATCCGGAATGCGGAAATCGCCGAACAGGCCCTGGCGGATCTGGCCGGCCTCAATCCGGGCCCGCAATTGTTCGCCGCCACCGAACAGGTTGCGATGTTCCCAGAACAGTTTGCCGAGCGCCCCTTCGGTGGAGGAATAGGATGCGCCCGCGCCGATGGAGCGGTGCTTGCGTTCCGTCACCTTGACGATGATGGGAAGCTGCCCGGCGGCATCGGTTTTTTCCCCGTGGCGGACGATGACGCTGGAAAACAGGCCGGTTTCCCTGAGTTTCTTGCGGGTCGCTTCCAGCTTGCTGGCGTCATAGGGCGCGCCGCGGGTCCACTGCCGCCGCCGGCGAACCACCACGGGCTCGACATCCCGCAATCCCTCGATCAGGGTGGCTCCGAATCGCGTGAAGGGCCCGGTTTCCAGCGTGACCTCGACGGAGAGCGTCCGCGCCCGGTGATCCACCACATTGCGCCGCTTCTCGATGCGGGCGAGGGGATAGGATCTTCGCGCCAGCCAGGCCAGCAGCTTGGCGTCCGAGCCGACGACGACATCGGAACGGGCGACGTCGCCCGGCTTGAATCCAAGGTCCTTGAAGGGTATGGCGATCTTTCTGTTGTCGGGCCTTGGTTCCGTCAGGACAAGGGTGTAGCTCCCGATCTTATAAGGCGGCCCGAGATCGATGCGCAGTGTGACGCCGGCGCCGTCCTTGCCCTTTTCGGTGACGGCGAATTCCTGCTGGGCGGCGTAATAGCCTCGCGCCCGCAGAAGGGCGGAGACGCGCTCCATGCTGTTTTCCACGCGTCGGCGCAGGGCCCGCAGGCTGAGCACCTGACGTTGCGGTTTTTCGGTCAGGCCCGAGGCCTCGATCACGGATTTCCGCAACCCCGAATCCTTGATGCCGCTGACCTTCACGGTATAGCTGAGCCCATCGGCGGCGCGGGCGGCGGGTGCCGGGCCAAGCCAGAGCACACACAGGGCCGATGCCAGCCACAAGCAGCCAAGCCTGTTTTTCATCGATATTCCGGCACCAGACATTGGGCAACCCATTCCTCAACAACTTCCGGGTGCGGCGGTATCTGGCGACGGTACTCCCGAAATCGCATGATTTCCCGAGCAGGGCCGGGGAGGATTGGACTGCCGCCGATCCTCCCCGCGAACGCAAGACCGAGCTAGTCCCCTTTAGGCCGACCGGACTCCGAGGACGTGCCGCTCGACCATTTTGCCACGATTCGGGCCGCGGCATCACGCCCGCCGAGCCCGAACGAGATGGCAAGTGCCACGGCGATGGCTCCAAGTGTCAATCCGAAGGCCAGACTAACGATCTCATCACCAAGTCCCATTTCCCCGAGCCCCATGGCCAGGGACAGGACGACGATGGCGATTCGGGCGAGATTTGCCAGGAGATCGGCATTCGGCAGGTTGGAGTCCTTGATCAGGCTGGCCGCCAGCTGGGCCAAGTAGAGGCCGAGACCGATGATAAACAGGCCCACCACGATTTGGCCGGTAAACACCAGGAACTGCGATACCAGCTCGGAGACCGCCGCGAATCCGATCAGGTCCAGCGCCTCCACCGTAGCGAACAGCATGATGGCGATCAGCAGAAGGAAACCGGCGATCTGGGACGGTGACCGGGCCCCGCTCTTTACGGCGTCGCCGAGGCCCAGCCGTTGCGGCAGGGTGTCGAACCCGAAGCCGGCCAGCAGACCGGCCGCCAGGCTGGCGACAAGTTTCGCCACGACATAGGAAACGATCAGGATCAGCGTTCCCGCGAACAGATTTGGCAGGGCTGCCAGGATCTTGTTCAACATCAAGCTTGCGGGCTGGGTGATCGCGTTAAGCTCCAGAGCGTTCAGCGCACCTATGATCACGGGGATCAGGATGATGACGTAAACGATCAGGCCGATCAGCCCGGACAGGGTTTGTTCCCCTAGCGCCGCGCGAAGGCCCACCTTTTCGCTCAGCTGGTCGGTGCCGATCGCCGCAAGCAAGTTGCTGACGATCTTCTTGAGAACGCGGGCCGCAAGCCACCCGACGAACAGGATCAGTGAGGCGGCGAGCAGATTGGGCAGGTAACCGAGGAGCTCATCGACAACCACGCGTACCGGCCCGAGCAACCCTTCCAGCTCGAGGGAACTGAGAATCGCGGGGAGGAACACCAGGAAGGTCAGCCAGTAGACTGCGTCTCCCGCGGTCTCGGCCAGCGTCAGGCGTCGTTCGCCTCCGAGGTCGGCATCGGCCTCGACCCGTTCTTCCAGCTTGGTCGCGGTCATTCCCCGCAACACCGCCATTCTCAGCAATTTGGCAATGACCCAAGCAATCAGAATGAGGATGACCGGCCCGATCAGGCGCGGGAGGTACTGGAAGATCTCGGTGAGGAAACTCGTCAGCGGCCGCGTGATCTCATTGAGACCGAGGACCTGGAAGAAGCCGACAAGAACGAACAGCATGAGGATTGCGAAAACGCCCCGACCGATCCATTCCTCGAACGTCTTCTCTTCCTCGGCGCTGATTCCGGTCACCATTTTGGAAACCCGGCCGACCAGCCCGGTCTTCTCCAGCCCCATCCGGACGCCCCGGGCGAGAAAACCTGCCACGAACCAGCCGATCACCAGTATGGCAAGTGCACCGATCAGGCTCGGCACATAGCCCCAGATGGTGCTGAAAGTACTCTGCACTGTCGTCACCACATTCTGTTCCATTGCTATTTTTCCCTTCCCCAGCCTGGGTTTTGGGGACCAGCCGCAGCATCAATCGACGGATGGTCCGTCTTTGCCTGGAAACTCATCGCCGCGAAATGCGGGGCGACTTCCTTTAGGCCGCAACGCATATTCCAATTCCAACAATTGTTCCCTCGTATACCCAAAACTGACTATTCTGACGAGATTAGCCGCGGGGGCGGAATTGCAATTTTGGGGGAAAAGGGAATGAAGCCACGCACGCCGAAATCCATTGCCGGCGCCTTGACCAAGATCATGGCCGCGCTGAGCGATAGCCGTTGCGCGGAAATCGTCGGGCGATCGGACTCCTTGATCCGGAAATGGGCCGACCCCGACCACCCGAGCCAACCGACCCTGACGCAGGCCCTCGCCCTGGACCTGGTCTACGTGAACGAGGGACATGGCGAGCCTCCCATTCTCGAAATCTATCAGGACATGCTGGAGGATGCGCTGAACGAACGCAATGATCGGGAGGCCGATATCCTGATGACCGCGCTTTCCGTGCAAAGCGCGGTGGGCAGCCTCTCGGAGGCGATCAAGGCGGCGCTGGACCCCAAGGGGCCGGGCGGTTCCTCCATCACGGCGAGCGAACGCCAGAGCATCCTGGAGATCCTCGACCGTCTGGAAGACCACACCGACATCATCGAGGGCGCCGTCGAAACCCGCTGACCGGGCGGATGAGAGAGGCCGGCGCCGTCATCCCCGGGTCTTGGTCGCTGGCCCGGCCGTCCGCCGGTGGCAAGACGCGAGGACGACGCACTTCAAGTGGCGGGCGTCCGGGTGTATCGTTCACCCGATGATGCCCTGAACATCCTGGAGGAAGTGCCATGGCCGCCGATACCAACCGCAAAGCCAAGATCCGCCACATCGCCATCAAGACGCCCAACCCCAAGCGCCTGGCGGAGTATTACACCACCGTTTTCGGCATGGATGTGGTGCTGGAAAGGCCCACGGGCTCGGTCTACCTGTCGGACGGCGATCTCTGCCTGGCCCTGTTGCCCACCCGGGGAGAGGTCGCGCCCTCCATCGAACATTTCGGCTTCCATATCCAGGACGCCGAGGAAATCGCCAAGAGCATCGAAGGCCTGGGCATGGAGCCGCCAAAAACGCGCCCCAACGATCCGCCTTATGCCGAGACCCGCACCACGGACCCGGATGGCAACATGATCGACCTGTCGGTCCACGGTTTCGAGATGCAGGAGTTCCAGGCCGACCGCGAAAACGAGCCGGCGGCCAAGTAAGCCAAGGCATCTGCAGTGCAATCGAGGGACGGCATCTGGGGGAGGTTCACCCGCCCCGTTGCATCCTCGTGCTCCGCCCGAAACCGATGAAGCGCAAGCCCAGGGTCACGATCAGCAGAAAGCCCATCAGCAAGGTGCCGATGGCGGCGACCGCCTCGATATAGCCCTCGTCCCACATGTTCCAGATCAGGATGGCGAGGACCTGGTTCTCCTGTCCCTCGTACAGCACCAGGGGCTTGCCGGCGGTGCGGATGACGTGCAGCATCACCCACACCCAGACGCCGATGAAGGTGGGCATCATCAGGGGAAAAAAGACCCGCCACATAGTGCGCCAGCGCACCGCGCCGGAGACCTGGGCCGCCTCTTCCAGCTCCTTGTGAATCTGCAGGATGGCGGCGTTCATCGAACGCGTCCCATAGGCCATGTAACCGACCGTGAAGGCGATGGTCATGGCCAGCACGCCGCCGTGCAGGGGAATGCCGATCTCGTCCGCCTGGAGGAACAGCCACAGAAAGGCCAGCCCGAGCACGATGCCCGGGATGGCATGCGGAATGAAGGCAAGCTGGTCGAGGATGCGCCGAGCCCAGAACTTGGAGCGCACCACCACCATGGAGACCACGAACGACACCAGCACCGTCAGGGTCGAGGCGGCGATCACCAGGATCGCGGTATTGAGCAGCACCCGTCCCACCAGTTCGGTGTTCCAGAGCTGCAGATAGTTCGACAGCGTCATGGACCTGATCGCCTCGATCCCCGGCTGCTGCAGGAACGGCAGGAAGGAGGTGAACAGGAACACCAGGAACGGCAGGATCACCGCCAGCAGCAGGTAAAAGATCACCAGGCCGAGGGCGGGGTAACGCCAAACGCCGAGGTCGAGCTCCCTGGGGCGGTAGCCCTTGCCGGTGATGATGCTGAATTGCTCCGAATGGCGGATCACCCGGGAGTAGAGGATGGTGGCGATGATGGCGATACCGAGATAGACGATGGCGAGCGCATTGGCCTCGCCGTAGTTGGGCGTCAGCGTCACCGAATGCAGCACCGAATAGATCTTGGTGGAAAACACGTAGATGCCCGACGGCAGGCCGAGG
>JAOTVC010000243.1 GCA_029863585.1 Alphaproteobacteria bacterium | reverse complement strand
GATGCGGCGCCCGGCGAGGTCAGCAAGGCTCTGCACCGGGCCGTCCTTGCGGGCCACGATGACGCTGTGATATTCGGGGACGCCCTTCTTCCACTCCCGCATCAGGATGTCGACGACGCCCTCTTCCTGCAGCTCCAGCGCCAGGAACGGGGTCTCGGAGAGGATATCCACGCGGCCGCGGCGCAGCGCGTCGGCCATCTCCGCCTCGGTCGCCGTAATCAGCACATCCACCCCGCCGACGCCGTAATCGGCGAGTTCGGCGGCCAGGTATTCGGCCATCTGCGCCATCCGCTTGTAATGCTTGTCGGGCGAATCGGTGATCCGGCCGATGACGAGCGTGACGCCTTCCTGGGCCTGCGCCGTCGAAGAGGCCGCGGCTCGACCGGCGCGCTCAGCCGCCGCCGAGCACCTGTTTGCGCTCCTCGTATTCCTCGCGGTCGATCTCGCCGCGGGCGAAACGCTCGTCGAGGATGTCGAGGGCCGACCGGCCGCCGCCCCGGGCCGCCGACCCGCCGCCGCCCATGGCGCGCATCACCAGCACGATGGCAATGGCGATGGCGGCGATGAACAGGATGCCGAAGACCGGCCCGAGGAACATGCCGCCCCAGCCCCAGTCGCCGCCCCACATATGCGGGTGATGCCCGTAACCGTAACCGCCGGCTTCGCCTTGCGCCTGGGCCCAGGCGCCGCCCGCCGCGGCCAGGGCCGTGACGGAGGCCGACAGGAATGTCAGTGTCTTCATCGGGGTGTCCTCTCTGCAAGGGAAACCGTGCCGCGGAGTGCGGTGCGGGTTCCGGATGCCGGCCTGCCGTTTCCGCGCATTCCGGCGGTTTGTTTTACCTGCCTTTTCAAAGGCGGAAAACACGATACAATAGCCCGTTGGGAGGGAAAAGGCCGGTTGGCGGGATCAGTCCGCGCATACCGCATGCCCCACCGGTTGCGCTCCGCCCCATGCAAGGACGACAAGCATCGCGCAAGGTGCCAACGAGCGAACACGGTCTGTGGGAGGACGACAAGGGCAATGAGCCGCTTAGAAACCGGGCGCCGCACCGCGGCGCCAGAGCCGTCGGCCGCACCTGCATCCGACGAGGCGGTGCCGGTCATCGTCTCCACGAACCTCACCGTTGGCTACAAGCTGCACCGCGAGCGCAAGCGGCTGACCGCGCTGCGCGACATCAGCCTGACCGTCAACGCCGGCGAATTCGTCGTGCTGGTCGGGCCGTCGGGCTGCGGCAAGACGACGTTCATCAACGCCATCGCCGGCATCGTCGAGCCCTGGGAGGGCAGCATCGAGGTCAACGGCCGGCCGGTAACCGGGCCCGGGCCGGACCGTGCGATGGTGTTCCAGGACTACGCGCTGATGCCGTGGCGGACCGTGGAATCCAATATCCGCATGCCCTTCGAGTTGCAGGATCTCGGGATTTCGAAGGAGGAGATGGACGAACGGGTGCGCCGCTACATCGACCTCGTCGACCTCACCGGGTTCGAGAAATCGTTCCCCTACGAGTTGTCGGGCGGCATGAAGCAACGGGTCGGCATCGCCCGGGCGCTGGTCTCGGAGCCGGACATCCTGCTGGCCGACGAGCCGTTCGCGGCGATCGACGCGATGACCCGCGAGGCCATGCAGGGCGAGCTCGAGCGGTTCGTCGCCAAGACCGGCCAGACCGTGGTCTTCATCACCCACTCGATCGACGAGGCGATCACGCTGGGCGACCGCATCGCGGTGATCTCCTACCGGCCGGGCCGCATCAAGGAGATCGTCGACGTCGATCTGCCGCGGCCCCGCTTCGACCATGACGTGAAATCGCTTCCCGAATACAGCGAACTGCGCGACCATATCTGGCGCCTGGTGAAGGACGAAGCGCTGCAAAGCGCATATGGAGACACACGATGAACACGATCGGCGACAACGAGGCCACTGCCGTTACCGCGGCCGCTTCGGCCCCCGAGTCCGTTTCGGTCACCGAGGTCACGGACCCCGAGCGCATCCAGGACACCAAATGGACGGCCGGCGAGGCGTGGGAGCGCCACGGCTCCAAGCTCGTCACCGTGATCAACCTGACGATCTTTTTCTGCATCTGGGAGCTGTTCGCCCGCTCGGGCGCGATCAACGTGCTGTTCCTGCCCTCCGCCAGCGGCATGTTCTCGGCGCTGTATGACGGGTTGACCACGACCTCGCCGCCGGGCGCGGTGATCTCGGGCAGCATCCGCGACCACCTCTTCTACAGCCTGTCGAACCTGTCGATCGGCCTTGCCATCGCCTGCGTGATCGGCATCCCCGCCGGCCTGCTGATGGGCGGCAACAAATACGTCGAGACGATTCTCAGCCCCTATGTCTGGGCGCTCGCCTCGCTGCCGCGCATCGCGCTGGTGCCGCTGTTCATCCTGTTCCTCGGCTTCACCGTCAAGATGCAGGTCACGATCATCGTGCTGTCGGCGGTGTTCCCGATCATTATCAACGCCTGGGCCGGGGTGAAGACGACGGAACAGTCGCTGCTCTCGGCGGCCAGGGTGTTCGGCGCCAGCCGTTACGAGCTGTATCTGAAGGTGGTGCTGCCCTATACCCTGCCATTCATCATCTCCGGCATCCAGCAGGGCATCGGGCGCGGCCTGATCGGCGTCATCATCGCCGAGATCTTCGGCGGCTCGAAGGGGCTCGGCTTCCTGATCCGGCGCGCCGCGGACACCTTCGATTCCGCGCTGATGTACGCCGTGCTGTTCCTGCTGGTCGTGGTCTCGCTGACCCTGATCCAGCTGACCCGCTCGCTGGAGGCCTACGTGGCCCCGTGGCGGCGGGTCGACAAGGTGTGAGCTCTCGCACCGCAGTGTTTGACAACAAGGCACTTCAAACCAGGGAGGAAGAAACATGACAAGGCATAACAGGAAACCGCAGATCCGCCTGCCGCGGCGGGACTTTCTGAA
Source organism: Alphaproteobacteria bacterium (assembly GCA_029863585.1). Classification (GTDB taxonomy): domain Bacteria; phylum Pseudomonadota; class Alphaproteobacteria; order SMXQ01; family SMXQ01; genus SMXQ01. The sequence goes on along the minus strand of JAOTVC010000243.1, from coordinate 1,607 downwards.
ATACGGCGGGGCCGGCGTGCTGGGCACCATCATCGCCGCCTCGACGACCAACCTGGCCGGCGCCCAGACGCCGAGCGCCGAGACCGTGATGGCGAACCTCAAGTCGCTGAAGATGGGCGATTTCAACCCGAACTACGCGACGCAGTGGTCGTACCGGTTGGCCCAGGCGCTCGGCTACATGCAGGACGTCGGCATCGAGGACTTCGAGGTCATCCTGTCGGACGAATACATCCCGGGCCTGGTCGGCGGCAGCCTCGACATCACCCATGGCGACACCAGCGTGTTCTTCGGCGCCGGCAACGCCAGCGGCCTGCCGATCAAGATGATCTCGCTGTACCGCGACAAGGAATGGTGGATCATGGGCACCCGCAAGGGCGTCAACACGCCGGCCGATCTCAAGGGCGGCAAGATCTCCGGCGGCAAGCTGGACGGCCGCAACACCTGGGTGATGCGCAAGGTGGTCGCCAAGATGGGCCTCGACCCCGACAAGGACGTCGAGTTCGTGCCGACCTCCGGGGCCTCCGACAACCGCCTGCTGGGCGTCATCAACGGCACCCTCGACGGCGCCAGCATGTTCCCGCGCCACCGCGCCGGGCTCGAGGAGGCGGGTGGCAAGTTCCTGTTCGCCGAACTGACCATCGCGCCGCAGGAGGGCTTCGCCGCGATGGGCGAATGGCTGGAGAAGAACGAGGACACCGCCTATGCCTGGGTGCGCGCCGACCTTAAGGCCCGGCAGTGGCTGTTCAACCCGGCCAACAAGGAGCGCGCCTACAAGATCATGGTCGACCTTGGCTTCAACATCCCGCCAGCCTTCGTGAATCTCTACAAGGTCGAGCTCGACCAGATCAGCCCCGACGGCGGCTTCGAGAGCGCCGCGGCGATGGACCGGTTCATCGCCGACCTCGCCGAGACCGGCGAAGTGCCCGCGGGCCTCGACTGGCGCAAATTCGTCGACATGAAGTACGTCTGGGCGGCGCAGGACTCGCTCGGCATCCCGCGGCGCCCGAAGACGCTCTGAGGCGCGGCGCGTAGCAAACGGCCCCCGGCGGCGGACCCCCGTCGCCGGGACCGGCCGGCAAGACTGGCCCCGGATCGCCGATCCGGGGCGTTTCTTGTTGGGCCGCGCACCGACGCGGGTGCCGAATTCCTGACGCCAATCGCCCTTGTCCGGCGCGTCCGGTCCGCCTGCCTTCGCCATGCCGGCCATGATACGGATTGCAGCGAACATCCGGAAACCGTTTCGCGGCGCGCAACCACGAGTCCCGGCCACAAACCCCGGCGCCGAGCATTCAACCCCATGCACCGGCGTTTTCTGCGGGTTTGCGGGCGGGCCCGTTCGCAGGCGTCGCGTCAGATAGGCAGGGGCTTCCGCCCCTGACCCCTGAGCTGCCCTTCTTGTGGACGGCATGGAGAACCAATTTGGGTGATCTACCTGGGCAGATAACAGGACACCACGATGATCATGCTGGTCTGCATGTCAGCGTCGACCCAGGGCAGGAACAGGTCGTTCAACTTCATGAAATCCTTTTTCGGGCCGACATAGGATATCGAGTGATAGGCGGGTTCCTGGCTCACTCTCACCGTATCGAGAATGGACCAGATCCCGC
>JAOTVC010000059.1 GCA_029863585.1 Alphaproteobacteria bacterium | reverse complement strand
GAAACCCTCGACAAGGAAGGCACCAAGTCCCGCATGGAGCCCGAGCTCTACGTCACGCCAAACGCCGCCGAATAAGCCTCAAACCTAAGCCTGATTCACGCTGCGGCCCGCATCCTGGTGCGGGCCGCTTCCTATTTCGGAGGGGCTCTGGCCGGCGGCGCTTAGGTCTTGAGGAAGGTGGCTGCGTCTTCCGGGGGCTCGACACCGACCGCGTTGGCCATCATGGCGGTGGTGGAGAAATGGCCGATGGTGTGGATCAGTTCGACCAGCCGGACGAGGCCGAGCGTGTCTTGCGCTGCCTTGAACCCCGCGTCGGACAGGTTTCCCGTGGCCAGCAGTTCCTTGGTCGCGGCGTAGACGGCGGCGTCCACGTCATCCTTGAAATCGGGCTGTTTGCCCTCGTTGATCGCCTCGATGATATCCATGTCGAGGCCGGCGCCGATGGCCTGCTTGGCCTGGGCGCTCCAGGGATAGCGGGCCTTCCAATGTTTGACGGTCATCAGCGAGATGATGCGGACCTGGGGGTTGGTCAGCGAACAATTGAGCAGATGGGTGCTCGATTCGTTGTGCAGGCGCCAGACCTCCGCCGAATAGGCGTAACCGATGGCCGGCCCGAACCCGATGCGCCCGGTGTTGCCCGCGACCTTGTCGAGGATGGCTTGCTGGGCTTCGTTCATCTCTTCGCGGTCGAGTGGCGGTATTCTGGTCATGTGTCTGCTCCCTGTTCCGTTGTCGTGGGTTATTCGGCGGCTTCGCTTGCGTCCGCCCGGCAGCCTCGAAAGCCAGCGGCGAGGTCTTTGGTCTCGAGGTTCCGGCCGATGAAGACGAGGCGTGATCGTCGCGGCTCGTCGCCCCAGGGACCCGTGAAATCCCCTTCCAGCATCATGTTGACGGCCTGGAGGACCAGCTTCCTGTCCTCGCCAACGACCGAAAGCACCCCCTTGGTCCGGAGAAGATCGGCGCCGCGGCGGCTCAGCAAATCCTGCATCCAGTTTTCCAGCAGGACCGCGTCCAGGGGTGCATCACTGGTCAAGGAAACGCTGGCGATGCCGCTGCGGTCGATATGGCCGTGGGTATGGTCGTCGTCGTGGGCGTCGGTGTCGGCGTCGTCATCCGGCGTCAGCTGGGCCTCGACCCGGTCGAGATCGAAGCCGTGGCGGCCCAGCACCTCGGCGGCGGGAACATCGGCGCGGTTCGCCCGGGTGATCGGCGCGAAGGGGTTGAGCGCCCGGATGCGCTCTTCGATGGCGGCGAGCCCGGTGGCGGCGTCGCCGATCTTGTTGAGGACGATATGGTCGGAGAAGGCGATCTGATGGGCGGCATCGGTGCCGCCGGCCAACTGATCCAGGATATGGACGGCATCGACCATGCAGAGCACCGAATCGAGGCGGGATTGCGCCCCGATCACCTGGTCGATCACCAGGGTCTGGATGACCGGGCTGGGATTGGCGAGGCCGGTGGTTTCGATGATGATGCCGTCGAGGTCGGTCCGTTCCGCCAGCAGGCTGCGAAGGCTCCGGATCAGGTCGCCGCGCACGACGCAGCAGATGCAGCCGCTCGACAGCTCGATCAGCTCTTCCTCGCCGGTTTCGATCAGCGCCCCATCTATGCCGATGTCGCCGAACTCGTTGACGATGACCGCGAAGCGGCCGGTTGCCGGATCGGCCAGCAAGCGGTTGAGCAGCGTCGTCTTGCCGGCGCCGAGATACCCGGTCAGGACGGTGACCGGAATCCGGGCGTCATCGGTGCCGGCGGATCCGGTCAAGGCCTATGTCCAGGGCATCAGCGAGACGTGAATGACCTCTCCGCTGCCGCCAACCGCATTGATGGCCTCGTGGGTTTTCTCGAGGCCGAACCGGTGGGTGGTGATCTGGCTGATGTCGAAGCGATCCGAGTTGAGCTGCTTCAGCGCCAGCTCGCAGCTTTCGAAATTGTGGCCGCGGGCCGCCTTGACGGTGATGTACTTGTTGCCGATCTTGCCGAGCGGGAAGTTGGGAAAATCCGGGACATCCTCGCCCTGGATCTGGAGCGTGCCGCCCTTGCGCTTGAGCGCCTCAATCCCGAGAAGCACCGGGATGGTCCCGGCCCCCGCCGTGCAATCGAGGGACACATCCATGCCTTCGCCTGAGGTGATCTCCATGATCCGCTCCAGCGGGTCTTCTTCCTCGACGTTGATGGTGTAATCGGCGCCGAGATTCTTGGCGACCTGCAGGCGCTTGGCGTCCTTCGAGGTGCCGGTGACGATGATCAGCGAGGCGCCCGCCTGCTTGGAGGCGATCGTGTTGCAAAGCCCCTGCTGGCCCGGTCCCTGGATCAGGACGCGGCTGTCGTAGCCGACGCCGCAGTCGAACAGGGCCCATTGGATGCCGTTGGCCATGGGCGTCACGACGCCGGCCAGTTCCGCGGACAAGCCGTCGGGGACCTTGTGGATCACCGAATTCCAAGGCAGGTACATGTACTGGGCAAAGCCGCCGAACAGATGGGGCGCCCGTTCGGCCAGGGTGTAGCCGAAGCGCAGGCCGTCTGGAAACTTGCGCCAATCGGTGAACATGCACAGGCGATACTCGCCCTTGTGGCAGAACTCGCAGTTCATGCAGCCGACGTAATGTTCGACGAAGACCAGGTCGCCTTCCTTGAGGCCGCGGCGCTGCTGGAAGATCTTGCCGGCCTTGGCGATGGTGCCGATATTCTCATGGCCCATAATGACCGGGCCCTCGAAGGGGGGCTTGGAATAGAACTTCACATCGGTCCCGCAGATGCCGGCGACCTCCACCTTGAGAAGGGCGGCCTCATCCGGAATATCCGGCATGTCGTATTCACGGAATTCCGTCGTCTGAGGGGCCGTGCGGACGGCCGCAACTACTTTTTCTGCCACGTTCATTTCTCCTGCTAAGTTGTTGACCTACAACTACCAAAGCGGCACAGTGCAAGCAAGTTTCAAGTCGCCGGGGACAGCGTTGGGCGGCCTTGCGCGGCGAAAATGGGACGCGCCGGGACGAATGCGCGGGCCGTCAGCGGTGATAACATGTTTCGACGCCTCGGACCCGAGAAAGGCACCCTTGACGACATCACCCGGATCGAAAACCTGGTCCGGGACCGGTTCGGGATCGGCGCAACCGAAATCATCCTGGTATCCCAGGACCGGGGAACGAAGCCCGGTTTTCCCCCGTATGAGACAAACGTGATCTTCTGGAAAGAGGGGAAGCGCTACCGGTTGAAGATTTTCGCGCCCGCCGCTGAAGTCACGGACCGGGACCTCCCGGTTGACTGGCTCCTGCCGGTGCTTGAGGATACCGGCGAAGCCGGCTGTTGCTGACGCGATGATCGTCCAAACACGAAAAAAGACGGAACAGGAAGAAAGACAAGGAAACGATGAGCAAGACCAAACTGAAGGCGGTGTCCCGGACCCAGAACAACAACCGGAGGGTCAAGGAAGGCGCAGTGACGCTTCCGGATTTCGACCTGGAGTTCGAGGAAATCCCCGTATTGGTGCAGGGATTTCGCCGGATGGTGCGGCAACTGGCATTCGACGTCTGCGAAATGGCGCTGACCACTTATATTTGTGCCAAGGCCCACGGTGTCAAGTTCACCGCCATTCCGATCTTCCTGGTGCGCGATTTTCACCACGGCGCGATTGCGCATCACGTGCCTTCAGGCCTGAAGTCCCCGGCCGAACTTGCCGGCAAGCGGGTCGGCGTCAACCGCGGCTATACCGTGACCACGGGGGTCTGGGCCCGGGCCATCATCCAGGACGAATACGATGTCGATTTGTCCTCGATCACCTGGGCGCCGTCCGGCGACGAGCACGTGGAGGCCTACCGGGCCCCGGAGAACGTCGTGCCGCTGCCTGATGGCGACCTGGAAGCGCATCTCGCCTCGGGCGACGTGGTCGCCGCCGTGGGGGCCAGCTTCGATCATCCCGACATCGCCGAGATGATTCCCAATGAGTTCGAAGCCGGGGTGGCGGCGCTGAAGAGCCGCGGGTTCTATCCGATCAACCACACCGTCGTCGTGCGCGACGCGGTGCTGGAGGAAATGCCCGACGTCGCCATCCAGGTGTTCGACGCGTTTGCCGAATCGAAGCGCCAATATGTCGCGGATCTCAAGGCCGGTCGGATAACCGACCCCAAGCGGGTCGACAGGGTGCACAAGGTGGCGTTGGAGGTGATGGACGATCCGCTGCCCTATGGGGTCGAGCCCAACCGAAAGACCCTGGAGGGGCTGGTCGATCACGCGGCGACGCAGAAGATCATCCCGCAGCGGATGGCGCTCGAGGACCTGTTCGCGAAGTCGGTCCTCGATGCCGTCGGCTAGGCCGTTCGGCCGGGTTCAGCCGGCGACGCCGTCCAGGAAGTCCAGCACGCGCCGGGGCGCGTTGTCCTCGGTCTGATCGTCCACCGGCATGTCCCAATAGTCCGAGCCCGTCAGGCATTCGTGCATGTACCGGGCCGCCGAGGTGGCGTGGAAGTCGTCATTCCCCGGCACGACGAGGCTGGGAATGGCGAGGTTCATCAGGTCCTCGGGCTCGGCCCCGGGTGAGGTATCGCGGTCGATCAGGCCGCGCACCATCGCGGTCACCGTCAGCAGATATTGCGCCTTGTCCATTGCGGCGTAAGCATCGGCGAAATCGCCCGAGTTGCGGATCGGCTGGCCCCAGGGGCCGCCGCGCGGATCCTGGGAGAAGTTCTTGTCGTGGCTGCGCACCAGGTCGACCACGGCCTGCAGGCCGTTTTCGTCCGCGAAGGCGAGGTGGCGCGCGAATCTCTGATGGCCGCTGATCCTGTATTTGGCGCCGCCCACGGGCCAATAATGGATCATCGACAGGGTGCGTTCCGGATGGGCGACGCCGAACGCCGCCACCGGACAGCATCCCATGCAGCCGCCCATGATGTGGGCCTTCTCGATCCCCAGTGCATCCAGCAGGCCGGCGCCCTGGCGCACATAGTGGTTCCAGGTGATGCGCTCCACCCGGCCGCCCGATTGACCGTTTTCGCGCCGGTCGAAGACGATGCATTTGTAGTTCTTCGGCAGGTGGTCAAGCAGCTTGATGCGCTTGTAGACTCCGAGGTCGGTCCATTGCTCGACCCTCGCATCGAACCCGCCCGGCGCATACATCAGGATCGGCGGGCCGTCGCCCAAGACTTCGTAACGTGTTTGAATTCCGTCTGTTTCGGCAAAAGGCATGAGTCTGGGCCCTTTTTCGTTCGTCAAATGTGTCGCCCACCGGTGACGAACTTACACCGCGCGCGAAAGCGCCTGTCAACGATTTAGAGGCCCCTCCCGGGCGGCTGGTCCATTGACGAAGGGGCGCAGCTTTCTTATTTTCTTTCAAACGAATACGCGGCCGATACCAAGGAATTGCGCCGCCGCCTGCTGCGTCCTATATTATGTAGAAGCCTAAGGAAAATCACTGGCCGATCCGGCGCGGGCAGAACATGAAATTGCGGCACGCGACGGCGCGTTCGGGCGGAGAGTCTGGAACTTGAAGTGCTACGAGGAGAACACGAATGACAACCAAGGAACAGAACGAATTACTGACGCGGACCGATAAAGGCACGCCCATGGGGGAGCTGTTCCGCCAGTACTGGATTCCAGCTCTGCATGCAGACGAACTTCCGGAAAACGATTGCCCGCCTGTGCGCGTCAAGCTGTTGGGCGAAAAGATGGTGGCGTTTCGCGACACAGAAGGCCGCTACGGCCTGATCGACGAGTTCTGCCCCCATCGTCTTGCGTCGCTCTATTTCGGCCGCAACGAAGACTGCGGCTTGCGCTGCTCCTATCACGGCTGGAAGTTCGATGTTGAGGGCAATTGCACGGAAATTCCATCGGATCCCGACAAGGAGGATTTCCGCAAGACGCTCAAATTGAAGTCCTATCCGCTGATCAAGGTGGGCGACATCCTGTGGACCCATATGGGCGATGCGGAGAACCGCCCGCCCGAGCCGGCCTGGGAGTTCTGCACCGTCGCCCCGGAACAGACCGTTGCGACCAAGCGTCTTCAGGAATGCAACTGGCTGCAGGCGCTGGAAGGCGGCATCGATTCCAGCCATGTGTCATTCCTGCATTCCATGGAACTGGAGCGCGACCCGCTGTTTCGGGGATCCAAGGGCAACAAGTACAATCTCGGCGACCTCAGGCCGGTATTCGAGGTGACGCCTTCGGCCGGCGGGCTGTATATCGGTGCGCGCCGTAAGGTGGAGAATGGCAAGAACTACTGGCGGGTCACCCAGTATGTCATGCCGTGCTTCACCATGATCCCGCCGCGCGGCGATCATCCCCAGCACGGACATTTCTGGGTTCCCATCGACGACGAGAACTGCATGACCTGGAGCTACGACTACCATTCCCAGCGTCCGCTGACCTTCGAAGAGCGCAAGGCGTGCCTCGACGGCAAGGGCGTGCATGTCGCGGTGATCCCGGACGGGTCCTTCAGGCCCTTGCAGAACAAGGACAACGACTACCTGATCGACCGTGAGGCCCAGAGGCGAGGCGAGACCTTCTCCGGTGTCAAGGGCTTCGGCATGCAGGATGCCAGCCTCCAGGAATCCATGGGGCCGATCGTCGACCGCAGCAATGAAAACCTGGTCCCGACCGACAAGGGCATCGTCATGACCCGCAACATGCTGACCAAGGCGGCTGAAGCGTTGCGCGACAAAGGCACCATGCCGCCGGGCCGGGAACCCGAGCATCAGAAGGTGCGTTCGGTGTCGATCGTCCTCGAGCCGGATCTGAACTACGCCGATGCTTGCAAGGACGAAATGGTCGCCGGAGAGGGCAAGGCGCGCGTCTCCGTCTGATCTACCGTCTCACGCGTATGCGAAAGCCCGTGGAGGAGACTCCACGGGCTTTCTTCTTTGTGGATACCGGCCGCGTTCAGACCTTTAAGCGGCTGAAGACCTTCAAGATGTTCTCGCTGAAGACCGCCTGACGCTCGGCGTCGGTGAGGTTCGGCGTGCCGTCGATGTAGCGCTTGGTGTCGTCGTAATTGTGCCCGGTCTGGGGATCGACGCCGCGTACCGCGCCCACCATTTCGGACGCGAATAGGATGTTCTTGGTGGGGATCACCTTGGTCATGCAATCGATGCCCGGCTGGTGATAGACGCAGGTGTCGAAATACACATTGCCCAGAAGGTGCTCATCCAGGGTCGGCTTGCCCATGTCCTGGGCCAGGCCCCGATAGCGGCCCCAGTGGAACGGCACAGCGCCGCCGCCATGGGGGATGATAAACTTGAGCGTTGGGAAATCCTTGAACAGGTCGCCCAGGATGAGCTGCATGAAGACCGTGGTGTCGCCGGCGATGTAATGGGCGCCGGTATGGTGGAAGTTCGGATTGCACGAACCCGAGACATGCAGCATGCCGGGCACGTCGAGCTCCACCATCTTTTCCCACAGCGGGTACCACCATTTATCGGTGATCGGCGGGTCGGTCCACATGGCACCGGACGGATCCGGGTTCACGTTGACGCCGATGAACCCCATCTCGTTGACGCAGCGCTCGAGCTCCGCCAGGCAGTTCTTGGGCGGGACGCCCGGGTATTGGGGCAACTGGCAGACCGGCACGAAGTTTTCCGGGTAAAGATCGCAGACGCGCCGGATCATGTTGTTGCAGATTTCCGCCCAGTAGTAGCCGGTCTGCTCGGTCCCGAGGTGATGCCCCATGCCCACCGCGCGAGGCGAAAAAATGGTCAGATCCGTGCCCCGTTCGCGCTGCAGCTTGAGCTGATTGGGCTCCAGCCGCTCGCGAATCTCGTCATCCGTGATTTTCAGGTCCGCGGGCGTCGGCAGGAAGGAAGGGTCATTGGCAAGTCCCTCCAACTGCGCCTTGCGGTATTCGGTCAGTTGCGCCGGCTCGGTCGTGTAATGGCCGTGGCAATCGATGATCATGGTCTTCGTCTCCCAAGATATGCCGAGTTCAATACGATGGCGCCGGGCCGGCCGGCTTGTCGGCGGAGGACTTGCGGCCCGCCAATTCCAGTCCCTTGTCGAGGCCCGGCGTGGAGCGCACCACCGCCGACATCAGGAAGGTATAGCCCTCATTCAGGATGCGCTCGACATTGCCGGCGCTCACATGGGGATGGCCGACCGCGACGTTGTTTTCTTTGCAGGTGTTGACGATCTCGGCCATGGCCTCGAGCACCACCGGGTGCTCGTATTGGCGCGGGTAGCCGAGCTCCTGACTGAGGTCGCCTTCGCCGATCAGAACCGCGCCGACGCCGGGCACGTTCTTCAGGATGTCGGGCAAGGCGGCGATTCCCGCCGTGTCCTCGATCATCAGGATCACCAGGATCTCGCCCTCGGGCGCAAGCGGCCAGACGTCCGCCTTCTGGTAATACTCCTGCTGGGTGACGCCCCAATAGCGCACGGCCGATGTCGGCCCGTCGCCGCGGATGCCCGCGGGTTCGTAGAGCGGCGCGTCCTTGAGCCGCGGATAGCGGCAGGATGCCACCGCGTTATAGGCTTCCTCGACGCTGCTGATATGCGGCCAGACCACGCCGTAAACGCCGAGGTCGAGCGCCTGCTTGGCCTGCCACTGGGCGGTTTCATTGCCGTTGGGGGGCACCCGGACGATCGGGGTCACGGACGGCGCGATCGAGCCGGCCTTGGCGATCTGGCCGCGGTTGAGCATGTATTGCAGGCAGTCCCGAAGAACGACGGAATCCCAAGGGTTATGTTCCATTTCGAACACGATGCCGTCATAGCCGGTCGTCGTGCTGAACGCGACCGCCGTCGGCACGTCCGGTGTGGCGAACGCCGCAAAGGCCGGCTGCCCTGCTTCGAGTGCGGCGATCACGCCATTCAGTCTTGGGATCTCTGCCATAGGTCCCACCCCCTCTTTGTTTTTATAAAACCGGCGACAGTGTATGGAGCGCGAGGCGATTGGACAACTCAAGACGCGCATTTTTGTGGCTGTGGGGGGCATTTATCGGCGGTGTCCCGTTTGACCCGGTGGCAATCGATTCTTATAACTAGGCCTTTCAGTTTCACCATTGAGGACAAGGACGCCGCGATCATGGACGACACCGCGAACAAGACCGAGGGACCCGTATTCCTGCATGACAGCTATCTGGCGTGGTGCGACGAACAGCCGGTCCCGGTGATCAACGATTTCGGTATCGACTTGATGCGTGTCGAGACCAAGCCTTGGGACCGCTACGGCATGAATGGGGCTGTCTGTCTCTTGAAGGGGCGGGACGACTTTGTTTCCATCTTTTGCTTCGAATTGGCGCCGGGGTCGAAATCGCGTCCGATGCATCACATCTACGAGGAAATCGTCTACGTGATCGAGGGGCACGGCTCCACCCAGATTGAGCTTCCCAACGGCGACAAGCATGCCTTCGAATGGGGCCGCAATTCCCTGTTTTCCGTGCCGCTGAATGCCAAGTATCAGCATTTCAACGGCTCCGGAACGGAGCCGGCGCGGCTCGCCTCGGTCCACGATCTACCTTTTCTCATGAACCTTTTCCGGAATGAGGATTTCATCTTCGACACCGAACGGGACTTCGCAGAGCGCTACGGCCCCAACGGCTATTTCCAGGGCGAGGGCCAGATGATCGAAATCCGTCCCGGCCGCCATCAGTGGGAGACCAATTTCGTTGCCGACATCACCAATTTCGAGCTCAAGGCCTGGGCCGAACGCGGTAAGGGCTCCTCAAGCCTCCGTTGGGTGCTCTCGGACTGCACTCTGGGGTGCCACACGTCGCAGATCGTCACTGGCACCTACAAGAAGGCCCACCGCCACACCGCGGGCACCAATGTCTTCACCATCGATGGCGAAGGCTATTCGATGCTCTGGTATGAAGGGAAGGAAGACGAAATGGTCCGCGTGGATTGGGATCACGGGGTCGTGGTGACCCCGCCGGAGGATATGTTCCACCAGCATTTCAACACCGGCAACACGCCGTCCCGCTACCTCGCGGTGCAGTTCGGCACCGTGCGCTACCCGATGATCACGGCCAAGCTGGACAAATGGACGTCCGGCAACGACACCTCGGTCAACGAGGGCGGCAACCAGATCGAGTACGAAGACCAGCCCGCCAACCTGCACAAGATCTGGCTGGATGAGATCGACAAGAAAGGTGTCCCGTCGGAGATGGGAGAAATCTTCGACGAAGCGAAGATCCGCGCCGGCAACTAGCGCAAAGATTCCATGCCCGCCCGGGCATCGGCCTGGCCGATGATGTGAAACCGAGGTTCGCCGTTGATAGCCGAGTCCGGTTCCTCGGCCGGCCTGCGCGGCGAGGGGAATGGGGCCGGGTACGAGGTTTCCAAGCCGTGCGCATTGTGCTTTTATGCCGGCCAATCAAGCCGATTAGTCAACAATGGCAATGTCTTGGGGGGTGCCATGAATCCGATCAAATTGAGTATTGCGACCACGGATTACGACCATTTCCGTGATTTCCGCACCGGCGCGGTGCGGGCCGAGGGGATCGACCATTCCTGGTCCATGCTGTCTCATCATGAAGTGTTTGCGCGCTTCACGGCGAACCGCGAATGGGATGTCGCGGAGCTGAGCCTCGCCAAGTTTTCGACCCAGGTCACTCGGGAAGACAGCGACATCGTCGGCCTGCCGGTGATTTGCTCCAGGCTGTTCCGGTTCTCGTCCTTCTATGTGAACAAGAACGCTGGTATCAAGACGGTGGACGACCTCAAGGGCAAGCGCATCGGCTCGCCGGAATGGGCCCATTCGGCCGCCGTCTATATGCGCGGTTGGATGCACAACGAGTGCGGCGTGAAGCTGCCCGAGGTGCACTGGTATCAGGCCGGCGCCAATGCCCCGGGACGGACTGAAAAAGTCGAACTGAATCTGCCGCCGGGTGTCGAGATTACCAGGGTCGAGGACAAGTCACTGTCCGAGATGCTGGCCTCAGGGGAAATCGACTGCGCGATCATCGCCCGGCCGCCGACCTGTTTCATCGAGGGGCATCCCGATGTGGAGCGTCTGTTCCCCAACTATCTGGAGATGGAAGAGGAGTACTACGCCCGGACCAAGGTCTGGCCGATCATGCATATCATCGCGATGCAGAAGCGGATCGTCGACGAGAACCCGTGGGTGGCCCGCAATCTCTACAACGCGTTCAACGAATCGAAGCGGCGCAGCCTGGAGCGGATGTTCGATCCCGCCGTGTCGCGCTATCCCCTGCCGTGGGTTCCGACCTACGCCAGGAAAATGCAGGAGACCTTCGGCGACGACCCGTTCCCCTTCGGCATCGAGGAGAACCGCCCGACCTGGGAACAGATGCTGCTGTACACCTACCAGCAGGGCATCGCCCACAAGCATGTGGAACCGGAGGACGTATTCCAGAAGGGTGTCATGACCAAGGTGGTCGTCTAGGGTCCTGGCGGGAGCTTGTCCGGAAGGACGCCTCAATCCGCTGCGATGGAGCGCTCGATTCGCTGCCGCAGTTCCGCAGTCACGCTGGGGACGATATCGAACCAAAGTTTCCAGGCCGGCGGGCCCTGGTGGATCAACATACCGAGGCCGTTGACGGTCCGGTTGCCCCGCGCCCGCGCATCGGCGAGGAAGGGGGTTTCCAAGGGCGTGTAGATGATGTCCGCCACCAGCGCGGATGGCGACAGCTTGTCGAGGCGGAGATCCAGCGCCGCCTCGCCCACCATGCCCTGATTGGTGACGTTGACCGCCATCGCCACGCCGTCGAGAACGTCGTGACGTTCCTCCCAAGGATAGACCGTGATCGGGCCGCCGAATTCGGATGCCACGGCCTCGGCCCGCGCCCGGGTGCGGTTGACCAGGCGAATTTCCGGCGCGCCCTCATTGAGAAGGCCATAGACGACGGCACGGCCGCCGCCGCCCGAGCCGACGACGGCGATGGGCCCGGCGTCGGCGCGCCAGTCCGGCACTTCCTGCTTGATATTGCCGATGAAGCCGAGCCAATCGTTGTTGGTGCCGAACAGGGACCCGTCCGCGCGCACCACGACGCAAGAGATCGCCCCGATCTTCTTGGCCACGTCGTCGACCTCATCGACGATCTCCATGGCGTCGAGCTTGTGGGGGATGGTCAGGTTGCAGCCCGAGAAGCCCAAGGGATGAAGGGCGCGCAAGGCCGGCCCCAATGTGCCCGGCTTGATCGCCAGGGGGACGTAGGTTCCCGCCAATCCCTGCTGTTCCATCCAGTAATTGTGCATCATGGGCGAGCGCGAATGCATCACCGGCCAGCCCATCACGGCGGCGAGCAGAAAGCGGTCGGGGTGGGTCATCTTGAATGACTCGAAGGTCGCCGGAAGATCATGGGAAGGTCCCGCATCCCAGGGCTCATGCGCTGGCGTCGAGCTTGGCGCTGAAATGGTCCCAGGTCCGTTGGAACAGGGCGGGGTTCCAGAGCTTCTCGGTGCACAAGGCGATTTCTTCCTCGGTGAAGGAATAGGGCGTGCCCACCTGCTGCGCCATGTATTGGCGGTAGGCGTTGTCCTCCAGGTAGTTGAGCAGTACGAAGGCATCGACGATGGTCCGCCCCGTGGTCACCGCGCCGTGGGCTTTCATCAGGGCCGCGGGCCGGTTGCCCATGGTATCGGTGAGCCGCTTGGCCATCTCCGGATTGTTGATCGAATTGGGGGAATCCAGCACCGGCAGCGGGTAGACCAGCGTGCCCTGGGCATAGACCGGCAGGTATTCGACCCCCGCCGTGGTCAGGATGGTCGACCAGTTGGGATGGCAATGGATGATCGCATCGACATCGGCCCGGGTCTTGTAGATGCCGGCATGAAGGTGGAATTCGAGCGGTGGCTTGCCGTTGCCTTCGATGACGTTGCCGTCCATGTCGATGGTGCAGATGTCATCGGCGGTCAATTGGCTGCGCTGGCAATTTCCGATGTTGATGAGCATGCGGTTTTCGGCCAAACGGATGCTGCCGTGGCCGTTGTAGTCCATGATGCCGGCGTGCTCGAGCATGCGGATGCAGCGCACCAACTGTTGTTTCTGTTCCATCGTGTCGCTCATCAGGGTCTCCCTTGCCTCAATCTTACCAACCGGTTTCCTCGCGCACCCGCTGGCGCCACAATTCCCAAGCGCGCAGGCGGGCACCCTGGTTTAGGGCATCCGCCAGGCGGCCTTCCTCTTGGTCGAGCAGGGCCATCGGGCCACCACCGCTCAAGGCCTGGGTCCAATGCTGGACACGGGCGTTGACCTCCGTGTAGACGGCGTGGAACACCGCGCTTTGGAGCGTCGCACCGCAGGCGGTCGAGCCATGGGCACGCATGAGTGCAACGTCTTTGTCACCCAGGCAAGCGGCAAAGGCAACGCCTTTGGAGGGGTCGGAGACCAGGATGTCGGTGGTGCCAAATTTCTCCCGGATATCGAACACCGGCACGCCGCGCGTGAGGAAGGCCGCCATATGGAACATCGCCTGCATCTTCGTCTCCACCAGGCCGAAGGGGATGACCGACGGTGAATGGCTGTGCACGACCGAATTGACATCGGGGCGGGCTTTGTAGATTTCCCCGTGGATGAACCTTTCGAGAGAGCCTGCCGGCGCGCTCGCGTCGCAGGGGTCGCTGTCGAGTGTAAATTCGATGATGTCGTCCGGGGTCACCAAGGCCGGCGCCATGGCGCGGGACATGAAATAACGGTCCGGTACGTCCGGATGGCGTTGGGAGACGTGGCCGGCGGCGTCGACGACGCCTTCATCCGCCAGAACGCGGCTCGCCGCCGCCAGGTCGGCGATGAATTCCTTTGAAACCGGCCCGCCGGAGGGTGGGGCGTCGCTCATGTGCCTCTCTTGTGGTCAAGAATGATGATGCAGCTCTGCGCGCAAGCCTAGCACATTTGGGCGGACCTTCGCCGCCGGGCTTCTCGGAAGGGTGTAAGCGGGCAGGACGGACCCACCCGAATGGGCGGCCGCTCAGGTACTCCGCGGGCGCCGTGTCAGAACTGGCACAGGGAGACGGAATATGGATGGAGGCCGATCTTGCCCGTGATGGTCGCCGAAGTGTCGCGCTTGTATGTCACGTATTGGTGCTGGCCGAACCACAGCACGTTGTAGAACCACTTGTCGGTGCGGCCTGCGCGCATGACTTGGTCTTGCTCCCGCCCTTCCACCGGCCGCCCGCCGTATTCCCTGCAGGTTTCCGCGGCCAACACCTTTTCGGAGTTGGATAGCCTGGCGAAGGCGACATAGCCCGTGACTTTCGGCTTCTTCGCGTCCGCCGCCCCGACCTCCGCCGCCCCGCCCAGGACGAGGGTGCTCACGGCGGCCAAAGTCAGGAGCAGGGCGGTTCGCGCCCACCAACCCGTGCTCCGATGAGGCTTGCGACAAGCCACGTTCTTCCAGTTCTTCGAGCTCGGTTTCGTCATGACACGCTCTTGGGCCGGCGACGTTTCGATGCATCCGGCGCTTCTACGGCGATTGGAGAACGGTGGCGCAGCCGCCGAATCGATCCAATCCCAATGAAAAATTATCCGCAAATGGTTTACGGAGATTAAATACCGGCCTGCTTCGCGACAAGTGTTAACCATATTTTCCGGCAGGGGTAGGGGGCCTGGCCGCCTTGGCGGGGGCGACGGCAGCCGGTTCATTGCGGTCGCCTGAACTGGAATTTCCGTAGTAAATTGTCGGTCGATGTCGCATGCGCCGGCGATGGGGACCAGGTTCAGGGGGGCGTTCAACCATGTTGATCCAAGTGGTTCGCCGGGGGCGACGGGCACCGACATGAAGATTCCCGGCGGTTTTCAGTCGGTCCTGCAGTGTCTCAGGATTCGCGACTATCGGCTCTACGTGACCGGCAACGTGACCCATGGCTTGGCCATCTGGGTCTTGCGCACCTCCATCGGCTGGCTCGCCTGGGAACTCACCAAGTCAACCGCATGGCTCGGCGCCATGGCGATGGCGGAAACCGCGCCTTCGCTGATCCTGGCACCGTTCGCCGGCACGGTGGTGGACCGGATCAACTATTTTCGGATGATGCAGATCAGCCAGGCCGTGGCGATGCTTCTAGCCCTGGTCCTTGCCGTCCTCACCCTGAGCGGCCTGATCACCATCTGGATCCTTTTCGTCCTGATTCTCTTCCGCGGCTGTCTGATGGCGTTCAACCGGCCCTCGCGCATGGCGTTGATCCACTATCTGGTAGGCCGCGATCTGCTGGCGCCGGCGCTCGCCATCGGGTCGATCATCCATAATGGGACGCGGTTCATCGGCCCCGCCCTGGGCGGGCTGATCATCGTGGTTGCCGGCAACGGCTGGGGCTTTGCCTCGGCTTCGGTTCTCTTGTTGGTCTACACCGTCATCCTGGTGGTGATGCGGGTCACGGTCGAGCCGCAGAAGCGCGAGCGCCGTTCGATGATGGCCGAGACCGTAGAAGGCCTCGCCTATGTCGTGGCCCATCCCGGCATCCGCCTACAGCTTGCTCTGTTGCTGGTGATGGGGTTGGCGGCGAAGCCGGTGACCGACCTGTTGCCGGGTTTCGCGGGGCAGGTCTTTTCCATGGGCGCCGACGGGCTTGCCTTGCTGTTGAGCGCCAACGGCATCGGGGCGACCTGCGGCGCCGTGTGGCTTGCCTCTCGGCCGTCGGGGATCGAGGGCATGTCCCGGCTTTCGATCCTCAGCGTCCTGTTCCTGGCCGCCAATCTCATGCTGTTCGTCGCCACCGATATCTTTTGGCTCGCGCTTCTCTTTTCGGCGTTGCTCGGCGGGGGCTTCATCATCCTTACCGTCACCAGCCAGACCCTGATCCAGTCGGCCGTGGACCCGGCGTTCCGCGGCCGGGTGATCAGCGTCCATGGGCTCGTCGTCATGGGTGTCCCGGCACTGGGCGCACTGCTTCTGGGGGGCTTGGCAGAGCATTTCGGCCTGCGGATCCCGGTCTTCGCCGGCGGCGTCGTCTGCCTTGCCATGTGGGCCGCCACCTGGCACCGGCGCGCGGCGCTGAAGGCCAGCCTGGAGACCGCTCCGGCAGCGGAGTAGCGGAGGGTATCGGGCGACGGACCGAAGACTCAGGCTGCGTGTAAGGATATGGGATTAGAAAGCGTGTAAGGATGTAGGATGAGGAAAATCGTGGCGACGTCGCATGGAGGAACCGCCGTGGCATGCGGGTTTTCGAAAGTTTCGCGCCGTGACGTCTTGTTTGGCGGGGTGGCGGCGTCCGCCCTGCCGTTGCTTGGGGTGGCGGGCTGCGGGGCACCTTCCCCCGTCCCACCACAGGGGAGCGCCGCGGCCAACGGCAACCGCCTGTTCAGCCTGGGCGTCGCGTCCGGCGAGCCCGGCCCCGATAGCGTGATTCTGTGGACCCGGCTGGCTCCGGAGCCCTTGCACGGCGGGGGCATGGGGCCGGCGCCGGTTCCCGTCCGTTGGGAAGTGGCCGAGGACGAAGCCATGCGGCACGTGGTGCGGCGCGGCACCGCCCTGGCGCGCCCGGATTTGGCACATGCGGTGCATGTCGAAGTGGCGGGGCTCGCGCCCCGGCGCTGGTATTGGTACCGCTTCGACGCCGGGGGGGAGGCAAGTGTCGTCGGCCGCACCCGGACGACGCCGGCACCGGGCGAGGCCCTCGACCTGTTCCGCTTCGCCGCCGCGTCCTGTCAGAACTACCAGCACGGCTACTTCACCGCCTATCGCCATATGGCGGCGGAAGACCTCGACCTGGTGGTGCATCTCGGCGACTACATCTACGAGGGGGGGCCGCGGGCCAGTTTTCCGCGGCGTCATGACGACGTGGAAGCCGACACGCTCGCGGGCTACCGCAACCGCTATGCGCTTTACAAACTAGATCCCGACCTGCAGGCGGCCCATGCCGCCTTCCCCTGGTGCGTGGTCTACGACGATCACGAGGTCGACAACGATTATGCGAATGACCGGGAGGTCCGGCAGCGGGTGTCCCCGGCGGCCTTCCTGCGGCGCCGGGCCGCGGCCTACCGGGCCTATTTCGAACACCTCCCCTTCCGCTCCGCGCAAATGCCGCGGGGGGCCAACATGGGGCTCTATCGCAGTATGGAAATCGGCGGATTGATCGATCTCAACCTGCTGGACACCCGGCAATACCGGACCGATCAGCCCTGCGGCGAAAGCGGCGGCAAGTGGCATCCCCAATGCGCGGGCGCGCGGGGGCCGGGAGCCACCATGCTGGGGCGGGA
Organism: Alphaproteobacteria bacterium; assembly: GCA_029863585.1. Classification (GTDB taxonomy): domain Bacteria; phylum Pseudomonadota; class Alphaproteobacteria; order SMXQ01; family SMXQ01; genus SMXQ01. The sequence goes on along the minus strand of JAOTVC010000059.1, from coordinate 2,126 downwards.
GCAGGAAGCTTGGCTTTATGGCCGCCTCGGCGCGGGGCGCGCGCGGTGGTCGGTGCTGGCCCAGCAGGTGCCGATCATGGAGCGCAGGCGCATGATCCATGGGGATCACCGCTACAACATGGATAAGTGGGACGGCTATTCCGCCGCCCGCGACCGCCTGTTCACCGCCGTCCGCCAGCATCGCGTGCCCGGGCTTGTGGCGCTGTCGGGCGACGTCCATTCCGCCTGGGCAGGAACCTTGCTTACCGATTTTCAGGACCCCCGTTCGGCGGCGCTCGGCACTGAATTCGTCGCGACCTCGATCAGCTCCGGGGGCGACGGCCGGGACATGCGCCCGCGCGCGCGCAAGATGCTCGCCGCCAATCCAGGAATCGCCTTCTACAACGGCCAGCGGGGCTATGCCCGCTTTACGGTCACCCGCGAGGCGTGGCGCACCGACTACCGGGTGGTGCCTCATGTCAGCACTCCCGGCGCGCCGATCCGCACCCGGGCGAGTTTCGCCGTCGCCCGTGGCCGGCCCGGTCCCGAACCTGTATGAGTCGGCCTCTCCAATGCGCCGGTTCCGCCGGCGCGGTCACTGCCGGCGGAGACGTGGTTGGCGGATGCCCCGAAGTGAACGCGGCGGGCTTGCCGTAATTGGCCATCACAATATCGGCGACGGTGGCCGCCAAGAGGAGGCCGGCAAGCGAAATCGGGAGCCCGAACAGGCGGCGTCCGATGGAACCGGGTACCAGATACCGCTTCGCCCAAAGCACCCCGATGGCGACGGCGCCCGCCGGAAGCTACCAGCCGTAAAAGGCCGCGATCTTGTTGAGGCCACGGGTGAAACCGTCGCCCTTGGGCGTGGTCAGCGGCACCGCCAGGATCGACCACAGTTAGACCCCAGCACAGAGGGCGAACAGGAGCCAGGCCAGCTTGCGCCCCGTTTGTTCGGTCACCCAATATCTCCTTTGGCCTTCCGCGCAGACGAGGGCGTTCCCTTGGCGAGATGGGATTGTGTCCGGAAATGGCGCTTTCCGGCGCCTCTTGCCGCGGTTAGTATCAGCGGAACCGATCGGAAACCAAGAACGAGGCGGCGCCCGCCCTGATCGGGCCCCGGCACCCCGCGACCATGCCCAAACCACCCGCTTTCATCGAACGTTTCGGCCTGTGGACCGGCGACCAAGCGCGGGAGGCACAGGCGCTCAAGCGGCGGATCGAACTGGAAAAGCCTGCCCTGATCCGTCTGGCCTGGTCCGATTCCCACGGCTGGTCCCGGGCCAAGGCGGTGACGGTGCCGGCCTTCCTCGGCGCGCTTGAGGCCGGATACAACATCAACGTCGCCACCACGACCCTCGATTCCGCGAGTGCGCGAACGTTCAGTTCCTTCACCCGCGGCGGCGGCATGGGCCTCGATGAGATGACGGGCTCCCCCAATATCCGTATCGTGCCCGACCCCGCTACCTACCGCACGCTGCCCTGGGCGCCCGGCGTCGGCTGGGTGCTGTGCGATGAATACTTCAACAGCGGCGTGCCCTACCATTTTTCCCAGCGCCATCTGCTCCGCCGCCAGCTCGAGCGCCTCGCCGAGAAAGGCATGGACGCCGCCATCGGTCTGGAGGTCGAGTGGTACCTGTTTCGCGCCGGCGAGGAGCTTGGTCCGGAACACCTGAGCGTCCCCGGGACCCGGGCCCGCCCGATCGGCACCCGACCGGTGGAACCGGGCTATTCCTATCATTCGGAGTCCAACATGGACCTGATGCAGCCGGTCCTTTCTGAACTGGTGTCGGCGTTCGAAAACCTGCACCTCGATCTGCGCTCGGTGGAGAACGAATTCGGCCCGGGACAGGTGGAATGCACCTTCGCACCCAAGCGCGCCATGACCGCCGCCGACGACCTTTTGCTGTTCCGCACCGCCACCAAACAGATCTGCCGGCGCCTGGGCTATGTCGCGACCTTCATGTGCCGGCCCGGTCCCGGCGGTTATTATTCGTCCGGCTGGCATCTGCACCAGTCGCTGGTGGATGCCGCGACCGGCGCCAACCTGTTTGCGCCTTTGGGGGAGGCGGAGGGGCCGCTCTCGGACCTCGGTCGCAGCTATCTCGGCGGATTGATGGCGCACGCGGTGCCGTCCACCGTCTTCACCA
>JAOTVC010000242.1 GCA_029863585.1 Alphaproteobacteria bacterium | reverse complement strand
GCACCGGCCGTCCGTCCGGATTGCCGGCTTGTTCGTAATGGATTTCATGGATGTCGGAGACCCGGAGGCGTCCCGTGTCGAAGGGGTGGATCCTGGGGTAGAGACTTCGCCGTGCCGTTTTCATGCGGCTGCCCTCCGTGGCGGGATTGCTTTTTCCGGATCATATTGGGATTCGCGCCGGCGGCGACCGGGTCGCGTGTCCGGCCCTTCCAGGAACGCAGAGGGGTACAAAATGCGTTTCCCGGCCCGGGGGTCCGGTTGGCCGGGCGCTCGCTCGAGCCGCCGCTTGCGCGCGGCGCCGCACGCAAATGACCTTGGTGCGGGCCGCATCAACATTTACCGGCCCCGCCGCATGTCATCACCGAGGGCTTCGCCAACACGCCGGGCTTGGTTTGCCTGCGCGCCCTCTGCCCGAGGTGCCGCCGTCAGGACCCCGCCTCGTCGGGGCGGGCTCAGGCGGTGGCCTCCTTCCAGTAGCCGAGGTCGAAGAACGCCTCGGCCAGCTTGCGGGGCGGCGGATAGGCGCCCATCTCGGCGCGCAGATCGATCACCGTTTGCACCGCCCCTGGGTTGACGCGGACCCGGGGCACGATCAGGGCATAGGCCTCCTCGGCCCGGGTGCGCTCGACCTTTTGGACCTCCATCAACAACGCCAGCGCCGCCTCGCGGTTCTCGGGCCGGAGCGCCCAGTCGGCGGCGCCTGCCAGTGCGCGAATGAAGCGGACGACGAGTGCCCGGTGCCCCTCAATCCACGCGCGCCGGCCCCAGCCGCAGACCAGCGGCCATTGGGGGACGCTGTCCGCTGCCTCGGCCAGGGCGACGGCACCGGCGGCGATGGCCTGTTCGCGCCAGGGCGAGGTCAGGATGGCGGCGTCGATGCGGCCTTCCTGGAAGGCGGCAAGGCGGCGCGGCGAATTGCCGATGCTTTCCGTCGCATACGCCGCGTCCCCGATGCCGGCGTCCTTGAGAATCTTGGCGCGGATCGAATCGAGGTTGGTGCCGTTGTCCGAGGCGATCACGGCGCCGCGCAGATCTTCGAGATTTTTCAGGCCCTTGCGGCCGACCAGGGTGGCGCCGAGGCCTTCCTCGGCCTGCAGCACGCAGAGGTAATCCGCCCCCTCCAGCGTGTTCAGGGAGATCATCTTGTCGATGCTGGACAGCGACAGGTCGAAAACGCCCCTCGCCATGTCCCGGCTATGGTCGGGCGAATAGCCGATGGTGTGGAAGTCGACGTCGAGACCCTCACGGGCGAAGAATCCCTCCCGCTCGGCGACGAGATGGGGAATTCGGCGGTGAAAGCCGCTGGTCTTGATCCTGTCCATGGCGCGGTGGCGGCGGTTGCGCTCAATTGAGCCCGTAGAGCCGCCTGGGGTTGTCTTCGAGGATCTTGTCGACGCTCTTTTGAGCGATGCCGCCCTCCTGGCCGAGGCGCTGCATGGCGCGGATGTCGGTTGCGGTGTCGTTGTGGCCGTAATCGGTGCCGATGACCAGGTTGTCGTCGCCCACCGCATCGACGATCGCCGGAATGTCGTCGGTCAACTGGGTCGTCACGTACATGCGGTTTTCCCCCATGGCGTCTTCGGCGAGCCTCCGTCCCTTGCGCTGCAGGCGCAGGCGTGCCTCGTTCAGCATGAACGGCAGCCACAGGGCGCCGGCCTCGATGAAGGCCCAGCGGATGCCGGGAAAGCGCGAGGGGATCTCGTCCTGCAACAGTGTCGCGAAGGCGGTGGCACAAGGCAGCTTGAAGCGGTTCAGCGATACTTCATAGCCCGCGGGGTAGGCGTCGTGGATGGCAATCGAGTTGATACCCGTGTGCAGCGTCACCGCGAGGTCCAGCTCCTGAGCCATCTCGTAGAGCGGGAAGAAATAACGGTGGGACAGCACGCGTTCGCATTCCAAACCGCGCATGAAGACGGAGACCGCACCGTGCGCCTTGCAGAATTCCAGCTCCGCCCGCACCTTGCCGGTATCGACCAGGGAATAGAGCGGCGGCAGCGCCGCCCAGCGCAGGCGGCCCGCACCTTGTTTCCAGATGTCGGCGAGCCACCGGTTGTAGCTGTGGGTCAGCGCGTATTCCACGTCGTGTTCGTTGGTCATGGGCCGGAGGAACACCGTGGGATAGAGCACCGCAATGTCGGCGCCGAGCTCGTCCATGTGCCGAAGCCGGCTTTGGACGCTGACCATGTCCCGCGAATCGGCGGGCACGTCCTCGCCTTGATTGGCGCCCTTGGCAATGGGCCGCTCGTCGATCACCCAGTATTCCTTGCCGCCCTTGCCCGCGGCGGTGGGCGCGCCGTCGGTTCCGGTCCGCTTGAAGATCTGGGGGCGGAAAGCTTCATCCTCGCCGGTCATGTAGGACCAGGTCTCGGTGGTTTCCACCACGTGGGCGTCGGCATCGATGATCGTCATGGCACGCGTCTCCCGTTCCGCGGCGGGCCGGCCGCCACCGCCGCCGATTCTAGCAGGATGAAAGACCGTTGAGGAGGGCGTCGGCTAGTGCGTGCGCGCGGCGCAGAACGCGACCACGTCCAGCAACGCGTCCTTGGTTGGGCCGGCGGGGAAGATGTCGAGGGAATCCCGGGCGAGCTGGGTGTAGTGCCGTGCCCGGTCCAGGGTGTCCTTGAGCGCCCCATGGCCTTCCAGCAATTGGATCGCGCGGGGGAGGTCGTTGTCGTTCTGGTCGAGCTCTTCCAGGGTCCGGCGCCAGAACGCCTGCTGCTCCGCGTCGCCCCGGCGATAGGCCAGCACCACCGGCAGGGTGACCTTGCCCTCGCGGAAATCGTCGCCGGTGTCCTTGCCCATGGTTTCGGCGTCGGCGGCATAATCCATCACATCGTCGGTCAGCTGGAAGGCGATGCCGAGATTGAGTCCGAAGGCCTCGAGCGCCTCGTCCTCGACCTTGGGGCGGTCCGCGACCACGGCGCCGAGCCGGGTGGCGGCGGCGAACAGCGTCGCCGTCTTGGCGGTGATGACTTCCAGATAGGCAGCCTCCGAGGTGGAGGTGTCATTGGCGGTGGTGAGCTGCATGACCTCGCCCTCGGCGATCACGGCGGCGGCATTGGAAAGAATTTCCAGCACCTTCAGCGAACCGTCGCGCACCATCACCTGGAACGAACGGGAAAACAGGAAGTCGCCGACCAGGACGCTCGGCTGGTTGCCCCAAACCGCGTTGGCGGTGGAACGCCCGCGCCGGAGGTCGGATTCGTCGACCACGTCGTCATGCAGCAGGGTGGCGGTGTGGATGAATTCCACCGCGCCCGCCAGGCCGATATGCCGGTCGCCGGCATAGCCGCACAGCTTGGCGGCGCCCAGCAGCAGCATGGGCCGAAGCCGCTTGCCCCCGGCGGCGATGATATGGCCTGCGAGCTGAGGGATCAGCGCGACTGGACTATCCATCTCCTTGAGGATCAGCGCGTTGACCCGTGCCAGGTCGTCGGAAACGAGTCCATGGAGGGCGTCCAGTGACGGACTGGGCTCGCCACCGCGTTTGTCATCGAACTTGACGACGATAGCCAAGACATCCCCCCTTTGTAAAAACCCCACCAGGACAGGCACTTGCCCGCCTCCGACTTGACGGGTGGCCTAGAGTGGCGGAGCATAGAAGTGCGCTGCCGGGACTGCAACCCCGCCCTTCCACACCCGGCAGGCCAACGGAGGTCAGGTGAAGGAGCTTCTGCGCACCAATGACGTCGTGCTGATTTCGTGGACCGAAGCCTTGTTGCGCGGAGAGGGGATCGAGACCTTCGTGCTGGACGCCAACATGTCGGTCCTGGAAGGCAGCGCCGGCGCCATCCCGCGCCGCCTGATGGTGGTCGACGAGGATTTTCCCGCCGCCCGGCGCCTGATCGACGCGGCGCGCGAAGACCTCCCCATGGCCGCCGACATTCGCTGGGACGACGACGGCGCCGGGGGCGGCCCATGACCGCTCAGCCCAGGCCGGCCGGGGGCGCGGTGCCGGAGCCTGCCGCCGGGGCCGAGGCCGCGATGGCCGTGACCGAGGACGGGTTCCTCGACAACCGCTTGGTGATCCGCCAGCCGCGCGACGGCTATCGCGCCGCCATCGATCCCCTGTTCCTTGCCGCCGCGGTCCCCGCCGCCGAGGGAGACCGCGCGCTTGATCTCGGGGCCGGCGCGGGGGTCGCGGCGCTGGCTTTGGCCCACCGGGTGCCCGGCCTGCGCGTCACCGGGATCGAGATCGATCCCGCCCTCATGCGGCTTTGCGGCGACAACGCCCGGCGCAACGGATTCCAGGACCGCACCGATTTCATGGTCGGCGACGTGGCCAAGCCGCCGGCGCGCCTGGCGCCCGGCACCTTCGATCACGTCATGGCCAATCCGCCCTATCTGGAGGCCGCCCGCGCCCAGGCCTCGCCCGATCCCAATCGCGCCGGGGCCAATGTGGAAGGCAAGGCGCGGGGCGCCAATGGTGCCGATCTCGCGTCCTGGCTGCGCCTGGCGCTGGCCATGGCCAAGAACGGCGGGACCCTGACCCTGATCCACCGGGCCGACCGCATGGCGCACGTGCTCGAGGGCCTCAAGGCCGGGGCCGGCGGGGCGGTGATCTTCCCGCTCTGGCCCGACCGGGGGGCTGCCCCGGCCAAGCGCGTCGG
>JAOTVC010000058.1 GCA_029863585.1 Alphaproteobacteria bacterium | reverse complement strand
CCTGGTTGCCGGGGTCTTCGGCACCCAGGAAACGATCCACAACTTCGCCCCGACCTTCGTCTGGATCGTCTGGTGGGTCGGCCTCGCTTATGTCGCGGCGCTGCTGGGCAACCCGTGGCCCGCGGTCAATCCGTTCGCGATCCTCTTCCGATGGGCGGAAGCCGCCTTCGGCTGGGCCACCGGCGGCCGGTCGCTCGCCCTTGGCCTGCCCTACCCGGCCTGGCTCGGCGCCTGGCCGGCCGCCCTTCTGTTCGCCGCCTTCGCCTGGTTCGAGCTGATCGCCCCTTCCGCCAAGTCGCCCGCGGCGCTAGCCGCCGCCATTGCCGGATACGCAGGCCTGACCTGGGCCGCCATGTGGGTGTTCGGGCGCGCCGCTTGGCTCGGGCGCGGGGAAGCCTTCACCCTGGCCTTCGACGTCTTCGGCCGCTTCGCGCCCCTCGGCACGGCGCCGGACCCGGGAACCGCCTCGGGACCCCAAGCCGCCAAGGCGGCCTGGGGGCTATATCTCAGGCCCTATGCCGGGGCCCTGGTGACGTCCGTGCCCGCGCCGCTCTCGATGACGGCATTCGTGCTGCTGATGCTTTCGACCGTCACCTTCGACGGCTTCAAGGAAACCCCGCTATGGGGCGTGCTGCTGCGGGGCCTCACCTCATCGCCGCTGTTGCATCCGCTGATCCGCGTGATCCACGATGCCGGGCTCGACCTCCACGAGACCCTGGCGAGCCTCCTGCTCTTCACCTTTCCCGTGGCCTTCCTGCTGGTCTATCTGCTGTTTGCGCTGATGACCAAGCGAGCGGCGGCGAGCCCGCGGCCGGTCACGGAGGTGGCGGGCCTGTTCGTCTGGTCGCTGGTCCCCATCGCCATCGCCTACCACCTGGCCCACTATCTTTCCTATTTGGTGCTAGCGGGCCAGTACATCATCCCGCTGATTTCGGATCCGTTCGGGGCCGGCTGGGACCTGTTCGGTACCGCGCGTCACAAGGTCGATATCGGTCTGATCGGCGCCGAATTCGTGTGGAACGCGGCGGTCGTCTCCATCGTCGCGGGCCATGTGATCGCCGTTGGCGTCGCCCATTTCACCGCACTCAGGGTTTTCGACAGCCCCCGGGCGGCGCTGCGCAGCCAATACCCGCTGCTGGTCCTGATGGTGGGCTACACGGTGGCGAGCCTCTGGATCCTCTCCCAACCCATCACCGGAACCGGCGACGTCGCCAGGCTAGAGGCGCCGGCGGGCAGCGTGACGCTGGCCTCGTTCGAATTCCGCGAACGCTGCTTGGATCTGAAACCGGGGGATGGCATCGTCTACGAATACGAGGCCGACCGGGCGATCGATTTCGACATCCATTACCATGACGGCCTCACCACGCGGTTCGCCGCGGTTGCCAGGGCGCAAAAGGCGGGGGACGGAACCTTCACGCCCAAGGAAGCCCGGCGCTATTGCCTGTTCTGGTTCAATCCCGGATTGACCAAGGCATCCCTCACCTACCGCATTACCGGCCCGAGACCGGACCCCGCGCCCCAATAAGCCGCAGCCGTCAGTGCATAGAACGCCCGCCGTCGACATTGATGGTCTGGCCGGTGATGTAATTCGACGCGTCGGACAGCAGGAACATCACGGCGCCCACCAGGTCGTCGGGGATCTGGTCGCGATCGAAGCATTTGTCGGACTGTTGGCGGTTGGCCATGTGCTCGTTCGTGCTGGTGGCGACCTGGGTTTCCGACAAAGTGAAGCCCGGAGCCACGGCGTTGACGCTGATGTTGTCGGCGCCCACCTCGCGGGCGAGTGCCCGGGTCAGCACCCAGACCGCGCCCTTGGACGCGGAATAGTGCAGGCGCCACTTGCCGCCCTCGAACACCCGGGAGGAGGCGATGTTGACGATCTTGCCGCCCCCTTGCGCCTTCATGTGGGGATAGACCGCAAGGCAGCACAGGAACACCCCCTTGGTGTTGACCTGCATGACCCGGTCCCATTCGTCGGCGGGGATCTCGAACCACGGCTTGCGGCCCAGCACCGCCATGAGCGAGGCGTTGTTGACCAATCCGTCGATCCGCCCCCATTCTTGGATGGCGGCCTGGGCCATGACCTCGGTCTGGGCCTGGTCGGAGACGTCGGTGGTTTGGGCGATCACCTGATGGCCCGCCGCCGTCAGGTCTTCGGCCAGTTGCCTGTTCGCGTCGTCGACGATATCCGCCAGCACCACCCTGGCGCCGGCCTCGGCCAGCCGAGTCGCGTAGACCTTGCCGATGCCGGTGGCACCACCGGTGACGATGATCACCCGGTCGGTGACGTCGAGGCTGGGTCGGGTCGGGGAAATCTCGGCCATGGGGGTGCTCCTCCTTGGGTCTTATCTGATCTTTGGATTGCCCACGGGCCCGCGCAAGAGGCTCAGGCCGGCTTCAGCGGGGCTCCGGCGATGGTGAAGCGCCTCAGGTGCCGGTCGGCGGCGGGATCGAAATCGGTTCGCGCATGGACGGTGCAGAGGTTGTCCCAAATCAGAAGATCGCCGACGCGCCATTTGTGCCGGTAGCAGAATTCCGGGCGTTCGACGAGGTCGATCAACCGGTCGAGAACGCCGCGCCCGGCGTCGGGCGCCATACCGACGATCTCCCGCGTCATCAGCCGGTTGACGTAGAGCGCCGGCCGCCCGGTCTCCGGCTGGGCAACCGCCATGGGCTGGACGCATTCGCGCACATCGGCTGAATTCGCGACCGCGTCGGCGTTGGTGGAATCGTAGCTGAAGACATGGCGCGCCCGTCCATCATCGACGATCCGCTTGAGGTCACCGGGCAGGGCGTCGTAGGCGGCGCACAGGCTCGCGAACAAGGTGTCGCCGCCTTCATCCGGAACGGCGATGGCGTAAAGGCAGGTCGCCCGCGCCGGGCGCTCGGTGTAGCACTGGTCCATGTGGAACTGCATTTCGCCTTCGGGCAGGGAGCCGATGAAGCGGCCATCTTCCTTTCGGTTCGAGACGAACATCACCTCCGCCGGGGCATCAGCGCCCTCCCGCCGGTCATCGGCCGGGCGTGACCGCGCGCCCAAGGGACCGAAGAATTCGCAGAACCGGACCTGGTCGTCGGGCGAGAGGCCCGATTGATCTCGGATGACCAGCACCAGGTGCTTCTGGAAGGCGGTGCGCAGCAGTGCGACGGTCTCCGCATCCTGAGCGCGGGTCAGGTCGATGCCCGTCACCTCGGCACCGAGGGTGGGGGTGAGCGGCGTAACCTTCACCGGACTTTCGCTCAGGCTCATCGCGGGGCCGCCGTCAAGGCTGCGCATTGGGATCGACACTATCCCAAAGCTTTTCGTTCCAGTCCCGCGGCAGGGTGCCGTCCGCGAACCCCATGCCGACATAGTGGCTCCACAGCTTGAAGCAGTGCTGTTCGCGGTTGTTGTTCTCGATCGCCAGCATCTCGAGCTCCTGGCGGGTCAGCGGCTTGATCTTGCCGACCGTGGCGGCCTGGTAATGGGCCTTGGCGTTTTCCTCGAAATGGACCGCGTCGACCAGCAGGGCCGGCAGGGTCTCGGCCACCAGCACGCCGCCATGGGCCCGCATCAGGGCGCCGAAATGATCGCCGAGCGAATCGGCCAGTTCCTTGCCCTGCTTCGAAGACTTGATGTGGGACGGATCGGGATGGGTCGGCACGCCCGAGGCCCAGCGGTGGGCATGGCTTTTCATCAGGGCGAGCTCGATCCCCTCCAGCATGGTGAACATGGCGGCCAGTTCCGAATGGGTATGGACCACGGCTTGCGAATCGGGGCGGGCGCGCAGGATTTCGGAATGGATGAACACCTCGAGCGGCGGCCGGTCGCCGGCGGGGCCTTCCAGCACGTTGCAATCAAGGTCGCAGACCAGGAAATTGCCCGGCTCGATCGCGGCCCGGCTGTCGTTGATGGATTGGATCAGGAAGGCATCACGCCCGGGGATCCGCACGCTGGCATGGCCCGAATAGGTGAGGATGCCCTCCTTGTGCAAGAGCCGCGTGAGGGCCGCCAACTGAACCCGAAGTCCGGCAATGGATGCGTCAACGTTGGATCCCGCTGGGGCGGTGCTCATATCGTCTCTCTCCTTTTCGTAGGGCTTGCAGGGCCCGCGCCGTTCAGACCGCGAGCGCCTCGAGATTTCGTTTCATGGCATGGAGGGTGCGGCGCACGGCCTCCACGTCTTCCTGTGGCACGCCGGCGACGGAGCGGATATTCACGTCGATGGCATGGGGCAGCAGCACGTTGCGCAGCGCCTTGCCCTTATCCGTCAGGTAGATGTTGACCTTGCGCTTGTCGTCGGTGTTGCGCACCCGCTTGACGTAGCCGCGCTTTTCCATGCCGTTGAGCGCGGTCACCGTCGTCGGCTCCATCATGCCGACCCTTTGGGACAGCTCGCGCTGGGTCAATCCGTCCTCGTCCCACAGGACGCGCAGGAAATACCACTGGCCGATGGTCACCCCATGGGCAGAGATTCGCGCCTGGAGGATTTTGGTGAAGGCACGGTATGTATCACGCAGCAGGTAGCCGACGCTGGATTCGGAATCGAATTCGACATCCTTGCCTTCGGCCGCGGCCTCGACCGCCGCCTGCGCTTCGGGCACCAGGTCCAGGGAATCGCTCATGATGGAATCTTTCCTCCCGAGCGCCTTGCTCTGGCGCAGGTAGACCATTAGTTTGCAAATCATTCTAAGGGCAAACCATTAGAATTCCAACTGTTCTGCCAAGCGGCGCCTCAGTCGGCCTAGGCGCCCGGGTGAATTGGGATTAAGCTTTGATTTTAAGGACCTATGAGGACATCTGAGGACCACTCGGCGATGATCGCCCCACCCGATTGCGCCGGCGCGGCGGCACCCGACGCCGCCGCGGCCAAGGCGGCGATCCGCGACAGGGCGCGCGCGCTCGGCTTCGACCAGGTGGGGATCGCGGCGGCCGAGCCGCCCGCCGGTGCCGGTACGGGCCTTGGCGATTTCCTGGCAGCCGGCCATCACGGCGACATGGACTGGATGGCCCGCAGGGTCGATGAGCGCCGGGCGCCGAGGGGGCTCTGGCCCGAAGCGCGAAGCGTCATCGCGCTCGCCATGAATTACGGACCCGCGACCGATCCCCTCGCCCTGTTGGGGGAGCGGGCGCGGGGCACCGTCGCCGCCTATGCGCGGGGCCGGGACTATCACCTGGTGATGAAAGGCCGGCTCAAGGCGCTGGCCCGCTGGATTGCCGGCCAATACGGCGGGCCGGCCAAGGTCTTCGTCGATACCGCGCCGGTGATGGAAAAGCCCTTGGCCCAGGCCGCCGGAATCGGATGGCAGGGCAAGCACACCAACCTGGTGTCGCGCCAATTCGGATCCTGGCTGTTCCTGGGTGAGATATACACGACCCTCGATCTGCCGCCCGACGATCCGGAGGTGGATCACTGCGGCTCCTGCCGCGATTGCCTCGATGTCTGCCCCACGCAGGCCTTTCCCGAACCCGGCAAGATCGACGCGCGGCGCTGCATTTCCTACCTGACGATCGAGCACAAGGGCCAGATCGCGGACGAGTTCCGCGTTGCCATGGGCAACCGCATCTACGGCTGCGACGATTGCCTGGCGGTGTGCCCGTGGAACAAATACGCCGCCCGGGCGCGGGAGGCGGCCTTCCTGCCCCGCATCGAACTGACCGCGCCGAAGCTCGCGGATTTGGCCATGCTGGACGACGAAGCCTTCCGCCAGGTGTTCTCCACCTCCGCCATCAAGCGCATCGGACGCGCGCGCTTCGTGCGCAACGTGTTGATCGCCATCGGCAATTCCGGGACGCCGGCCCTGGCGCCGAAGGCCGAAGCGCTGCTTGCCGATCCCGCCCCCCTGGTGCGCGGCATGGCGGTCTGGGCCTTATCCCGGCTGCTGGACGGGGCCGCCTTCGCCACCCTCAAGCAGCGATACCGGCCCCGGGAATCCGATGCCGAGGTCGCAGCCGAATGGGATCGCGCAACCGGTGACGGCGCGGCCCCGGAAGCCGAGGTCTGCGCCGCGGGCGCAACATCAAGGACGGGGAACGGATGAAGGTCGCCGATTTCGATTTCGATCTGCCGCGCGAGTTGATCGCCGACCGCCCGATGGAGCCCCGGGAGGCCGCCAGGCTCCTCGTCATCGGCGATCGCCTGGATGACCGCCATGTCTCCGACCTGCCCGGCCTGCTGCGGCCCGGCGACGTGGTGGTCGTCAACGACACCAAGGTGATCCCGGCCAGGCTTGCCGGCCGGCGCGGAAACGCCAAGGTCGAGATCACCCTGCACAAGCCGCTCGGCTCCGGGCGCTGGCATGCCTTCGCCAGGGGGGCGCGGCGTCTCAAGACGGGCGATGCCATCGTCTTCGCCCCCGACGTGGCCGCGAGCGTAGAAAACAAGGGCGAAGGCGGCGAGGTGACGCTGGATTTCGCCCTGCCCGACGATGAAGTGCTGGCCGCGATCGAGCGGCTGGGCACCGCCCCGCTTCCGCCCTACATCCCGCGCGACGGCGGGCCCGATGTGCGGGATCTCACCGATTACCAGACCATCTTCGCCGACAAACCCGGCGCCGTCGCCGCCCCCACGGCGGGCTTTCACTTTACCGAGGCCCTCCTCCATGCCCTGGTCGCACGCGGCATCAACCGCGTGACCCTGACCCTTCATGTGGGTGCGGGCACCTTTTTGCCGGTCAAGGTGGAAGAGGTCGCCCAGCACCGCATGCATTCCGAATGGGGCCGTCTCGACCACGCCACCGCCGCCTTCATCAATGAGGCCCGGGACCAGGGCGGGCGCGTGGTGGCGGTCGGCACCACCGTCGCGCGGCTGCTCGAGACCGCCGCCGACAAGACCGGACGGCTCAAGCCGTTCGAGGGCGAGACCGAGATCTTCATCGCCCCGGGATACACCTTCCGGGCCGTCGATCTCCTGCTCACCAACTTCCACCTGCCGAGATCGACGCTGTTCATGCTGGTCTCCGCCTTCGCCGGGCTCGACGTCATGAAGGCGGCTTATGCTCACGCCATCAAGGAACGCTACCGCTTCTATTCCTATGGCGATGCCTGCCTGATCCACCCCGCCCCCGGGGTGCGCCTGAAGGACAGCCGATGACGGAGGCCGCCTTCGGCTTCGAGCTGCTTGCCACCTCCGGTGCCGCGCGGCGCGGGCGGCTCGCCTGTGCCCACGGCACGGTGGAGACGCCCGCCTTCATGCCGGTCGGCACCGCGGCGACGGTCAAGGCGCTCAGGCCGGAAGACGTCCGCGCCGCGGGCGCCGAGATGATTCTCGCCAACACCTATCACCTGATGCTGCGCCCGGGGTCCGAAGTGATCGCCGAATTGGGCGGCCTGCACCGCTTCATGAACTGGCCGGGGCCGATCCTGACCGATTCCGGCGGCTTCCAGGTGATGTCGCTGTCGGAGCTGCGCAAGATCACGGAAGCCGGAGTCACCTTCCGGTCGCACATCGACGGTACCATGTATGACCTGACCCCGGAACGGGCAGTCGAGATCCAGCGCCAGCTGGATGCGGACGTCACCATGGTGCTGGACGAATGCACCTCCTTCCCGGCGAGCGAGGACGAGGCGGCGGTCTCCATGCGCCTGTCCATGACCTGGGCCGCACGCTCAAAGGACGCCTTCGCCGACCGACCGGGCTACGGGCTGTTCGGCATCTGTCAGGGCAGCGTCTATCCCGACCTGCGCGAGGAATCGGCCAAGGCGCTAACGGGTATCGGCTTCGACGGATACGCCGTCGGGGGCCTCGCCATCGGCGAGGGCCAGGAGGTGATGTTAGCCACCCTCGCCGCCACCCTGCCCCACTTGCCGGCCCAATCACCCCGCTACCTCATGGGATCGGGCCTGCCGACCGACCTGATCGGCGCCGTGGCGCTGGGCGTCGACATGTTCGATTGCGTCCTGCCGACGCGATCCGGACGCACCGGTAAGGGCTTCACCCATCGCGGCGCCATCAACATCCGCAACGCCCGCCATGCCCGCGACCCCCGCCCGATCGACGCCGAATGCAAGTGTCCCGCCTGCACGGGGTTCTCGCGGGCCTATGTCCATCACCTCTTCCGCAACGAGGAGATGCTGGGCGGCATGCTGCTGACGGCGCACAACCTGCACTTCTATCAGGACCTGATGCGGAGCCTCCGGGCGGCGATCGAGGCCGACCGCTTCGAGGCCGTGGCCGAAGAATGGTGCAGGGGCTTGGCACTGGGCGATATCGAGGCGTTGTGATGGCGCGGCCCCGTGCGGTCCTTGATCGGATAGAGACTGCGGCCTAGAGTTTCACCATGGCCATTGATCCGAACGCCGAGAATTTTACCCAACTGGGCCAGCGGACCGCCCTGCCCGCCAGCCCCGACGAAGCGAAGCTCGAGACCTTCGCCAATCCCAACCAAGGCCTCGATTACCTGGTGCGGCTTGCTTGCCCGGAATTCACCTGCCTGTGCCCGATCACCGGCCAGCCCGATTTCGCCCACTTCGTGATCGATTACGTGCCGGACAAGGCGTGCGTCGAGAGCAAGTCGTTGAAGCTGTTCATGGCGTCGTGGCGCAACACGGGCGCCTTTCATGAAGCGACGACCCTCGCCATCGCGACCCGCCTGACGGAGGCCATGGCGCCCAGGTGGCTGCGCGTCTCGGGCTTCTGGTATCCGCGCGGCGGCATTCCCATCGATGTGTTCTACCAGTCCGGCGAGCCGCCCGCCGGCGTCCACGTGCCGGAGCCGGGCGTCCCTCCCTATCGCGGACGCGGGTAGGAACGCGCGGAGGCTCTCGCCTGTTTGGCTTTCAGGACTCCTCGCCGCGGTAGATACAGCCCGCGGTACAGGTTTCGTGCAGAACGACCTGGCACAGGTTGGGCAGTTCCGGCTTCAACCGGTCCCAGATCCACCGCGCGATGACTTCGCTGGTGGGATTTTCCAGGCCCTCGATCTCGTTCAGGAAGTAATGATCCAGCCGGTCGCGGATCGGTGAGAACGCACGGGTCACGTCGGCAAAGTCCATCACCCAATCCTCCGGCTGCATCAGCGGGCCCTCGACATGCAACTCGACCCTGAAGGAATGGCCGTGCAGGCGCCGGCACTTGTGGTCTTCGGGCAGGTTGGGCAGGCGGTGTGCCGCCTCGAAGGTGAAAGACTTAAAAATTTCCATTGTGGCCCTTTCTCGGCGGACAGGATTTAAGGCAAGCCAAGATATTTGTGGGTCTGGACGCTGAGCCGCCAGTTCGGATGGGCGAGACAATATTCGATCGCCGCGCGCGTGTTTCGCGCGCGCTCGGGCCCATCCATCGGCTGCAGAAAGAAGTGATCGAACCCCAGTCCCGCATAGGCTTCGGGCGGGGCGCCCGCTTGCGGATAGACGAGCTTAAGCTCATCGCCCGTCTTCAGCGCCAGCTCCGTTCCGGCCTTGGGGCTGACGCAGACCCAATCTAGCCCGGGCGGTGATGCGAGCGTGCCGTTGGTTTCCACCGCGACCGAGAATCCGGCACCATGAAAGGCATCGATCAGGGCGGCGTCCAGCTGCAGCAATGGCTCGCCACCGGTACAGACGATGAACGGCGTGCCACCCGGCGCATCTGCCTCAGCCCAGCAGGCCCATGCCGCCTTGGCCAGCGCGGCGGCGGTAACGAAACTTCCCCCGCCCGGCCCGTCGGTACCGACAAAATCGGTGTCGCAGAAACGGCACTGGGCCGAGGCGCGGTCCTTTTCGCGCCCCGACCACAGGTTACATCCGGCAAAGCGGCAGAATACGGCGCGCCGGCCCGCATTGGCGCCTTCACCCTGCAGGGTCAGGTAGAGCTCCTTGACGGCGTAGGCCATGGATCTAGTCCCCGTAAGGAGCGGGGTCCGAAAGCCCCGCTTCGGCGAATCCCCTGAGCCGGAGCAAGCAGGAATCGCAAGCCCCGCAGGCCCGGCCTTGGCTGTCGGGATCGTAGCAGCTTCGCGTCAATCCGTAGTCGACGCCGAGGCCGGTGCCAAGGGCGATGATCTCCGCCTTGGTCAGGTCGATCAAGGGGCTGTGGATGGTGACCGGTAGGGCGCCCTCGACGGCTCCCTTGGTGGCGAGGTTGGCCATCGCCTGGAAGGCGGCGAGGTATTCCGCCCGGCAATCGGGATAGCCGGAATAATCTCGCGCGTTGACGCCGATGAAGATGTCGCCGGTGCCCAGCACCTCCGCCCAGGCGAGCGCCAGGGACAGGAAGATGGTGTTGCGCGCCGGCACGTAGGTGACGGGAATGCCGGCCGCCATGTCGTCCTCGGACCGGCCCTTGGGCACCGGGATATCGGCGGTCAGGGCCGAGCCGCCGAAGGCCCTAAGATCGATCGGCACCACCACATGGCGCTCGGCGCCGGCGGCCGCCGCCACGCGCCCGGCGGCGGCGATTTCCACATCGTGACGCTGGCCGTAATCGAAGCTCAAGGCAAAGACCCCGTATCCGTCGCGGCGGGCGATGGCAGCGACGGTCGCCGAATCGAGGCCGCCCGACAGCAGCACGACCGCCGGCTTGCTCATGGCCGCCCACCGCCCGGGGCACCCTCGGCGGCGACCGCATCGGCCAGTTCCGCATCCAGCGCCCGGTTCGCGCGATAACGGCGGAACAGATAGATGCCGAGCGCGCCGGAGATCACGAACAGCACCACGCCGGTGGTGATCCGCAGGATGGGGTCGAGATGGATGCCGCTGCCCAGCAGGGCGAAGATCACGGTCTGGGGGATATATCCGATGGCGCTGCCCGCAAAGAACGGCAGAGCCCGCACGCCGGACACGCCCGCCGCCAGATTGGTGACGAGGTTGGAGCCCACCGGCATCAGACGCAACAGCAATGCCATGGAAAACGGATGATCGTGGAGAAATGCGTCGAGGCGCCGGATGCGGTCCGGAAACAGGCCGAGGACCACCGACCGGCCCAGGAACCGGGAGGTAAAGAATGCCAAGACGCAGCCAAGTACGGCGGCGCCCAGCGCCAGCATCATGCCCTCGCCCAGGCCGAAGCCGTAACCCGCCAGGAAGCTCACCGCCTGGCGCGGAAAGCCGGCGGCGGTCGCGATGGTGCCGGCGCCGAGGAACAGGACATCGCCGCGCAAGCCCTGGTCGCGCACCTGTTCGTCGATCCAGGCCTCATTCAGCATGCCGTGCAGGCCAAGCGCCTTGACTGCATAGCCGAGAGCCACCAGCACCGCGATCACGGCGAGCCCTTTGAGATAGGGTTTCAGCCGCGTCACGGGCCGGGCTCGATAACCGGCCGCTTGGCCCGGCGCGCCAGCCAGGCGACACCGAAAAGATCGGTGATGCCGACCCACAGGCGGTCGAACAGGCCGTAATTGGAGGTGCCGCGCAACCGCGGACGGTGGTTGACCTCCTGGCAACGCAACTCACCCCCGCCGCGGATGATCAGCGCCGGCAGAAATCGGTGCATGTGATCGAAAAAGGGCAGCTTGAGGAAAGCATCGCGCCGGATCACTTTCAACCCGCACCCGGAATCGCTCACCCCGTCCCGCAGGAAGGCCTGGCGCACGCCATTGGCAACGCGGGAGCTCAGGCGCCGAAGCCAGCTGTCCTCCCGCTTGCGGCGGATCCCCGCCACCATGTGCAGCGGTCCGTCGGGGCCCGCCTCCTGCGCGATCTCGACCAGGGTGGGGATGTCTGCGGGGTCGTTCTGGCCGTCGCCGTCGAGCGTCACGATCCAAATCCCCGCCGCCGCCTGGCCGCCGGTCCAGATTGCTGCCGATTGGCCGCAGCTTTCCCGGTGGCGCAGCACCCGAAGCGCCGAAAACCGTTCCGCGGCCTGAGTAAGCCTCTCACCCGTGTCATCGGTGGACCCGTCATCGACGTAGATCACCTCGAACGTTGGCCCGCCCTCAAGGGCGGTGAAGATTTCCTCCACCAAGGGGGCGATGTTTTCCGATTCGTTGTGGACCGGAACGACGATGGACAAGGTCGGGGCCATGGGCGGTTTCAATTTCCAGGGAATGCGTGTGGTTTTTTAGGAAGCCCGCGATTCTTGTTCAAGGCTAAACTTGTTAAATTGGCGCGCTTTCGAAAGCGTCCCCTGCAGAACGATTGCCGGCTCAGCGTCCATGGACTTCGATTCTCTTGCCCGCGGGCCCCGCGCCTACGTCCTTCTCGGCCTGCTCGCCCTGGCCCTGTTCCTGCCCGGTATCGCCAACCTTCCGGTCACCGACCGGGACGAAGCGCGCTTCGCCCAGGCGACGCGCCAGATGCTGGAGACGGGCGATTACGTCAACATTCGCTTCCAGGATCAGGCAAGGCAGAAAAAGCCGGCCGGCATACACTGGCTGCAGGCGGCTTCCGTGCGGCTCGCAGCCGGCGGGGACGGGGCTAAGATCTGGGCCTATCGCCTGCCCTCGGCACTTGGTGCGGCGGCAGCGGTGCTAGCCCTTTTTGCCCTGGCCCGGCCGGTCCTGGGCGCGGCCCCCGCGTTTTTCGGCGCGGCTATCCTGGCAGGCGCTCTGTTGACGGTGGTGGAGGCGCATATCGCCAAGACCGACGCGGTGTTGCTGCTCTGTACGGTGGCGGCCCAGGGTGCGCTGCTGGGCCTCTATGGCCGGGAGAACCTGCCCGAACGGGGCGCGGCGGCGCTCGCCTACCTGTTCTGGGCGGCGCTCGGCGCGGGGGTCCTCATCAAAGGGCCGGTGGTGTCTTTCATCGCCCTGGCGACGCTGGCGACCCTCGCCATCGCCGACCGGCGGAGCGGCGGGGCGGGGCGGCTTTGGCGCAAGCTGCGCCCGGCAAGCGGCATTCTTCTGAGCCTCGCCATCGCCGCGCCCTGGTTCGTCGCCATCACCCTTGAAGACGGCGGGTTCCTCTCCGGCGCCGTCACCGGCGACCTGCTGCCCAAGTTGCTGGGGGGGCATGAATCCCACGGCGCGCCGCCGGGGTACTATCTCGCCCTCGCCCCGCTCTCGTTCTGGCCGGGCGTGCTGCTGGTGCCGTTCGGACTGATCTGGGCCTGGCGGCACCGGGCGGAACCCGCCCTCCGATTCTGCCTGGCCTGGCTGGTCCCCGCCTGGATCGCGTTCGAACTGATGCCGACCAAGCTGCCCCATTATGTGCTTCCGCTGTACCCCGCCGCGGCCCTGGCGGCGGGCAAGGCGGCCATCGCGGGGCGGGAGTGGATGACCGCAACGCTTGGCCGCTGGCCGGCCCGCCTGTGGCTGCTGGTCTGGGGCCTGGCGGGCCTGGCGCTTGCCGCTTTGTTGCCGGCCATCGCCCGATTCCTGACCGATGCCCCGATGCCTGCCGCGGCCTGGGCAGGCGCCGCGGCGGCACTTCTGGGCCTGGCCGCGGGCACCATCGCAACGCTGCGGCACGCCCCCCTGGCCGCGATCGGCACCGCCACGCCGGCCATGGCGTTGTTCACCGGCCTTGCCTTCGCCGCCGCCCTGCCCGCGATGTCCCCGCTATGGCCGAGCCGTGCGGCCCAAGCCCTGATCGCGGCCCACCAAGGCGCGCCACGGCCCGCCATCGCGGCCAGCGGTTACCACGAACCCAGCCTGGTCTTCGCACTGGGCACGGCGACGCGGCTGACCACGCCGGAGGATGCCGCCAAGCATCTCGCGGCGGAACGTCAGGCCCTTGCCTTGATCGAACGCAGCACCGAGGATAAGTTCCGGGCGGCGGCGCGGGGCCTCGGCGTAAGTGTAAGGGCTCTCGGCGCAGTCCAGGCATTCAACCTTGCCAAGGGCCGGAACGTGATCCTGACCCTTTACCGCGCGGACCAGGCAACACCATGAAACCGCTTCTGTTCCTCCTCGCCATGGCGGCGGCCGGGCTGCTGTTCTATCTGGCGCCGGAGATCGACCTGGCGGCGGCGGCCCTATTCTACCGGGACGGCGAGAGGTTTTTCCTGAAAGGCTGGTGGCCGCTCGATCTGATCTACGACACGGTCCGGGTGATCTCCTGGACGGTTTCTCTGACCTTCATGTTCTGGCTGGTGGCCCGCGCACTCAGCCCGCTCAAGCGGTTCCATATCCGCTCCTCGGTCATGGTCTATATTGCCCTTTCCCTCGCCCTCGGCCCGGGATTGGTCACCAATACCTTCATCAAGGACACGATGGGCCGGGCCCGCCCGTCGCAGACCGTGGAATTCGGCGGCACGAAACACTTCACGCCGGCGCCACTGCCGTCCGATCAATGCACAAGAAATTGCAGCTTCGTCTCCGGCCATGCGGCGACGGGATTCTTCCTCGTGACACTGGTCTTTCTCATGAAGCCGGGGCGCCGCCGGCACGCGGCATTCGCCGGCGCGCTGGCGTTCGGGACCCTGGTCGGCGCGACGCGGATGGCGGTAGGCGCCCATTTCCTGTCGGACGTCATCTTTGCCGGGTTCATCAATATCGGTATCGCGTGGATCCTGTATACCTGGATCGGTGCGCGCGGCTCGCCCGGCGATCTGGCCCTGACGCGCTGGGATGAGGGCCTGCGGGCCCGGACGCGGCCCGGGGCCATCATCGCCAGTCAACCCCACGCCTTCGGGGCGGTGTTCGCCTTTTCGATCCTCTCCTATATCTTCATCGACATCCCGGCTCTGAAGTGGTTCCTGACCTTCGACTGGGACCTCCATCTGGTGTTCAAGTGGATTGCCGATTGGGGGCGCCAGGTCTTCTGGGCCGTGCCCACGGGCGTCGCCTTCATCGCGCTGTGGCTGGCGGCCCATCACCCGAGGCTGTCGGCATTGAGCGAACGGCTCAAGGCCTGGTCGATGCTGCCGCTCTACGTCTTCCTCGCCCTGTCGGCGACGGGGATTTTCAGCCAGATCATGAAGATCGGCTTCGGGCGCCTGCGGCCGCTGCATTACTACCGCGATGACCGCCACGACTTCGGCTTCGCCTGGTGGGAATTCGACGGCTCCTTCCAATCCTTTCCGTCGGGCCACGCGGTCACCATCGCGACGCTGATGGCGGCGCTCTATGTCATCTGGCCGCGCTACATCGCGTTCTACCTGGTGTTCGGAACCGTGCTGATCGCCGCCCGGGCGCTGGAGACCGCGCACTACATCTCCGACGTGATGATCGGCACCTATGTCGGCATCATCGGGGCCGCGTGGATGGCTCGGGTGTTCCAACGCTCCGGCATCGACCTGGCCCAGGCCAAGGCGGGCGTCTTCAAGCCGGGGGCCAAACTGCCCTGGGGCCAGCGGCTCGGCCTACCGGGCTGGCTCAGCCGGGACACCACCACACCGGCGGCGGAGGGAGAGAAGTCATAGCGGCAAGCCGCGTCCTAGCCCGCCTTGGCGGCCGTCTTTCCGCGCGTTCCGCGCAACGGCTTGGCGCCCTTTTGGCCTGCTGCCTTGGTGCGCCTTCCGCGGGTCGCCTTGGCGCCCTTTTGGCCTGCTGCCTTGGTGCGCGTTCCGCGGGTCGCCTTGGCGCCCTTTTGGCTTGCTGCCTTGGTGCGCGTTCCGCGGGTCGCCTTGGCGCCCTTTTGGCTTGCTGCCTTGGTGCGCGTTCCGCGCAACGCCTTGGTCTTGGCCGCATCCACCACATAGGCGCCCTTGGATTTCCGCAGCACCACACGGTAAACCTCGCGCGCGCGCCGAGGCGTGACATAGCCTTCATTCACATCGGCTGAGACCAGCTCGGGATTGCGCCCAGCGGGATCGCCGTAACCGCCGCCGCCCGGCGTCTCCAGCCGGAAGATGTCGCCATCGGCGAGCGGATAATCGGAATAGCGCGAGGGCAATATCTTCTCGCCCTTTTCACCGGGGTGCATGGTCAGCCGGCCGCAGCGCCCGTCGCCGCCCTTGGCGACGCCCTTGGGCGCAATGAAATGCTTGTTGGAGCGGATATTGAACCGCGCCTCACCCAGGTTCTCATATTCGCGCAGCACGCCCAGGCCGCCCCTGAAGGTCCCGGCACCGCCGGAATCGGGGATCAATTCGAAGCGGCGGACGCGGGTCGGAAACTCGGATTCGATGATCTCCACCGGCGCGACACGGGCGTTGGACTGATGCGAGCAGCCGCCCGAAACCCCGTCCATCATCGCCCGGCCGCCGGTGCCGCCGCCGACGATCTCATATTGCACATAGCCCTTGCCCGAACGGGTCGAGCGGCCGCCGATGATGATCGAACGCGAGCCGCAGCCGTCACCCCGGGCGCGGTCCGGGACCACGTGGCTGATGGCTTCGACCGCGGCCTCGGTGACGGCGGTGACCGTCGGCATGTAGGTGTTGACCGGCGCCGGGAAATGAGGATCGAGCACGCTGCCCTTGCGCAATTTGATGTCGGCGACGCGCAGCAGCCCGGAATTGATGGTGATGGTCGGATCGACCTGGGTAATCAGGGTATAGACCATGGCCGCCTGCACCAGGGGCGGGCGGATATTGGCGGGGCCCCGGGTCTGATCGTTGGACTTGGTGAAATCGAACGAAATCCGGTCGCCTTTCTTTTCCAAAGTCACATGAACGCGGATCGGCTTGTCGAGATCGATACCGTCGTTGTCGACAAAGCGCTCCGCCTCGAACCGGCCGTCGCGCCATTTCGAAACCGCCTGACGCATGATGCCTTCGGACAGACGCATCAGCTCGTCGAAACAGGCCAGGACCTGGTTGTCGCCGTATTTCGCGACCAGTTCGCGCACGCGGTCCTCGCCCAGGCGGTCGGCGCCGAGCTGGCCGCGAATATCGCCCAGGACCATTTCCGGCGTCCGGCTGTTGGCCGCCAGGATGCGTTCGACCTCGGTCACGGTCTTGTGGCCGCGCTGATAGCGGACCGCCGGCAGGTGCAGGCCTTCGGCGAAGATTTCCTTGGCCAGGGCGTAGCAGCTTCCCGGCACCGGGCCGCCGAGATCGGGCTTGTGGGCGATGTTGCCGGCGAATCCGATCAAGCGCTTGCCGATAAAGATCGGCGTGATCACGGCCATGTCCGGCGCGTGGGGGCTGCCGCCCTCATAGGTGTGGTTGATCAGGAAGGCATCGCCCGGGCTGAGATCATCGCCGTAATCGCGCAGCACCGCGGCCGTGCAATGGGGAAAGGCTCCGATATGGAGCGGCAGCACCACATGCTGGGCCACCACGTCGCCCGCCACGTTCATCAGGGCGCAGCTGGCGTCCTGGGATTCGCGGATGATGGTGGAGAACCCGGTGCGGAACAGGCAGTTCTGCATCTCCCGCACGATGCCGACCAGGGACGCCTTGATGACCTGGAAGGTGACGGGATCGACGGCGGTGTCCGACGCCCTGCGCCGCTTGGCGGGTTTTGCGGTGGTGGCCATGGCCTAATCCCTTTCCATGATCGCGATGTTCTTGAATCGGTCGACCCGCGCCGTCTGGCCGGGATGGACGACGAGCGTGGAATCGAGCTGTTCGATGACCGCCGGGCCTTTGACTTCGTGGCCGACGTCGAGCCGCTCGCGCTGATAAACGGCGGCTTCGACCGCTTCGCCGTCGAACCGGGCGCGGCGGGTGCCGAGATAGGCGTCAGCCAGCGCCGTGCCGGCGCGCCGGAAGGTCGGCATCTTCACCTCGGGCAGCTTGCCGATGCCGGTGACCCGGTAGGTCACGACCTCAACCGGTTCCTCGGGCCCGGAATGGCCGAACAGCCCGTGATGGGTGGTATCGAAAGTCTCGCGGATTTCGCCCAGGGTCTTCCCGGTCACCCGCCCCGATGAAAGCGGCACGGTCAGCTCATACCCCTGGCCCGCGTAGCGCATGTCGATGCCGTATTCGATGACGATCTCGCCCGCCTTGAAGCCCTCGGCCTTCAGTTCGGCCCGGGCCTGGTCGGCCAAGGCCTTGAGCCGGGCCGCGACCTCTTGGGGCCCGACCTCGGTGATCAGCGTCATGCGGGAGACCGCGTAATCGTGGCGGACATCCGCCTGCAGCAGGCCGATGGCGGAATTGACCCCGGGATAGAGCGGCACGATGACGCCCCGCATGCCGAGGTTGCGCGCCATTTGACCGGCGTGCAGCGGCCCGGCGCCGCCGAAGGCGACCAGCATGAAGTCGCGCAGATCATAGCCCCGCATGGTGGAAATTGCCTTGATGGCTTCCTCCATCTTGACGTTGATGATGCGGATCACGCCTTCGGCCGCGTCGGCCAGGCTCATGCCGAGCGGCCTGGCGACGCCCGTCTCCATGGCTTTCTTCGCCTGCGCGACATCGAGCGCCATGCGCCCGCCCAAGAAATTATCTTCGCCGAGATACCCCAACAGGAGATTCGCATCGGTCACGGTCGGCTGGGTCCCGCCATGGCCGTAGCAGGCCGGGCCCGGCAGCGCGCCCGCCGAATCGGGCCCGACCTGAAGCTGGCCCAGCGCATCGGCCCGGGCAATGGTGCCGCCGCCCGCCGACACCGTGTTGATGTCCATCATCGGCACCGAGATCACCCGCCCGTCGACCTCGATTCGGTTGGAATGGGACGGCTCGCCGTCCTTGATCAGCGCCACGTCGCAACTGGTGCCGCCCATGTCGAAGGTGATCAGGTTGGGCTGCTTCAGATCGCGCGCCAGGTTGGCGCCCGCCGTCACCCCGCCGGCGGGACCCGACAGCACGGTGGTCACCGACTTTCGCGCCGCCGCCTCGAAGGTCGCCGTGCCGCCGTTCGACTGCATGATGTAGCGCTTTTTGGTCTTCACGCCGGCCCGGTCCAACTGAGCTTCCAGGTGATGGATGTAATGTTCCAGGACCGGCAGAAGATAGGCGTTGATCACCGTGGTGGAGAGGCGGAAGAACTCGCGGATCTGGGGCAGGATGTCGGACGACAGCGAGATGCTGACCCCGGGCGCCTCCTCGCGGAGAATGCGCGCGATGCGTTGCTCATGCCGCGGATAGAGGAAGGAAAACAGCAGGCACACCGCGACCGATTCCACCCCTTTGTCCCGCAAGGCGCGCACCGTTTTGCGCAACGCCTCCTCATCGAGCTTTTCCAGCACCTTGCCCTGGAAATCCACCCGCTCCTTGACCTCACCGGTCAGGCTTTCGGGCGCCAGAAGCGGCGGTTTGCGATAGGTGATATCGAACACCGAAGGCCCGTGGGGGGTCGATTGTTCACCGACCTCATAAATCCCGCGAAAGCCTTTCGTCACCAGCAGCCCCGTCTTGGCCCCCTTGCCTTCGAGCAACGCGTTGGTGCCCACGGTGGTACCGTGGCAGAAGAACTCGATATCCTCGGCGGCCACGCCCTGGTCCAGCAGATGCCGAACCCCCGCG
This sequence comes from Alphaproteobacteria bacterium, assembly GCA_029863585.1. Taxonomy (GTDB): domain Bacteria; phylum Pseudomonadota; class Alphaproteobacteria; order SMXQ01; family SMXQ01; genus SMXQ01. Next base: position 352 of record JAOTVC010000058.1, on the reverse strand, counting down.
ACGATGGCCTCAGACGGGTTGTGGGGCGTCGACGGCAGCTTGTGAATGGTGATTTCTCGCCGCGCCTCGTCGAAGTAAACGACATCAGTGAAGGTGCCGCCGGTGTCGACGGTAATGCGGTATCGGCTCATGGTGCGGCAGCCCCGGGCGGGGCCTCTCCCGGTTCAACGTTGCGGATTATGGTTGGCCGAGTTTATAGCCCAGAAACCCCCTGACGCGAAACACCCGGACGGTGCGGCTCTCGCCGGTGGCCACCGGCACGCTCAGGGTCGCGAGCAATTCATGGGCCCGGAACCGCGCCAGCACCGGGGCGGGGTCGTTGCGGAGGCTGAGCAGCAGCGCATCGGCCCCG
>JAOTVC010000241.1 GCA_029863585.1 Alphaproteobacteria bacterium | reverse complement strand
GCCGCGCCGCGAGCTGCATGCGCCACAGCGTCAGATAGCGCATCGGGGTCTCGCCGACACAGCGCGCGAAGCGTTCCGCCAGCACCGAGCGCGAAACGCCCGCCTCTCTGGCCAGCGCGTCGAGCGTCCAGTCCCTCGCCGGTTCGGCGTGCAGCAGGGCCAGCGCGCGCCCGACCTTGGCGTCGCGCAGGCCCGCCAGCCACCCGGGCCCTTCCGCCGAGATCGTTTCCAGATGGCGGCGCAACAGTTCGACGAACATCAGCTCGCAGAGGCCCAGGCGGATGCTTTCTCCGCCGGCGCGCGGCGTCCTGATCTCCGTCATGGCGAGTTCGATCAGTTGATCGAGAGGGTCCGCACGGCCGCCGTCCGGGCGGCGGATGTGCAGGACCCGCGGAAGGGTGGCGAACAGCGGGTTGAAGGGGCTGAGGTCGCAGCCGAGAAAGCCGCAGATGAACTTCGCCTTCGGCGGCTCGCCGCCGCCTTCGGGGATGACGAAGGGCAATTTTCCGGCGGCGAGGTCGCGGAAGAACTTCAGGGTCTGATCCCGGTCCAGTTCGGGCGCGACGCCCGGCGCGCTCGACATGAGATAGGGATCGGCGTGCGGGAACACGATGATGTCGCCGGCCTCGAACGCGACCGGCTCGCTTCCCGGCAGGCCGGCCAGCCCGCGGCCCTGCACGGCCACATGGTAGGAAACGACGTGCCGCGCGCTGGGCAGGATGATGTCGGCGTAATCCCTGGCAGGGGGAACTTCCACGCACCAGGGGCTCGTCGCGTCGACCAGGAAGAACAGCGCGCCCTTGAGCTTCACCGTCCGCAGCACGTCCGACAGCGGATCGAAATCCCCGACCAGCGCCGCGGCCTGCGTTTCGGACGCTTCGGCAAGTCTTTCGGACGGCTGGTCATGGGCAATCGGCATGGCGCGCACCTAGAGTTTCGGCCCCCTTGCTGGATGGCAAGGGTAGCCCCCGCGACCGCAAACGGAAAGGCATCGCCATGAACGTGACGACGACGCAACAACCGCCTGCCGAGGTCTACGACGAGAAGTTCGTGCCTGCCCTTTTCGGGCCGTGGGGAGCGGTCGTCTCGAAGGCGGCCGGCGTCGCGCCCGGGCAGGCGGTGCTGGACGTTGCCTGCGGCACCGGCGCGCTGACGCTTGCGGCGGCCGCGATCGTGGGCCCCGGCGGCCGGGTCGCGGGCCTCGACGCCAATGCGGAAATGCTGGCCGTCGCCCGGCGCAAGTCCGCGGCCATCGACTGGCGCGAGGGGCGGGCCGAGGCCCTGCCCTTCGGCGATGCCGGCTTCGATGCCGTAGTCAGCCAGTTCGGCCTTATGTTCTTCGACGACCGTCCGCGCGCCCTTTCGGAGATGATGCGCGTGCTGAAGCCCGGGGGGCGTCTGGCTGTCGCGGTCTGCGGCGCGGTCGAGCGTTCGCCCGGTTATGCCGCCTTTGCCAAGCTATTGGACCGGCTGTTCGGCGAGGAGGTCGGCAACGCCTTCCGCGCGCCCTTCGTGCTGGGCGATGCCGATGACCTGCGCCGCATCGCGGCCGAGGCCGGAATCGAGGGCGCTTCGGTCGAAGAGCGCAACGGTACCGTCCGCTTCCGATCCATCGCCGAGCTGGTGGCCACGGAACGGGCTTGTGTCTGGACGCTGGGTGGAATTCTGGACCGGGATCAGTTCGACCTGTTGCTGCGGGAATCGGAGCAGGTATTGCGGCCCCTTGCCGGCGCCGACGGAATGGTGAGCTTCGACATGCCGGCCCTGATTCTTGCCGGCCGCAAGTCTGCCTAGCACCGGCCAATGGTCTGAGGGCGGCCAAGCGACGGTCACGTTTGCGGCCATCGGCCAACCGAAATTCAAAGCCGCGCATGTCCCCGGCGGAGCACCTCGATGGCGGACATCCGGCGCGACCGCCCGCCGACGGGTGGCCTCGACGCCGCGCGCAGGGCGCCCCGTTGATGCAGATCATCGTGCAACGAGACTTGCTGTGGCAGAAGTCGTTCACGTACGCGCGCTTGTCGCCACCTCGCTTTCTTCGGTGCGCCCGAGGATGCGCACCCCACGAGAGCGAAGCGCGTCCGCTCCAATCAGAGCTTTCCGGACAAGGCCTCAAACCTGTGGGCCCCGAACCTGTGGAGGATACGATGCTGGTCAAAGACGTGATGATGCCGAAAGGCGAATGGATTGCCCCCGAAACCACCCTCGTGGAAGCCGCCAAGAAGATGCGGGACAAGGACATCGGGTCCCTGCTCGTCGGCGAAAACGATCGGATCGTCGGCATGGTGACCGACCGCGACATCGCCTGCCGCGGCGTCGCCATGAAACTCGAGCCGGCAAGCACGCCGGTGCGCAAGGTGATGACCGAAAAGATCGTCTGGTGCTTCGACGACCAGGCGATCGAGGATGCCGCCCACCTGATGGAAAAGAAAAAGGTCCGCCGCCTGGCGGTGATGAACCGCGACAAGCGGATGGTGGGCTTCTTGAGCGTGGACGATCTCGCCCACCGGGCGCATGGACTGTCGGGCGAGATTCTGGACGAGGTGACCGCCCACTAGCTGGATGTCCGGCACGCGGGGAACCGCCGGAGCTCGACTAAGCGGGATGCCACTTAGGCTAAGTGGCTCCGCTGTGCTAAGGGACGAGAGGCCCGGGCGGCCGCGCGCCGCCCGGGCCTTGCCTCGGCGCGGCCGGGGCTATTCCCGGCTCAGCTCCTGATAGGTCTTCTTGACGTTCCACGGGTGGAAGCCCTGGAACACCGGCCGGGCCGCGGCCAGGGGCGAGTCCGCCGGCGGCAGGTAGCGCTCGTCCAGGGGCAGGGCGGCCAGGGTCTGGTCGAGGCGCGGGGGCTCCTCGAAGACATGGCGGACGAGTTCGGCATCCGGGGTACTTGGCTCGATCGAGGTGACATCTGTTCGGATCGCATGCCCGATCGGACCGGCCTCAAGCAATCGTGATCGACCTAAACGGAATCTTAAAGGTTTCCTTACGCATCTTTAAGGTTCCGTTAAACGACGCTTACAACTCGCCTCTACGTTCGGGAACCACGGAATCTAATCCGTGCAACTCGTGACGAAGAGGACCAAGACCATGAAATTGGCGAAGAGCAAAAGGGCTCTGGTGGCTGATGTGGCGATGTTCGCCGCGGCGGCGGGCGCGGCCTCGACGGCTCAGGCCAGAAGCAATCGACTGAATTCAACCAGTGAGATGGAGAGTGGTTCGATGAACAAGGGACTGAAAAGCCTTCTGGCAGCGGCGGCGTTAATGGTCGTAGCGTTCGCGACTGCCGGCGAAAGCCTAGCCGGACAACCCCCGACGTCACCGCCGCCGGGCGTGCCGCGCGGCATGGGGCCGCAAGTCTACGTGGCCAGCCAGGGTCTTGTTTACGACACCATCGTCCTCGGCGACTTGCCTTTTGAAGGTCGGTTTCAAAAGCTCGAGCCGGGTGTGGGACCGACTGGTCTGCAGACCGAGTTCGGCCCTGGCGATCCAGAGTACGTTGGTGGCCGGTGGTGGGTTGACGCGAACATGAGCGGCGATATGGACGACGAAGACGTCTACTTCCTTTGCCCGCTGCTGGGTCCGGGATACTAATCAGCGATGTGACACAGAGCCGCGGCAACCCGTAACGCGGCGGTTCTTGGGGGCGGGGATCTGTATTTCTCATGCCCCCTGCTGGGACCGGGCAGAACGGAACCTTAAGCATCCATTCGAGGAGGAGTTGATCGGAGGGCGGAGAATGACTCTTCGGCCTCTTATTTTCGACTTCCTGATGTTCACCACTGGTTGGGCAGGCAATACGAAAGGCCCGGGCGGTCGCGCGCCGCCCGGGCCTTGCCTCGGCGCGGCCGGGGCTACTCCCGGCTCAGCTCCTGGTAGGTCTTCTTGACGTTCCACAGGTGGAAGCCCTGGAACACCGGCCGGGCCGCGGCCAGCGGCGAGTCCGCCGGCGGCAGGTAGCGCTCGTCGAGGGGCAGGGCGGCCAGGGTCTCGTCGAGGCTCAGGCCTCTGCGCCGGGCGTCCTGCACGTCGTCGATCAGGCCGCCCAGGTAATGCAGGTAGGTGCCGAGGGTCTCGCCCGAGGTGGTCAGCACGTGGCCCGGGACGACCGTCTCGATGTCCAGGCGCGCCGCCATGGCGGCGAGGGTCTCGAGATAGGCCCGGGCATCGCCCTCGATCGCCCAGGGGATGGTCGCCTCGCCGAGGATCAGGTTGCCGGTCCAGGCGACCTTGGCCTCGGGCACGTAGACCACCGTGTCGCCCGGCGTGTTGCCGGAACCGAAGTGGTGCAGCTCGACCACGCGGCCGCCCAGGTCGAGGCGCAGGGTCTCCTCGAAGGTGACATCCGGCAGGCGCAGCTCGACGTCGCCGAAGATCTCCGGGTTGCCGCCGACGGCCGGCAGCAACGCCGCCTTCTCCGCCTCGAAGTCGCGCATGGCCTCCGCCGCCCTGCGGTGGGCAATCACCGTGGTCTCCGCCGGGAAGGCGTAGTTGCCGAAGGTGTGGTCGCCGTGGGCGTTGGTGTTGACCAGGTAGAGGATCGGCTTGTCGGTCACCCGGCGCACCGCGTCCTGGATCTGGCGCGCCATCTCGCCGTTGATATGGGCGTCGATCACCAGCACGCCGCGCGCGCCGACC
>JAOTVC010000240.1 GCA_029863585.1 Alphaproteobacteria bacterium | reverse complement strand
TCCTTCTTTGGTCGCGTCGGCGCGGGAGTTTACCCGAAAATGCCAGCGTGGCGAGAGGGGAATTGGCAGTCTTGGCCGGGGCGGCGGTCATTCTCCGGGCCACGCGCGGCCGGCCGCGGCGCGCCGCCTACTGGATGCGCTGGAAGTCCGCCCGGTGCGTCCTTCCCGCATGATCGCTGGCCACCACACGCAGCGGGAACACCAGGGTATGCGCCTCGAAACTGCCGGTTTCGTCTTCCGGCGCCTTGATCCCGAAGAGTCTGGGGCGGTCCTGCACCGGGTCCTCGACGAAGGCGGCGGCAAACGCATAGCCGCTGGCATCGGTGACCTGGATCGAGAACGGCGCCTCGAAGCCGAGGTCCTCGACGCATTCCCAACGCAGGATATCGATGATTTTCCGGAACTGGGCCTGAAGATCCTCGGCCAATGTCATCCCCTTCGCGCGACGGCTCGCCCAGCATAGCGCGGCGCGCGGCGGCCGTCGACACCGTGGCGGACGGGAGTTCCGGGTCCCGCCCACGCCGGCCCGCGACAAAAAGTCACAGCGTTAACAAAAGGTTAAATTCTTTGATCCAGCGCAATGCCCGCCAATCCAACAGTGCTCAGTCTTCGCTTACAAGGGGCGAAGCGTTCAACGATCTTGGGCCAGGCTCAATCGTATTGAAGGGAGCCATATGGGCAACCCCGGTGTAACGCTCTGGCGCGGATAAGGATCGAGGGTGAACTGAGGCCTTTGGAAAAGGAGATAAGAGCATGAAGAAAAGAACTCTGATCGCGCCCAGTGTCATCGCCCTGCTGACCCTGTTTCTTTGGGCTCTGCCGGCTGGAGCGTACTATACCTATTCGGAATATAAGGAGTTCAACCCCAACGGCGACGAGGAGCCTGTCGGGTACTGCAAGACCTGCCACGGGCATTTCCGGGCGACCAACGCGGAAAATTCAAATCCGTTTTTGCGCGACGAATACGTCTCGCCCACCGACGGCAAGACCTGGGACGAGATTTATCAGGAGGTCGACGCGACCGAGCCCGACGAGGAAGTCGGTCTCCACGACGTCCATCGACACATCATGGTGGACAAGCTCAGTCGCAGCAGGTGCGACGTGTGTCATGTATCTGGGCGTTACCCGGTGTACCTGAGTAGCTCCGCGACGGACGCGCTTGCGCCGATCGGCTGCGTGGGATGTCATGGTCGGCAGGAAGATAAGGATAACGGTGCAGGGTTTGGCGCCGGACTGCGCCAGCACCACACCAATGCCGGCGTAAACGCATGCAAGTCGTGCCATGCGGATGCGGACCCGGCGAACTACACCCCGGTGGGAGAGGACGTCCTGCCGCCGAACTATTTCTCGCCGGATCCCGAATTCCCGAACAAGCCGACCGACCCCTGCAACAAGAGTGGCGCAGAGGATTATGCCGGCGGCCATCAGGGGCTGGACAACGACGGCGACGGCAAGTACGACCAGGCCGACTACGACTGCCGCGGCTTCGGCAATGCCCAGTGACGGCGACGGCGGTCATCGCAATGTACGAAGAGGATAGCGACGACGGCAGCGCCGGCCGCCGCAGCCGGCGGTAACGCCGTTCGGGGTCGTGCGCCCCGGCCCGGCGCGTCGCACCGTCAAGCGACCGCCGGCTGCCGGGCCCGCGGCAGGGCCAGGGAGAGGGCGGCGGCATGGACGGCGCACCATGCGGCAACGACGTACTGCATTTTGTCCAGCAGATCGTAAAAATCGGCGATCGCGACCGTGCCGGCCAGCACGGCGAACCCGGCGCTGGACCCGAGCAGCCAGGCAACGGCCGTCCGCGACCGCAGCATGGGCAGCATCAGGATTCCCGCCAGTGTCATCCACACGCCCGCGGTGAGCAACCCCGCGAACCAGATGAGGAACGGCCCCAGAAAATCGGGAATGCCCCGCATATTCCAGCCCAGTATGAATCCGGCATTCCACCCGAAGGCAAACCAGGGCGTTGCCAGGACGGCGAAGCCCGCCGCGCGCCGCCAACCCGCATGGCCGGTGCGCCACATCGCGACGGCGAGCGCCCCGCTGTAAACGAGTCCGACACACAACACCCCCAGGCCGATTTCGATCGGGCCGACCGTCCAGTTCATGTCCAGGCCCTGCGCCGCGAGCCATTCCACCGCCCACCAGCCCAGCAGCAACGAGGCCGCGCCGAGCAGCGCCCAGCCGGCCGCCCGGGCCAGCCGGGGCTTCCAGTACGGTGTCGCGGCAATCGCGCCTGCGGGTTGCATGCGGCGGCTCTCCTGTCATGTTCGGGTGCCGGGAGTAAACCACGATCGGCCGGAATTCCGAAGGGCGTCGCAATTCCGGGCGTTATGGGGACAGTGCGCTCGGGGACAGGCGACTCAACCAGCCAGGGACAGGTATACTGTCCCTCGAGCTCACGAAGGATGGTGCGGATGAAGGCGCTCGTCGTCGCGGTGGTGGTTGTTTTGGCGTTCGCCGGGTCGGCGTCCGGCGCCCGGGCGGAGGAATGGCGGCTGATGGGGCGCGAGGGCGGCTGCGTCACGCTGGCCGAGGCGGCGGACCGGCTGCCGCTGCTCAGCGGCATCGCGACGCCCGATCAGCTGGTTGCCGCGCTGCGCCGGCAGGGCGAGGAGGTCCGCCGCCAGGACATCGCGGAAGGCGACGTCACCGTCGTCATGGTCGAGGCGCCGGGGCGCGGTCTCAGCCTCATCTTCGTGCCGCCATCCCTGTGCCGGTGAAGCGGGACGGGACGGCTGGGCCACGCTCGGCCGTGAAGCGGCCGCATCCCGCGCCGCCTCGTCCTGAGATCCTGTGAATGTTCCGACGTGAGGCGAAAAGCAGCCGCCGGCGTTGCCGGCGGATCGTTTTGTGCCACCCTCACCCCGACCCTCTCCCATCAAGGGAGAGGGCTTTGAATCCGCGGCGAAACCCCCTCTCCCTTGATGGGAGAGGGTCGGGGTGAGGGTGACCGACAGGCCGCTTGCCGCCGAGAGGCGGCGCCGTTCAGGCCGCAGGCCAATAGAGTCACAGGCTCTGAGCCCGTCGAAGGACCAAGGATGGCCACGGAATCGGGCGGCGGCGTTCCAGTCCGGCGCCCGTGGCGCTGCCCGGCCCCCCGCCCATGGCCGTCATTGCGAGCCGCAGGCGAAGCAATCCAGAACCGCAAGCATAGACTGGCTTGCCGCGCAAACCTATCTGAGCTGATGACGCGGACGGCCGACGATGCGGACGCGAGGCTTGAACGCCGCCGGTCGTCCCGAGTGCCCCGCCGCGCCGGCAACCGCCCGGCGCGGCGCCGGTCAATCGGCGAGCATGGTCAGTGCGGCCCGGCGGTCGCCGGGCTTCAATCCGAGAAACAGCTTGCGGGCTTTCGCGATGTCTTTCTCCGAGCCGCTCTCGGCGGCCGCCTTGAGGGCGGCCACGGCCGGGTGGTCCGCGCCGCAGATGAAAGCCAGGGCGCCGGCCAGGCGCCCCATGGCGGCAGGGTCGATCTTTGTCTCGTCCATTCCGGAATCCCCCGGGCATCGGCCTGTTTCGTCGCGGCGATCCGCATCAGGCGCGCAATTAAGGGGGCAGTATACGTGATTCGGCATCTCCCGGTAATCGGGAAGCGGGAAAAAAGGATGCTGTCGCCGGAGATCCCTGGGGCATTCGGGGGCGGGTCGTCCCGATTGCCCCGCCGCGGCGAAAACGACTACAGTGAACGCGGCTTGAATCCGACGGGGAATCGGCCGTGGTCAGTCTGTTCGTTGCGGTCGCCGACAACGCGTGGTTCGCGTTCCTCGCGGCCCAACGCGACCTCGACGAGGTCAATCTCCGGCAGCCCGGCGGCAGCACGAATTTCCGGGCGCTGGAGCCGGACGCGCTGTTCAGCATTGCTGCGGCGCAGGGCAGTATCACGGCGCCCGATCTCCGTGCAAAGAGCGCGACAGTAATGACCCAGGCCGAGATTTCCAAAGCGCAGCGCATGGCCCGCGAATGCGCCGGGAAGGACTACAAGGGGTGCGGGTTCTGAGCGGCTGCGCATATCCGCCCCTGGGGCGCGGGCGGCGCGCACGAGATCAACAACGGCCTGCTGTTCCGCAGCGACATCCACCGCCTGTTCGACCGCTTCTATGTCACGGTGTCGACGGACGGGCGCCTCGAGTTCAGCCGGCCCGCCGGCGGCCCGCCGGCATCGGGCCGGAGGCGTGTCCACGCAAGGCGAACACGCTCCGGCATTCCTTTGGGCTATTTGCTCCTCACCTTGACCTTGAAACCGTCCGAGAGCGTCGACATGAACGCGACCAGCGCGTCCTCCTCCTCGTCGGTCAGGCCGAGATTGCCCAGCTCATCGGTGTTGACGTTCTCGTCCACCTCCGGCGCCGGCCAGCAGTCGTCGGCCAGGGCGTCCTTCTCCGTCGTGAAGGGATCGTGGCACATCGGCTTCGCATCGCGCGTGTTGTAGAAGTGCACGATCGACTCGAGGCTCTTGAAATAGCCGTTATGGGCATAGGCCTTGGGTAATCCCTCGCCGAAGCGCTTGTCGACGTTTCTGAGCGTCGGCACCTTGTGCTTGCCCATGTTCTCGTCGGCCATGCCGGCCCACTCCGGACGGGTCGCCAGGAACCCGCCCAGTCCCGGGTCCACCCAGTCGGGTCCTTCCGGGTTGATCGGGCTGCCGTCGT
>JAOTVC010000239.1 GCA_029863585.1 Alphaproteobacteria bacterium | reverse complement strand
GGGGGAGGACAGGAATTCCTTGCGCTGCAGGTCCTTGTGGATCGGCGGCGCGTAATTGGCGGCGTACTGGGAAATCTGGCCTTCGCGGGAGAGGAACCAGTTGACGAACATCATCGCCGAATTCTTCTTCTTTGTACCCTTGAAGATGGCCAGTTCCGAGATCGCCATGGGCACCGGTTCCGGACAATGCCAGCCGATGGGCGCGCCCTTCGAGGCCTGTTGCTGGGTGCGGTATGCGGCCGAGGGCAGGGAGGCGTCGAATTCGCCGGCGATGGCGAGACCGATCAGCGCGTTCATGCCTTCCTTGCGCAACTGCGGCCTGACGATGGAGAACATCTTTCGCGCGTAATCTTTGGCCCAGGCTTCGCCCTTCGCGCCCCATAAGGTGATCAGCCACAGATTGGGCCGGTTGCCCATGCCGATCTTCTTGTCATGCCAGCGCGCGTTGGTGATCAGGTCGTCCCAGGTCTTGGGCAGGTCGTTCTTGGCGACTTTGTTGGTGTTGTAGGACATGCACCAATAGCGAAGCCGCTGGCCGACCCACTGCCCCTTGGGGTCTTTCATGCCCACCGGCACGTTCTTCCAGTTGGGCAGGGATGAAATGTCTTCCAGCGCCTTGAGCTTGCGGAACACCGCGACCTTCGCGCCGATGCCGGAGATCACGTCGGTGATCACGCGCCCGGTCTGAAAGGCCAGTAGCGGCTTGATCACGCGGTCATGGCGCGTGGCCCGCGAATACTTGATCTTGATGAAGGGGTAGCGTTCCTGGAAAGGCGCGATCAGTTTTTCGAACTGCAGCTCGTCCCACGTCGCCCCGATGCGAAGTTCGTCTTCCTTTTTCGCGGCTTCGATCCAGGCGGCGGGCATGGAGGTTTCCTTGTCCACATCACCCAGAAGGGAGGCGTCCAGCTTCAGCTCCTTGAGCATGTTCTGGGTAGCCTTGGGGAGGTCCGCGGCCGCGGTCGGCTGCGCCATGCAGAGGGTCACCGCCGCCGCCGCGACGAAGGCCCAGCCAAGACGATTGAATGTAAGGACCTGTGTCATTTTTGGCTCCCTGTCATCTGTTCTTTGACGAAACTATGCCCCAAACTCGGGCCCATGTCTTTAGCCGTGCTGGTCTGCCCCCCCGAAACGGCCAGCCCGTGCGGGCGGGTCCCCAACCGCCGGGCGCCGTCATGGGTGACCACCACGGTGTCGCCCCAGGTACAGATCGACGAGCCGTCCGCGGTCAGGATCGAAGGCTTGTAGACGAAGGTCATGTTCTGTTTGAGCCGGTAGGCGAGTTGCCTGGGGTCGCGCGCGGCGCCCGTGATGATGGGACCGTCGTCGCCCGCGCCCTTGCCGTGCATGGTCAGCTTGGCCGCCGCCCCGGCGGCGGGGCCTCTGGCGGGGGCCGCGCGCTTCACGGTTTCCTGGGTCAGCTCCGACAGCGATCCCAGATTGGTGCCCGGTTTGATGGCCGCGAGGACGGTGTCGAAGACCTCACGCTGGACCTTGATCAGCTCCTCGTGCACCGGGTCGGCGCGTTCCACGAAGACCGGCTGCACGCATTGGGCCTGGTAGCCGATCCAGCAGGCTTCGAGTTCGTTGATGATGAGGTCGCCGGCTTCCAGGATCCGGAAGGTAGGCCGGGTCAGGGTGCGCACCACATTGGGGCCGGAGATCCAATTGCAATGGATCGGCGCTTCGGACCCGTTCCTGAGCAGGCCGTATTGGGCCGCGGCCCAGACTTCCCAATCGACCGCGCCGGCACGAGCGGCTTCGACCTCGGCCTCGTAGCCTTTCTCGATGATCGCGACGGCATGGGCGAGGCAGCGGACCTCTTCGTCGCTTTTCACGTCGCGGACCGTCGCCATGATTCCGGTCGCGTCGATCAGCTCGGCTTCGGGGAACGCCTCGCGCACTTGCAGCCAGGTGCCGTGCAGGATCAATCCTTCGGCCGAGCGCGTACCGCCGATCTCGCCGAGGCCGGCGATGCCGATGCGGCCTTTTTCCAGGCCGAGTTCGCGGATGCGTTCGACCATGACCAGGCCGTAATTGCGCCGGGCCTCGCGCACGTCGGCGGTCCAGTCCTGGATATCAGGCGTCCAGCGCGGCTTGGCCGAGGTGGCGATCGCGGTCACCTCGCCCTCCAATGGGAAGACCGCGGCGATGTCGGCATCGCCGCCGCCGCCGCAATGGGTGAGGTAGCGGGAATCCGCCTGGTAATCCATGGAATGGCCGGTGTTCTGCGGTGCCAGGATGACGTCGACGCCGTGCGCCGCCATTTCGGCGCGGACCGCGGCCCAGCGCCGGTCGCGTTCGGCCAGGGAAAAGCGGGGTAGGGGATAGGGGGCAGCGTTGTTCAAGGTTCTAGGTCCCTGCCTCTGCCGGGGCGCAGAACTCGAAGAAGTTGCCGCAGGGATCGCGGAAATAGAGCGACGCGGCATAGGGCGCGCCCTTGCCGTGGCGCACCGGCCCTTCGATGGCGGCGCCGGCGGCACTGAGCTTCTCCGCCCAGCCGTCCAGGGCCGCCCGGTCGACCTCGATGCCGGTTCGCGGCGTGCCCCGTGCGGCCTCCGGCGCCGGTTCCTGGCGGTGGCGGGTGGCGAGGAAAATCCCCAGAACGCCCTCGCCCAAGCGCAAGAATATCTGCATGTTGGGCCGCGCGACCGCGCGGCTGCTGCCGGGCTCGGCACCGGGAATGTCGCGGTAGCGCTGGTCGAGGCGGCGGGTTCCCGGCGCCATGTCCTCCTTGCCTTCGGCCCAGGCCCGGGCGCGGACGTAGTCGGCGGTGTTCCAGCCCACCCGGTGGTCGACCGGGAAGCCCAATCGGCCGATGAAGAACTCCTCTTCCCATTCGATGTCGGAGGCCTGGACGCCGGCGTGGTCGATCCCCGCGATGCCGTCGGCCTGCCACGGCCCCCACACGAGTTGCACGCGGTTGCCGAAGGGGTCGGAGAAATAACACGGATCGTCCGCTTCCGCCGGCCGGTCCTCGTGATAGGAGTGGATGGTGATGCCTTCGGCGTTGAGTCGGTCCAGGATCCCGGCGCGGGCGGTGCCGCTACAGCGATAGGCCTGGTGTGCCCCGCTGTCTTCGCCGGTGCCCTCGCTGTCCGCGGTCCCGAAGGCCAGAACCTGGCCGGAGGGCAGGGCAAGGGCGGTCTCCGCAGGCTCGGGCCAATCCGCAATGGTGGTGTCGCCGGCGCCCAGCACGGCGCCGTAGAAATCGACGGCGCGGCCGGCGTCCGTCACCTGGATAGCCAGATGGGAAATGCCGCCGCAGACGGCGGGCTCAATCGCGACCGCGGCTGGGGTCATCCCGCCCCTCCGTGCCCCAGCGGCTGCACCGTGTTGTAGGTGACGTCTTCATCGCGGCGCCATAAGACCTCGAGGAAATTGCCGGTGGGATCGCGGAAATAGACCGATTCGCCAAACGGGCCCTGTGCCGGATGGGTGACAGGTCCCTCGAAGGCGACATTGTGGGCTTCCAACAGCTGCAGGATTTCCGGAAAGCGGGTTTTGGGGACGCAGAAGGAATGGCGCGTGCGGTTGGCGCCCCGGAGCTGTGCCTGGTCCGGAACCTCCATCCAGTCCTCGGTCAGCATGATGGCGAAGACGTAATCGTCCAGCGCCAGCGTGGTGTGGATCGATCGGCCCCGAAGCGCATCCTGGGTCTTGAAGTTGACCCGGCTGTGGAGGGTGGCGCCCAGCACCTTGCAATAGAAATCCTCCGCCTCTTTGAGGTCGTGCACGCAAATACCGCTATGGGAGATGCTTTCGACTTCAGCCATGGCTTCGTTTCCTGGGCGTGGGTTTGTCATAGGACACGGTCAGCGGCTCAAGCCCGGTGCCGTCGAATTCCGCTCCGGGCCGGGGCGCGACCGCTTGGGCGGGATCATAGCGGTCGCGGGCGTAAAATCGGTCGGTATCGACCGAGACCGTGCCGTCGCCGCCGATCGAGACCGGATTGAGGCGCAGGGGGGCACAGCCCATATGCCCCTTGTAGCAGCCACCGCGGTCGAACTTGGCGCCGTGGAAGGGGCAATAGAAATGCCAGCTTTCCTTCTGCCAGATGGTGATGCCGTTCTTGTGGGTGCACCAGGCCGACAGGGCCAGGAAGCCATCGTCGTTGCGCACCAGGAAGAACCGGCCTTCAGCGAACCGGGTGACGCTGCCGACCGGAAAATCCTCGATCCTGCCGCAGGCCACCGTGCCAGCGCCGGAAGCCAGCACCTCGGTGGCTTCCTCGCCGAAGGCCTGGATCTGGAAGCGGTTGCCGTCGGGGTCATGGATGTCCATGTTGTATTCGCCGACCGCGCGGAAGCTCTGGCGCGGGTCGATCCCTGTCTCATAGCCGAGCGCCTCCAGCCGGTCACGGGCCCGGATGAACTGGTCGATGTTGAGCAGCCAGGCGTGATGGATCGAGCCGCCCGACGCGGGATAGGGCGGAACGTCGGGCACCTCCACCAGCAAGACGCGCTGGCGCGTGTTCATGGCAAGCAGGGAGGTCGGCCGGTTCTCCGCGACGAGGTTGCGCCCCAGGACGTCGAGGCCGATCACGTCGCGGTAGAAGGCTTCCGATTTGTCGAGGTCGGAGACCTCGATGGTCAAATGACTGAATGCGCCATCGAGTGACATCTTTTCCATCCCCACCGGGCCGGGCGGTGTTCCCGCCGCGGCCCGGCCTGCCGGTTGATCACTGGCATGAAACCGTCTTGGCCTCCGCCGCCTTTTCGGCGGCGCCGATTTCGCATT
>JAOTVC010000057.1 GCA_029863585.1 Alphaproteobacteria bacterium | reverse complement strand
ACCGATCTCTGACAATACCGACAGCACGACGATGACGGAAATCACGACCAAAGCCGTGGTCCGCATCAGGGGCAGCAGCGTTCGTGCCCGGGCGGCGCCGCTGACGCCGTCCATGCCGTCGAGATAACGGCCTATGGCAAAGCTGACGACCTCCCACACGACGACGCCGATCAGCAGGATGAACGCCACCGTCACTGCGCGGCGCAGGAACAGCGTGCCCGCGTCGGAAGCGAGCCAGCCCAGGGTATCGATCCCCCAGACGTCAAGCACTGCCAGAGCCGCGCCGATGTAGACGACCCAGGCCAGAATGCCCTTGAGCACCGGCACGTAGCGGTTGACCCGCGCTTCCAGCCCCGGATACCGGTCATCCAGTTCGGCCCCGACGGCGAACAGATAGTTGATAACGCGCTCTGCCGCGATCACCAGCAGCCTGGCCACGGTCACGACCACGACCGTCCAGAGGGTCGCCTCCATCAGGTATTCGAAGCCGCCCCTGACCTCCAATGCCCAGACCGCATAGACCGCAAGGACATAAAGGATGGTGAAGATGTGCCAGGTCGCGCCCAGGCGCGCGCGAAGGCCGCCGTAACGGCCCTGGGTCACGCCGTCGCCCCGGATCACCTCACCCACATGTGTCCGGTTCTGCAACACGAACAGCACCAGGAAAGCGACGAACACCAGCCCCAGAATATAGAGCAGCGAGCGATAGGCCGGTTCCGGCAAGCCGACGATCTCCGCCGCCCACAGCAAGAAATAGGCATAGACGAAGATCCGGACCAAACGGCGCACCCAGAGGTACAGGTAGTTGGCGGTCTCGTCGCTCACCGCGACCGGCCGCAGGAGCGGCGTGCCCGGCGCCACCACCATGCGGGTGGCGGCGAGGATCAGCTTGGCGGCAAAGAACGAGCTTGCCCCCACCAACAGGACTTGGCCCGACCGTCCGCCCATGGGCAGGGCCAGCAGCGCGCCGTAGGCGCCCGCCCCATAGGCGAAGGCGTTGGCGAACAACAGGAGCGTGCGGGCCAGGAAGCGGACGATGCGCCCCGCAATCGCCGTTCCCCCGTCCTCCTCCAGGCGCCGCCGCCATGCACCCGTCAGCCTGCGGAAGACGAATTGGGCCAGCATGCCGAGCCCGACAATGACCAGGAAGCGCCAGATCAGGCCGATCAGGCGATCGCGTTTGGCCTCCTCCTTCACCCAGGATTCGAACCACGGCACGAGGTCCGGCGCATCGCGCAACACCCCGAGCACCTTGGTTGTCCGGTCGCTCAGCGCCTCCATGGAGCCCGACATCGCTTCCGCGATGCGCGATATCAGCCCGTCGGCAATGCCGGGTTTCTTGGCCTTGGGCTGTTGCGCCTTGCGGGCCTCGACCAGGGCCTTCAGGTGGGCGAGGAATTTCTTGCGCTCGGCTTCGTTCTCCAAGGTCTTGGCGAGGGCTTCCAACTCCTCCGTGCTGGCCCCAGAAAGATCCTTGGCCGCCGCGATGGGCTTACCCTTGGGCGCCGGGTCCGCGGCCCTGGCCTTTTGCGCCTGGGCCGCTTTGGCCGCCGCCGCGCCAGAGCCTTGGGCGATGGCCGGCGGCGCCCAAGACAGCGCGCTTCCCATGACCAGGGCCGCCGCCATCAGGAACGGCTTGACCCGAGCGAATTCAGCGAACGTCTTCATTGCCCCTCGTATTTCGTTGCATGCGACTGGGCCGCTTCGGGCCGCCTGGAATTTAACGCCAGCCGGCCGGCCTGTCATCTTTACGGCCCGGATCGCCGTCCTGTATCCTGACTCCCATCGCATGGAGCCGGCCCCAAGCCGGTACAAACAAGGGAGAAATGCCGTCATGGCCATCGACTACTATCACAATCCGCGGTGTTCCACCTCGCGCAAGGCACTCCAGATGCTCCGCGGCAAGGGTGTCGAGCCCAATATCATCAAATATCTCAAGACGCCGCCCGACAAGGCGCGCCTCAAGCAATTGCTGAAGATGATGAAAATGACCCCGCGCGAGCTCCTGCGCAAGCGGGAGAAGGACACCATCAAGGCCACCGGCCTCGATGATGAAAGCCTCGCCGACGAAGCGGTGATCGAGGCCATGGTCGCAAATCCGATCCTGATCGAGCGGCCTATCATCGTCAACGGCCGCAAGGCACGGCTCGGCCGGCCAGCGGAAAAGGTCCTCGAAATCGTTTGATTCCCTTGGTTCTAGGGGGCTCACGGGGGCTTCGAGGGTAAAGAGTTCGTAAACCTCTCGCCGCTAATATGGGGCTATGTCTGGATCAGCCCCCGAAGGCGTGCGCCCATGAGCACCGCCCCGAAACCCCTCGACCTGGTTGAATCGGGTCTCGCCCATCATTTCGCCGGCCGCTATGACAAGGCCGAGACCGCCTATAAACGGGCCATCGGCAAGAACCCCAAGGACGCGAGCGCCCTGCATCTTCTGGGTTTGCTGACCGCGGACAAGGGCAGGTTCCAGCGCGCCTTGCAGCTGATCGAAAAGGCGCTGGCGGTCGATCCGGAAAATCCCAATTTCCTGCATTCGGCGGGCCACGTCCTGGCCCAGCTCGGCCGGCTCGAGGAGGCGGTCGACCGCTACCGCGCGGCGCTGGAGACGGAACCCGACCGCCCGCTGACCCTGTCCAACCTGGGCAATGCGCTCAAGCACCTGGGCCATATGGACGATGCCGCCCACTGCCTCGCCCGCGCGGTGGAGCTCGACATCGGCTTCGCCGAAGGCTGGTCCAACCTGGGCCTGGTGGAAAAGGCGCGCGGCGCGTATCCCCAGGCCAAGACCGCCTTCGAACGCGCCATGGCGTTGCGGCCCGAGAATCCCAATTTCCGCTTCAACCTGGCCAATGCCGAGCGCGAGGCGGGGGACCTCGAAGCCGCCATCGCCGGATACAAATCGGTGATCGCCCAGGATCCCAGCCATGGCGGCGCGCACCTGAATCTGGCCGCGACCCATAAGATCGCCGGCGATTTCGAGCGCGCCGATGCCTCGCTCCAATTCTCCATCAAGGCCCTGCCCCCGGATCATCCCCAGGTGGCCGAACTGCATTGGAACCTCGCCATCAACGAACTCACCCTTGGCCACTGGCAGCGCGGCTGGGAAGAATTCGAATGGCGCCACAAGATGCCCGACTACGGCGGGCCCGAACCGAAGGCACCGCTTTGGAGCGGCGACCTGCTGGCCGGACGTCGCATCATCATCAATCATGAGCAGGGCCTGGGCGATGCCTTCCAGTTCCTGCGCTATGCCGGCGACCTCGCGGCCCAGGACGGCTATGTCATCTACCGCGGCCCCAAATCCATGGGCCCCATCGCCAAGCAGATGACCGGCATCCAGGAAACCGTCGCCTTCGAGGATCCGCTGCCCGATGCCGATTGCTGGGCGCCGATGATGAGCCTGCCCCGGCTGTTGAAGCTGGAGGCGGAGACATTCGCGCGCGCGCGCAGACTGACGCCCGACGCGGCCTTGCTGGAGCCCTACCGGGAGCGTCTCGAGGCGCTCTCCGGGCTCAAGATCGGCATCTGGTGGCAGGGCAACCCGGAATACCGTGGCGACCGCGAACGCACCATCCCGCTTCAGGCCTTCCAGGCCTTGGCCGCGCTCCCCGGCGTCCACCTGGTGGCTCTGCAGAAGGGGCCGGGTGCGGAACAGACCGCCGAATGGCCGCAGAACCTGCCGCTCCTCGACCTCGGGCCCGAGATCGACGGGGCCCAAAGCGCCTTCACGGAAAGCGCCGCGGTGATCGACGCCCTCGACCTGGTGGTAGGCTGCGACACCGCTCTGGCCCATCTGGCAGGGGCACTCGGCAAGGAGATTCACCTTGCGCTGTCCAAAACGCCGGACTGGCGCTGGGGGCTTGAGGGAGAACGCTGCGTCTGGTATCCCACAATGACGCTGCACCGCCAGACCCGTGCCGGCGATTGGCAAGGGGTCTTCGAGCGGATCAAGGCGCTGATCGAGGAACGTTCCGCCGGCCATGGGTGACCCCGCCGCCAACATCCAAGTCCCCATCTCGCCCGGCGAGCTGATCGACCGCCTGACCATCCTAGAAATCAAATCCGAACGCTTGGCGGATCCCGAAAAGGCCGCCAATGTCCGCCATGAGTTGGGCCTGCTGGCCGAGGCCGCGCGGGAAGCGATCCCCGAGACTCGGCAAATACAAGCGCTCAAGGCCGAACTCAAGACCGTGAACGAAATACTTTGGCGAATCGAGGACGACATCCGCGACTGCGAACGCCAAGGCGATTTCGGCGACGCGTTCATTGAACTCGCCCGTTCGGTCTACCGCACCAACGACGAACGCGCCCGGCTCAAGGGCCGAATCAACGAAGCGCTCGGCTCCGCCATCCGCGACGAAAAATCGTATTCGCCCTACTGACGGCGCAGGTCGCGGCTTAAATCTTCTTCAGGTTCTCTTCGGTGAGGCCCTCGCGCTCCATCTCCTCCTCGGCCAGAACCTCGCCGAGGTCGTGGGTGAGGGCCTCCTTCAATTGGGCGGCCTCCTGCTGGCGCGCCCACATCGCGGCATAGGTGCCCTTGGCCGCGAGGAGAACCTGATGGGAGCCGCGCTCGACGATGGCGCCGTGTTCCAGGACGATGATCTCATCGGCATCCACCACCGTCGAAAGCCGGTGCGCGATCACCAGGGTGGTGTGATCGGCGGAAACGGCGCGCAGGGCGCCTTGAATCTCTTTCTCGGTATGGGAATCGAGCGCGCTGGTCGCCTCGTCGAATACCAGGATGGTGGGCTTCTTCAGCATAGTCCGGGCGATGGCGACCCGCTGCTTTTCCCCGCCCGACAGCTTGAGCCCGCGCTCGCCGACCCGGGTCTTGTAGCCGTCCGGGGTGGAGGTGATGAAGTCGTGGATGGCGGCCAGGCGGGCCGCAGCGTCGATCTCCGCCTCCGCGGCGCCGGGCCGGCCATAGGCGATGTTGTAATGGATCGTGTCGTTGAACAGCACCGTGTCCTGGGGAACGATGCCGATGGCCGCGCGCAAGCTGTCCTGGGTGACGTCGCGGACATCCTGGCCGTCGATCCGCACCGCGCCCCCGTCGACGTCATAGAAGCGGAACAGGAGCCGCGAGATGGTCGACTTACCCGCCCCAGACGGCCCGACGATAGCGACCTTCTTGCCCGCCGGCACCCGGAAGGAAACATTCTTCAGAATCGGCCGGTCGGGCCGGTAGGAAAAGGCGACGTCTTCGAACACCACCTCCCCGCCTTTGATTTCCAGCGGCTTGGCGTCCGCCCGGTCGGTCACGTCGGCCGGCACGTGGATCAGGCCGAACATCGCCTCCATGTCGGTGAGCGACTGCTTGACCTCGCGGTAGACATAGCCGAGAAAACCCAGCGGCAGGTACAGCTGCATCAGGTAGGTCACCACCAGCACGAAATCACCCAGCGTCATGGTGCCGCCGGTGACCCGCACCCCGGCCATGATCATCACGCCGGTCAGCCCACCTGAAATGATCGCCGCCTGGCCGATATTGAGCAGCGAAAGCGACGTCTTGTTCTTGACCGCGGCGGTCTCATAGCGCGCCAGCGCCCGGTCGTAGCGCCCGGCCTCGTGGCTCTCGTTGCCGAAATATTTGACGGTTTCGAAGTTCAGCAGCGAATCGATGGCCCGCGTGTTGGCCTCCTGGTCGCGCGCGTTCATCTCGCGCCGGAAGCGCAGGCGCCATTCGGTGATCATCAGGGTGAAGAGAATGTAAGAGCCGATGGTGAGGAAGGTTACCAGGGCAAACCAGACGTTATAGAGGGACCACAGGATGGCGCAGACCACCAGGATTTCCAGGATGGTGGGCACGATCGAGAACAGCATGAAGGCGAGGGTGAACTCGATCCCCTTGGTGCCCCGCTCGATGGCGCGGGACAAGCCGCCAGTCTGGCGGTCGAGATGGAAGCGCAAGCTCAGCCCATGCAGGTGCTGGAACACCCGCAGCGCCACGTTGCGGATGGCATGCTGGGTGACCTTGGCGAAGACGGCGTCGCGGATTTCCCCGGAAGCGACCGAGGTCAGTCGCAACAGCCCGTAGGCGACGATCATGGCGAGCGGCAGAACCAGCACCACGTCGCGCCCCGGCGTCAGGGCGTCGACCGCCTGCTTATAGACGATGGGCACGCCCACATTGGCGGCGATGGAGACGCCGAGCAGCACCATCGCGATCACCACCCGGGCCTTCAACTCGAACGGGTTGGCCGACCACAGGAAGGGCATCAGCGAGCGCATCACCCGGATGTCCAGGCGGCCCGCGAAGGTCTTGAACTCGCTGGTCTCCGACGGCTGCTTGTTGGAATGGGTCTCCGCCGTCATGCGGATGCGGCCTTCGCCCCGGCATTGGCCTCCAGATAGGCCTGCGCCTCCGCCGTCGTCATCACGTCGCCGAAGGACAGGTAGAAATTCTGCAACGCGGCATTGTGTGCCGCATCGCTCCGCGCCGCATTGGCGTCGGCGATCATGACCGTGCGGAAGTTGTGCATCATCGCATCCCGGGCCGTCGATTCGCAGCAGGTGTTGGTCACGCAGCCGGTCACCAGGACCGTGTCCACCCCGCGGTCGCGCAACTGCCCTTCCAGGTCCGACGATCCCGGCATGAAGGCCGAGAAATAGGTCTTATCGACGATAATGTCCGCCGGCCCGACCTCGAGTTCCGGCCATAACGCATGGCCGGGACGGCCTTCGCCCATGCTGTCGAGGCGGCGCGCGCGGCGCTCTTTTAGGGTGAGGTCCTCGTAATAGACCGTCCAGGTGCGCATCACTTCAACGCTCGCCACCATGCGAATGAACACCACGGAGCCGCCGGTCTCGCGCACCGTGCGGGCCAGGGCATTGACGTTGGGCACGATCTCGACCGCTTCGGGCACCACGGAATGGCCAACCGCCGGATCCATGAAGCCGCGCTGCAGGTCGACCACCAGAAGCGCGGTTCTGGCAGGCGCCATCCCCGCGAAGGCATGGAGGGTGCCGCGCCGTTCGACGACGTGATCCTTGAGCCAGTCCGGGATATCGATCTTGTGCATGTCTCGGGCCTCCTTAGCGTCCGCCGCACGCGGCCGATCGCGCTATGAACGGAGGCCAGTATAGCCGCTCCCTGCCCCTCTGGGGGCGCCGCAAGCGGGGCTCAGCCGTCGCGGTTGCCCAACTCCTGCGGGCCGGTAAAGCCTTCCAACCCCGATTTGACGTGCAGGTCGCGCTGGGGGAAGGGAATCTCGACGCCGTGCTCGTGGAACTTGTTCCAGAC
This sequence comes from Alphaproteobacteria bacterium, assembly GCA_029863585.1. Lineage (GTDB taxonomy): Bacteria > Pseudomonadota > Alphaproteobacteria > SMXQ01 > SMXQ01 > SMXQ01. Next base: position 12,795 of record JAOTVC010000057.1, on the reverse strand, counting down.
ATTGAGCAGCACCTGGCTCTTGACGTTGCTGACGCCGTTGCGCGGATCGTTGATCCAGATGCGTGCTTCCAGGTCCACCGAGGAATCGCCGAACCCCTTGACCAGGCAGGCCGATTGGGGTTCGTCCAGGACGCGCTCGACCTCCGCCGCGGCCTCCAGCACCAGCTCGATCGCCCTGCCCAGATCCGACTTGTAGGAAATGCCAATGGGAATCTTGAGGCGCAGAAATTCGTTGGAATAGGACCAATTCTCGACCGCGTTGGTGATCAGGTTCTCGTTGGGGATCAGGTGCTCGGTTCCGTCCCGGGTGATCAGGGAGAGATACCGCGCGCCCATGAAATTGACCCAGCCGTATGTGCCGCCAACGGCGATCACGTCGCCCGGCTTGATCGAGCGGTCGAGCAGCAGCATGATGCCGCTGAACAGATTGGCGACCACTTTCTGCAGGCCGAAGCCGGCGCCGACGCCAAGGGCCCCGGTAAAGACCGCAAGCGCCGTGAGGTCGATACCGACCGAGGCCAGCGCCACCACCACCGCCAGGGTCACCAGGATGATCTTGGCGAACTGGCTGGTCAGCACCCGGACCGAAGGGCTCAGAACCTCCGATGTCGCGACCCGCTTTTCGATGGTGTGGGACAGGATCATGGCGACCCAAAGCAGGACTGCGAACAGCATCAGCCCCTTGATGACGACCACCACCGACAGCCGGAAGCCACCGAGCTGGATCGCCGCGGCATCCAGCAGCTTGATGGTCGGGTCCAACAGATCCAGGATGTTGAGCGCCGCAAGCACCCAGACGATCAATCCAACCAGGCGGGCCGACCCGCGGTTGCGGATGAACAGCGAGATGAACTGGACGGCCACCCAGGCGGCCAGCAGGCTGACCACGGCCTGGATGACGTTGTCGCCCCACTTGGTGCCTTCGGCCAGGATCTGCACGATCCAAGACAACACCAGCCAGGTCAGGAGGAAGGCCTGCTCCTCGATCTCGCCGAGGGCACGATTGGTGAAGCCCCCTTCGCCGAACCGTACACGGAAACGGACAACGCCGGTGCGGAGATAACCGTAGAGCACCCGCGCCAACACAAGGGCAACGAGGACGCCTGCGATCTGGTACAACGTCCCCCAGACCAGGACCTCCGAACGCATCCATTCAAGGACCGCGTTGGCCAGTTTTTGAATTGAGTCTTGCTCGAACAGTTGCATCTCCGTCTGGCCCGCCGCACCACCCCGGGGCGGGCGCCACGAGCCACTGTAATTGGCGGCGGGACGGGCGCAACTGCAAAAATCGTGAAAACGCGGAACGAATGGACCCGCCAGCCCCCGCGATTGTATCCTGGGTGCGGCCCGGCACGGGGCGAGCGACATCGCGGCGCGAGGGGAAACACCATGGCCGATCAAATAGAGCAGGCAGGACTGATTTATGCCTACGTCCTCGACGGCAAGGGCGGCGGGCGCAAGGTCGACCTGAAGGACGCGAGCCAGTGGAAGCCGGGAGACGGGTTCCTCTGGGTGCACCTCGATTGGAACATCGCGGGCGCGGTCGAATGGATCAATGCCCACGTCGAGGCCCCGGAAGTCGCGGAAACGCTGACCACGGGGGACACGAGGCCGCGCGCCGTTAGCTATGCCGATCACCTCCTGCTGACGCTTCGGGGGGTCAACCTCAATCCCGATTCGAATCCCGAGGACATGGTCTCGCTGCGCGCCTGGGTCGGGCCCGACCGCGCCATCACCACGCGCCATCGGCGCATCATGGCGGTGGCCGACATGTGCGAGCGCATCGACAGGGGCGTCGGCCCCAAGGGGCCCGGCGACTTCCTCACTTTCATCACCGACCAGCTGGTCGACCGCATGCTGCCGACCCTCAATGACCTCAGCGAAGTGGTGGACGATTTGGAAAACGGCATCCTCGACGGCGACGTTTCCATCTCCACCATGCGGTCGTCGTCGGTGCAGTTCCGCCAGAAACTGAGCCAGGTCCGCCGCACGGCTATCGCGCTCAGGCGCTATCTCGCCCCCCAGCGCGAGGCCCTCAACCGCCTGCAAATCGAGGAGCAGGCCTGGCTGAGCCCGCGCCACCGGGTGCTGTTGCGCGAGGCCTCCGACCACGTCACGCGTTACGTCGAAGACCTCGACGCCATCCGCGACCGCGGCGCCGTCATCCAGGACGAGCTTAGGAACCAGCTGAGCGAAGACATGAACCGCACCATGTACGTGCTCACCGTGGTGGCGTCGGTGCTGCTGCCGCTCAGCTTTATCACCGGGCTGCTCGGCATCAATGTCGACGGCATGCCCGGCGCCAAGGACATGCCGATGGCCTTCTGGGCGGTGGTCGGCCTTTTGGGGCTGTTCGGCATCGTCCAGGTGTGGTTGTTCCGCCGCCTCAGGTGGATCTGAGACGCAAACCGGCGCCGACATGGAACAAGGGGGACAGATGTACCATTTGCTGAACACCGAGGGCGCCGGCGGCGCCGCGCGGCCGGGGATCGCCGTCGGCGGCACGGTTTTCGATCTCGATAAGATGATGGGCCCGGTCACTACCATCGCCCTGGTGGCGGATTGGGCGGCCCAGGCGCCCAGGCTCGAAGCGCTCGCCGCCGAAGCCGCCGACGGCGGCCACGCGGACGCGGCCAGCGGCCCGGTGGCCGATGCCAAGTTGCTGGCGCCGCTTCTCTATCCGCTGTCGCTGATCTGCGCCGGCGCCAATTACGCCAAGCATGTGCTGGAAATGACGGGCAGCGAATTCGACAAATCGACCCGCCGGCCGTATTTCTTCCTCAAGATGCCGCGCCAGGGGGTGATCGGACCGGACGCGCCGATCCCGCTGCCCCACACCTCCCAGCAGGTGGACTGGGAGGTGGAACTCGCCGCGGTGATCGGCCGGCCTGCGCGCAACGTCAAGGCCGCCGACGCGCTCGATTGCGTCGCCGGCTACACCATCATGAACGACGTTTCAGCCCGTGACCTCGGCCGCCGGCCCGACTGGCCGAACTGGGGAATGGACTGGCTGGGCCACAAGTCGTTCGACGGCGCCGCGCCCATGGGGCCCTGGATGGTTCCGGCCGGCCAGATTCCCGATCCCCATGTGCTCGACATCAAACTGTGGGTCAATGACGAGCTGCAGCAGGATTCCAACACATCAGACCTGATCTTCGACGTGGCCGAGCAGATCGAATACCTGTCGGAACATTTCACCCTGCATCCCGGCGACGTGATCTCCACCGGTACGCCGTCGGGCGTCGGCCGCCCGCGCGGCCTGTTCCTCAAGCCGGGCGACACGGTCCGCATGGAGATCGAGGGCATCGGCGAGATGACCAACCCGGTGATCGCCGGCGCTTGAGGCGGACCGAACGAAGGCCTCAGCCGGCGGGTTGCCCCGCGCCCCGGATCGACGCCTCTTCACGGCAGCCGGCGGCGGCCACGTCCGGATCGGCCGCGGCGTCCCAGAGCGAGCCGTTGTAGCGCCAACCGGTGGCGCCATCGGCGCGCGCCGAGCACAGCCAGACCAGCACCGGGTTCATGATGTCGGCCGGCAGCAAATCGCGTTCCGGGGCCGGCGGCCGGTTGGGATCGCCGTTGTCGCAGGCGCCCCCCGGCAGCAGGGCGTTGACGGTCACCCCCTTGTCCATCAGGTCCCGGGCCCAGATATAGGTCGACGAGTCGATGGCCGCCTTGGTCACGCCGTAGGGGCTCTGGTGCTCGGAGTAGAAGTTCCGCACCGAGGTACTCAGATTGATGATCTTGCCGTAGCCCAATTCCACGAAATAGGGGGCGACCGTGCGGCTCATGAAAAAGGTGCCGGCGACGTTGACCTCCACGGTCTGGCGATAGAGCTCCGCATCGCATTCCCAGAACGGCAGATGGCCGGCCTGTTCCGGCTTGCCGGGATCACGCCTGAGCCGCCGGGCGTTGTTGACCAGCACATGGAGCGTGCCAAAGGCGCCAACCGCCGCCCTCAGACAGTTCTCGCAAGACTCCAGATCGGTGATGTCGGTCTCCACCGCGAGCGCATGGCCGGGGCCGGCGATATCGCCGATCTCCGCCGCGACCGCCTTGAGGCCGTCCACTGCCGGCGAGGCCAGCACCAGCCGCGCGCCTTTCGAAGCCAGGCCCAGGCTCATGGCCCGGCCGAGGCCCCGGTCCGCGCCGGTCAGGATGACGACGCGGCCGTCAAGGTCAATATCGGGTAATTCCATCTGCACCATAAGGTCCCCCTTGCCGGCTTTGGGAACGACTATAGGAACCACCGGCCTAGTGCAAAAGCGGTGTTTCAGGCTTAGCATCGGGCGCCGGCCCCGGCCAACCGATCCCAACTCCGAGCCCGATCATGCGCCTAGACGACTGTCACAACTTCCACGATTTCCGCAACCTCGCCAAACGGCGGCTGCCGGGGCCGATCTTCGACTACATCGACGGCGCGGCGGATGACGAGGTCACCCATCGGCGCAACACCGAAAGCTTCGAGCGCTGTGACCTCGTGCCCAGGGTGCTTTCCGGCGTCGGCGAGGTCGACCTCTCGGTCACCGTGATGGGACAGAAGCTGACGCTGCCGGTTTATTGCTCCCCCACCGCGCTCCAGCGCCTGTTCCATTACCGGGGCGAGCGGGCGGTGGCGGCCGCGGCGTCACGGTTCGGTACGATGTTCGGGGTATCCTCTCTCGGCACGGTCAGCCTGGAAGAGGTACGCAAGGCCCATCGGACGCCCCAGGCCTTTCAGTTCTATTTCCACAAGGACCGCGGCCTCAACCGCGCCATGCTGGAACGCGCGAAGGAGGCGGGGATCGACGTCCTGATGTTGACCGTCGACAGCATCACCGGCGGCAACCGCGAACGGGACCTGCGCACCGGGTTCTCCATCCCCTTCCGCCTGACGCCTGCCGCCATGGCCCAATTCGTCCTCAAGCCGGTATGGGGATTCAATTACCTGACCCATGAAGGCTTCCGGTTGCCGCAGCTCGACAGCCATGTGGATATGGGCGGCGGCGCCATGTCGATCGGGCGTTACTTCACGGAGATGCTGGACCCGTCGATGGATTGGGACGACGTGGCGGAGATGGTCCGGCTCTGGGACGGGCAATTCTGCCTGAAGGGCGTGATGGCGGCAGAAGACGCCAGACGGGCGGCGGAGATCGGCTGCACCGGCATCGTCGTATCCAATCACGGGGGGCGGCAGCTTGACGGCTCGCGCGCACCGTTCGATCAGCTCGCGGAAATCGTCGACGCCGTGGGCGATCGGCTCGATGTGCTGATGGACGGCGGGGTGCAGCGCGGCACCCATGTGTTGAAGGCGCTGTCTCTCGGGGCCAAGGCGGTCGGCCTCGGGCGCTATTACCTTTTTCCCCTGGCCGCCGCCGGCGAGGCAGGGGTCGACCGGGCGCTGGCGCTCATGCGCGAGGAACTTGTGCGTGACACGACGCTGATGGGCTGCGCGTCGATTGCCCAGTTGTCGCGCGATAACCTGCGATTCCGCTGAGGCCCCACCCCTCAATCGAAGTCGAACAGCGCCTTCGGGTTATCGACCAGGATTTTCCTGCGGTCGGCCTCATCGGGGGCGAAATCCAGCAGCATGTCGAGCAACTCCCCGTCATTGGGCATCTTGCGCGGCTCGAACACGAAGGAATGGGGCCAGTCGGTCCCCCACAGGATCTTGTCCGGCGCCCGGGCGATCAGGAGCCGGGCCAGTTCCACCAGCTTCTCGTACGGCACGCCGCGATCGAGATAGCGGTTGGCCCCGTGGATCTTGAGATAGACGTTGGATTCCGAGAGCAGGTCGAGAATCGTCAGGAGCGACGGCTGGTCGAACCCCTTCGTGGGATCGACCCGGCCCCAGGTATCAATGACCATGGGCAAGGGCACCTTGCGGATCATGTCGGCGTTCTCATGGATCACGTCGTCGTTGATCTGCATGTCGACGATCCAGGATTTGGTCTCCATGGCGGCGACGGTCTTGTGGAACAGTGTGGGGTCGAAGGCGTTGCCGTGCTCGCGCGCCACCGGGAAGCGCAGCGCGCGAATGCCCTGGCCGTGCAGTTCCTTGACGCGCGCCGGCGTCAGTTCGGGATCGACGCGGATCATGCCGCGCAGGCGGCCGTCGGACTTCGCCACCGCATCCACCGTCACCCGCGTGTCGGTGCCGTGGACCGCGGGCTGGACGATGACGCCGCGCTCCAGCCCCAGTGCGGAATTCAGCAAAAGGTAATGCTCCACCGGGGCCGCCGGCGGCGTGTAGGCGCGCTTCTCCACATAGGGAAAAATGTGGGGCGGCCCATAAACGTGAAAATGGGTATCCCAACTTCCCGGCGGGGCCACCAGCTTCGGCACCTTGGGGTTGGGATCGGGCGGAAAGGTCACCCGGTCCCTGTCGTTCACATAGGTTGGCGCCATCGCATCCCCCCTGCCGGAGAAACGGCCGGGGCACCCCTTTGGGCCCCCGGCCGCGATGAAAGCCCGCTCAGTTCTTGCAGTTCAGCTTGGTCGCTTCACTGCCCGAACCTTCGTATTCCATCTCGCAGGTCATGCCGACGGCGGTCGCGCCCCGCTTGGCCTTCTTGCCGTTGATCGTGATCTTGGTGCGCCGACCGTGCACCAGGGCCTTGACCTTCTTGCCACCCTTCTCAACCAGGGTCAGGCGGCTGCCTTTCTTGTTTTTCTCGAGGATCTTGGCGGTGGTAGTGACGAGGACGACCTTGCGCTTCTGCAATTTTCCGATTTGCGCCGCCTCTTTCGCCTTCGCCTTCTCGGCATCGGTCAGATCGAACGCCGAGGCGATGAGGGCCTGCAGGTCTTGGCCGGACATCGGGCGAAAGCGCGTCTTTTTCTTGGCGACTTCCGCCAGCAGGGCCTTGTCCTTGGTCATTTCCAGGAACGCCGCCCGCAACGCCGTCACCCGGTCATCGGGGATGCCCGGAGGGGCCACGATGGACCGTCCCACGGTCACGTAGGACGCAAAGAAGTTGATCAGCTTCTTCTGTTCCGACGTTTTCGCGAATTCGATGATGCTGGGAAATTGCTTGATGCTCTCAAGGCGCGGGATCGGAATCTGGTAGAGGACCTTCATCTTGTTGCGCTCGATCCAGGGCTTGTGCACCGACCAGATGATGCTCTGCAATCCCTGGACCTCGCCCCGCTCGACGGCGAGGCGGATGCCCGAGCTGCCCTTGTAACCGGAAATGAACTTGAACTTCGCGCCGAGGACATTGTTGACCACCGTCAGCATTAACGTGGTCGCCGAACCGGCTCCGGGCACGCCCACCAGAACCTGTTTCTTCTGCACGTCGGCGAAGGAATTTACGCCGGCATCGGGCCGGACAACGAAGATCGTATCGCCATCGGTCAGACGGCCGATCCAGTTGAACTTGACGGAAGTGAAATGAATGTTGGGACGGCCGATCAGCTCGGAGAGATGCAGATTGTTGCCGATCATGCCGATCACCGAGCCGTCCTTGGGCAGGCTCAGGTAGAGCTCGTTGGCGAGCTTCAGGCTTCCCGCACCGGGCCGGTTCTTGACGATCATGCCGGGCTTGCCGGGAATGTGCCGGCCGAGGTGGCGCGCCGCCAACCGGCTATAGGTGTCGTAGCCGCCCCCGGGGCTGTAGCCCACATAGAACGTCACCTTCTTGCCCTTGTAGAAATCGGCCGGCGCCGCGCCGGCGATCTGGGGCAGCGCGATCATCGCCGCGGCAGCGCCGAGCGCGACCAGTCCCCGTGTCGCAGTGTTTTTCATCGATGGCCTCCTTAACTGTCGTTTATTGCCGTTGGTGTCGGTTGCGTTTGATCCATGTTTCCTGCCGGCCGGCCCAACCGATTGCCGATAGCGGTCAGATTCCCTCCATGCCGTGGGCCAGCGCCGCCCGATAGGCGCGGTCGACGATGGCACAGGCCTGCCCGCCCCTGAAAGCGGCATTGTAGGATTCCTCATCCACCACGTGGTCCGAGATGGCGGCCCAAATCGAATCCGAATGATCGACATCGGCCGCGACATGGACGTTGCTGGAAATCAGACCTTTGGGATCGATGCCGAGCTCGTCGACCAACCGCTTGCGCCAACGGGCGGAGAACCCGCCGCCTTCGATCAGATCCGAATTGTTGCGGCGCTCGAGAAAATGCGATGCGGTGAGCGCGCCGAGCCACGGCAGGTTCTGGGCAAGATGCACAAAGGCCATCTGGGCCGCTTCCAGAAGCGGCGTCGGTCCCGTGTTGGCAACTGCCTCCGCACTCGCCCCCAGCGCCAGCGCTTCCTTGGCCATCAACTCACGGTGATCGGCATCGCCGCGCGGGTCGAAGTGAAGCTCGTCCTTTTCGTGCTCCCAGATGACGCGCTTCACGTCCCACGGCGCCCGGGCCTGGATGTAGCCCCAGCAATCGCGCCGGTTGACGTTGTAGTGCACGAACTGGATAGCGAAGAAACGGGCGCGTTCGATGGTCAAGGGCGTCGCGAAGAGGCGCTTGAATTCCGGCGTATCGAACTGGGCCTGGGCTAGCCGAGTCAGCTCCTGATCGAGCTTATCGGCGTAAGCCCTGTCCGGTTCCGCGATGCCTGCCTCCGACATGTCCGCCCCCGCTGCGAAAAACCTGGCCCGAGATTCTTTCTCTCCACGGTGCGCTTGCACCGATGGCGCGCCCGGAAAACCTGCCATCGTTCCCAAGCGGCACAGGAACCATAGCATTCATTATCCGGCGATGCCCGCTTTTGGCCAATGGAAGAACTTTGAGACCTTCGGTGTTTCGCCGCGGAAATTTCGACATCGATGCAATTTTTACGAACGGTAAAGGATGGCACCGGGACAATCGTGATCAAGCGGGAGCCCGAGGGGCGGCGCTCCTTGGCGCAATGCCCCTCCTCGAAGCGATGCCCGGCAAGAGGTTTCAGATGGCGTTCATCTCCAAGTCCATGGGTGTGCTGGCGGGCGTGATGTCCCTCGCCGTGATCGGCTGTGCCGAGGTCGGGCACGCGCCGCCGCCCGGCCCGGGAGCGCGGCCGGTGCCGCCCCCGGCATCCCGTGCCGCACGGCCCGCAGCGCCCGCCTGCGTGCCGGCCCGGGCGTTCCGACAGGAAGGTACGGCATCCTGGTATGGCCGGCCCTACCACGGGCGGCGGACGGCAAGCGGCCAAATCTACAATATGCACGACTTCACCGCAGCCCATCGCAACCTGCCTTTCGGCAGCCGCATCCGGGTGACCAACAAGCGTAACGGACGTTCGGTTCTGGTGACCGTCAACGACCGGGGACCGTTCATCCGAGGCCGCATCGTCGACCTGTCCTACCGCGCGGCCCGGGCGCTCCAATTCGTGCGCGCCGGCCTCGTTCCGGTCCGGATCGAACGCGTCGGTCGCTGCCCGGCCCGCCAATCCGCCGCCTCCGATGCGCAGCCGAGCCCGGGCAGGTAACCATCTCTTAAGGGAAATCACATTATTTTGGACGGCTTGATGGCCACGGCCCGGGATGCGCCGGGGCCGGTCCGGCAACAGGGTCGACGGCGGGAGCTCAAAAACCGTGAGCAGCCCAGAAAATGTGAAATTCGACTTCGAAAACCGGGTGTTCGGGGTCGAAGGCGCCGTCTTCCGCAAAACCAGCGGCGGCGAGGTCGCGCTCTATGTCTCGATGGGCGAAACCGTCGGCGCGGTTCCCATCAAGCAGCTGAGATCGGTATTCGAGATCGAAGCCGGGTCCAAGGACGAAAAACTCCTGGAATACGCCATCGACGGCCTCGAATTCGTTCGTGAAATCCACCCGGGCGATTCGGTGCCGCTAGAGGTCTTGACCGGCGAGGCCTCCTGGATGGTGGACGAGAAATACCTGATCGCGGCCAAGGCGCGGATCACCATGCAGCTGATCGCCTGGCTGACCAAAGAAGAGGTTGAGTCTACGGACCCACGCAAGTTCCTCGAACGCGCCGAAGACCCGGAAACCAAGAAACTGGTCCAACAAGCCTTCAGCGAGATCGCCGAGGCTCTAGGCTACGGCAAGGAAAAGCGCGAGGACGTCGTCCAACTGGTCGACCGCTTCGCCCAGGAGATGTCCTATATCGAGGCGTTGCGCGATCAACTGGGTCAGATCCTGGACATCGCCAAGACTCTCAAGGAGATCTACAAGATCCACCGCAGCGATTCCAACATGGGCGAGGCCATCACCCGCTGCAACACCCTGCTTGAGAAGCCGGTGCGCACGCTGTTCAAGAAATTCCCGGCCCTCGACGCTGAGGTCGGCGACGTCCTCGGCACTTTGCGCGATTACGACGTCAAGGTGGAGCTTGTGCGCAAGGTCCGCGACCAATTTCGCCAGGTTTACCTGACGTGGGAAGACCTCATGGCGGTCTGGGCCAACTGCGATACCAATAGCCCAACCGAGGCGGAATACGCCATCCGCGAGACCTACCGTTTCGCCGCCAAGCATTTCGTCCAGACCGACAACTGGTCGCTCTCCGCCTAGCGCGCGGCCCGGCGGACCGCGCCGCCGCCCCGAATCCCTTGCCGCATCGGCCGGCAGGGTCCGCCCCATATTCCCTTGGTCTCGGCAACGCGCGGCGATAGACTTCGGCGAACGCAGCGAAGCGGAGATTCCATGGACAAGACCGAACTCCTCGCGGCCATCAACCTGCTGGCGCAGCGGGCGGACCACGCCCCGGAGGACCTTCACGAAATTCACTTCAAGGTGAAGGAATTGATCGACGAGATCAAAGCCACGGGCATGCCGCCGCCCGACGATCTGGTGGAGTTGGAAAGCGACCTCGCCAAGCGCATCGACGAAGGCGGCGCCTAGGCGCGGCGACAGCCGCCCGGGACAGGCCTCGACCCTGCCCGCGCCGACGTTCGGATCGATACGCCCGGGCACGATCCGTGCTATGAGGACGGCCCCCCACGGAGAACGGTAACGATGGCGCTGCAGCCCGCCTATCTCGACTACATTCAGACCTGCGTCGATGGCGCCTTGGGCGGGTTTGCCGGCACGCGCATGCTGGAGCTCGGCGACCAGGTCATCAAAGCCGATGGCATCCCGGAAACCACCGGCAAGGAATACTACCGAAACCGGGGGGTGGACCACGTCTCCTTCGATTTGAACGGCGCGCACGGCGCCCTTGCCATCGACCTCGCCCAACCCATCGCGGATCCCCAATGGCGGGCCGCCTTCGATATCGTAACCAATTCCGGCACCACCGAGCATGTCGAGCCGCTGGAAGCCCAGCACACCTGCTTCATGAACATCCATGACTGCCTCAAGGTGGGCGGCATCTCCGTCCATCTGGTGCCGGACCTGGATGAGCTCGAGCAGCGAGGGAGGTGGAAGAACCATTGCAACAATTACTACAGCCACCGCTTTTTCGAGACCCTTGCCGAACTCAACGGCTACACCCTGGTCTCTTCCGAGGTCATCAACGGACTCAGATGCGCCTGCCTGCGCAAGAATGCCGATGCCCCTTTCACCGATGACCGCGAGGCGGTGCTGGCGGGCATCGGCCGGCGCTCCGGCGGCGTCGTCTATTCCGGCATCAACACCCACCCGCTGATCAGCCCCTTTGCCAGCCTTTACCGGCGCATCGCCATCGCCGCTTCCCGCCTGGGCCGCGGCTAGACCGCGCCGTCCGGGCGCCGGTTCAATCGCACCGGGCATTGGGAATCCGTCCCGCCTTCACCCCCACCGGTCACTACGGAACCGGCTTCTGCCCCATGCCTTGACCCTGGTGAAGGCACGACAGCGAGAGGGAGGCAAAGATGCCCCGATTACCCGGGTCGAAATTTCGACAATCAACACATCGAACGGGGTCTCAAACGCCTGAAATAAATACAAAAATATACAATATTAATTCAATATAAATTTTTTATTGTATTTAGTTTATATATTACTAAATTTCGAACCTATTTTATTTGTACTTATTTGTAAATCCACATATAAATCTATCGAAATTCAACGGGATTGGTGGACCAGGAACCTTCCCGGAAGCGGCGGCCTGGATCACGAGGCCCCGCAAGGACGCGGGCCGGGGTAAAGGCCCATGCCGACCAGGAATTGAGAAGCCCGCTCCCCAGCGCCTCGTCTCGCGGGGGCCGCGGGATAAGGGTAAAGCCCGGGGCTCCCCCAAGCCCCGGGCTTTGCGCTGCCCGCGCGGAACCGAGGCCGGAGACGGCCGCGAGCCGCCGTGCCCGGTGCCTCCGGCGCCCGAGGTTGCGCGAATTCCGGAGTAGTAGATCACGTGCCGGCACGGCGCCCTGGAATTAAGGTTAAGAAATACTACATATCGTTAACAGTAAATGTTAATTAATATTAATATTTTGATAAAATTTTAACTTAATTTAATTGTAATTATCCTCCTCTATTATTATATATGGCGGAATTCAATCGGTTGGACGGAGGCGGCAATGTCCGCGCAATTGAAACAAGAAATCGGAACGCTGCGGAAGGACGAGAAGGGCGTCACTTCCCTGGAATACTGCATCCTTTTCGGAGGTGTCGGCTTCCTCATCGTGCTCGGCAGCTTCCAGTACATCGGACCGGGGATCAGCGATCGTCTCGGCAATGCCTTCAAGCCGGAAATCGTGCTGAGCGGTGACGGCATTTGCGCCGCCCATAACAAGGGCAACAAGGAAGGCACGGGCAATTGCGGCGTCGGCCTGGGCGGCGGCGGCGGCAACGGCACCCCGAACGAAGGCCAGGGCCAGGGCCCCGGCCACGACAAAGAGAAATTCGATAACCCCAGCAAGGGGAATAACTGAGGCGTAAAGGATCCCTGACGGATCCCTTCATCCTGCCTTCATCCGGCAGGGTTCAAAGGCACGGTGCGAAGCCCGGGGCCCCG
>JAOTVC010000055.1 GCA_029863585.1 Alphaproteobacteria bacterium | reverse complement strand
GTCGTGGCGCCCGGCAGGCCCGGCTTGCGGCCCCGGGCATTGTTGGGGCCCATCCAGGCCGACAGCCGCAACGGTTCCTTGGAAACGCCGAAATGCTGGTGGAACCAGTCGCCGCTCATGGGCGCCGCGCTGACCATGCCGACCGGTTCGTAGTCGACGCGCTTGACCATCTCGGCCTTGCCGTCCTTCCACGGCGTCGGTCCGATGCTGGTGGGCCAAGTGTAGGTGTATCCCTTGCCCTTGACGCAGACCAACACGGCGGCGGAACCGTGATAGTGGGCCTTGGAATAGCGCCCCGTCTCGTGCTGCCCGAGCCAGAGATAGAACCGGTTGCCGGCCATATGCGGCTCGATCCGCCGGTAGCCCGGTGAGCGTCGGTTGTCCAGGGGCAGTTCGCAATTGATGATGTCGGGGATGATGTTGGTCCGCCGCATGGCGAGTCCGCGCACGGGATCCGGCGACAGGTCGTCGTTCGGCTGGAAATAGTCGTCTTGGCCGTTGTAGCGGTCGCGAAAAACGAAATCGCAATTGTAGATGAATTCGGTGTTGTCATAGAGGTTCATGGCGTTGGGTGCCGAGGTGCCTGCCAAAAGAATGGCCGGCGTCGAGGCCGCATTGACGATCCTGTGGTTGGCGTTCATCGGGATCGAAAACAGTGAGCCGCGCTGCCACTCGAAGATCTGTTTCTCGCCGCCGTCCTGCCAGATTTCCGTGGATCCCCGGCCTTCGACCACCAGATACATCTCTTCATAGACATGTTTTTCCTCGTTCAACGCGCCTGAGCCCGGCACCTCGATGACATAGGATCCCCATAGCCCCTCGGTGCCGTAAAGCTGAATGAAGCTTCCCTTGCCGCCCATGCGGCTCCAATGCTTCATCGGCAGGTCCTGAACCTTGCTGACGCCGATATCGCGATAGATGGGGATCTCCTGCTCCTCCATGAACCGGTCGTAGGGCATCTTGGGCGTGGCGAAAGTCCCGAGCCCGGCTTTTTTCGAAGTCGTGGTGATTTCTGTCCAGTCACTCTGCGTCGCATCGTGGGGCATGTTCCGTTTCCTCTCGTATCCTTGTCGCGATCTTCGTCGGGTCGGCGCGGAGATCCGCGTGGCGCATGTGTCCTCCCGTGACTCCGTCCGGGATCGGTTCCATAATCATCACTCGACGGTGCGATCCGCGCGGCCGAAGACGCCCAGATGCATCAGCGGAGGATATTCGATCGTGAATGTGATCTCCGCCAACATAGGGAGGTGACGACCATGACGCCGAAGGTAAAGCTGTTTTCCGCGTTGCTTACAGCATCGTTTGCCACCGTTGTTTGTAACCATAACCCGGCCAGCGCCGATCCCATCGAAGATTTCTACAAAAGCAAGGTCGTGAAGGTCATCGTCGGCTCCGCGCCGGGGGGCGGCTACGACACCTATGCCAGGACCACCGCGCGCCACCTGCGCCGCTATATCCCGGGTTCGCCCAATATCATCGTCCAGAACCGGCCGGGTGCCGCCTCGATCAACGCGGCCAATTTCGTCTATGCGGTGGCCCCGCAGGATGGAACCATCATCGCCGCCATCCAGCGCGGAGCGCCGATCCTAGAGATCATGGGCGAGAAGGGCCCGAAATTCGACGCCACCAAGTTCCAGTGGCTCGGCAGCCTGAATTCCGACGCCGGGGCGCTTTATGTGTGGCACACGGCGAAGGTCCAGACCTTCAAGGACGCCTTCAAGAACCCCGTGTTTTTCGGCAGCTCCGGGCCCAACGACACGGAATTCTATCCCGCCCTCGCCAACAACCTGCTGGGCACCAAGTTCGCTCTCATCAAGGGTTACAAGTCGGCACCGATGATCCGCATCGCCATGGAGCGCGGGGAGGTCGAGGGTATCAGTCAGACCTGGGCCAGCGTGAAGGCAGGGAACCCCACGTGGCTCCCCGAAAAAAAGATCAAGCCCCTTGTCCAGGTTACGCTCAAGCCGGTCAAGGACCTCACCAAGATGGGGGTGCCGATGATGATGGATTTCGTCACCCGCGAAAACGTCCTTCCGCAGTACTCGGTCGAAGATGCGCGGGCGGTTTTCAAGTTGATGTTGACCGGCAAGACTCTAAGTCGCCCCTACGCTTATGGACCCAAGGTGCCGAAGGAGCGCGTCACCTTCATGCGCGCGGCCTTCATGAAAATGGCAGAGGATCCGAAATTCGTGGCCGACGCCAACAAGGAACACCGTGACGTAGATCCGATCTCCGGCGAGGAAATGCAGAAGGTGATGGAGGAATTGGCGAAGACGCCAAAAAAGGTCCTCGCTAATGCCAAGGAACTCATCAAATTCAAAGGTATCACGAAGCAAGCCAAGATTCACTTGGTGAAAGTGACCACCAAAGTCACCAAGCTTGAGCGCAAAGGCCGCACGATGTTCTTCATGGACAAGGGCAAGGAGATCAAGACCAAGATCTCGGGTTCGCGCACCAAGATCACCATCGGCGGCAAGAAGGCCAAACGGAGCGCTGTGAAGGTGGGCATGACCTGTACGTTCTCCATGCCCAAGCTCGGCGCCGAGTCCACCAACGTCGACTGCAAATAGAATCGCAATATAGATAGCGCCCGGCCCGTTCCGTCACCCGGCCCCGTCGCGGGGGCCGGGCGCCCCTTTGGCGGGCGGGCACGTTCGGCCAATTGCCGTGCCGGGCGAGAGGGCCGCAATAGACGCCCGCCGCTGCCCCGCCGCGGGCCGTCAAAGGGCCCCGCACGACACCGCGTTTCGCTGCCCGCCACCCTCTGGCGCAGGCTCGGTCCCGTGGCCGGGCAAGGGGGCCCGGGGGGCGGACCTAGCCCTCGTCCCGTCCTGCCCTTCCGCTAGGCCTCATCCTTGTCCTTCCAGATCGGGGAGCCGGGGCCGGGCAGGCCGTAATCGGGCCATTTGCGGCTGACTTCGTCGATGATGTCTTGGCCCATGCGGATCTCGCGGCCCCAATCGCGCGCGGTTTCCGGGCCGATCTTGTTGGTGGCGTCCAGTCCCGCCTTGCCGCCGAGGCCCGAGATCGGCGAGGCGAAATCGAGATAGTCGATCGGCGTGTTCTCGATGATGGTGATGTCGCGGCCCGGGTCCATGCGGGTCGAGACCGCCCACATCACGTCGCTCCAGTCGCGCACGTCGATATCGTCGTCCACGACGATGATGAACTTGGTGTAGAGGAACTGGCGCAGAAACGACCAGATGCCCATCATCACCCGCTTGGCGTGACCGGGATAGGCCTTCTTGATCGAGACCACGGCGATGCGGTAGGAACACGCCTCGGGCGGCAGGTAGAAATCCACGATCTCCGGGAACTGTTGGCGCAGCATGGGGACGAAGACCTCGTTCAGCGCCAGGCCCAGGACGGACGGCTCGTCGGGCGGTCGGCCGGTGAAGGTGGTCAGATAGATCGGGTCCTCGCGCATGGTGATGGCGGAGACGGTGAACACCGGGAAACGCTCCACCGCGTTGTAATAGCCGGTGTGATCGCCATAGGGGCCTTCCGCGCCGGTATCCGCCAACGACACGTGGCCTTCGATGACGATCTCGGCCTCGGCCGGCACCTTGAGGGGGACGCTCACGCAATCGGCCAGCACCGTGCGCGTGCCGCGCAGGAGACCGGCGAAGGCGTATTCCGGAACGTTGTCCGGCACCGGCGTGACGGCGGCCAGGATCGTCGCGGGATCGGCGCCGATGACGGCGGCCACCGGCAGGGAGGCATTGCTATCTTCTCGTTGCTGGGCGTGATGGCGCGCGCCGCCGCGATGCGCCAGCCAGCGCATCAATGTGGTGTCGCGTCCGGTCACCTGCATGCGGTAGATGCCGAGATTGGCGTCTTCCGGCGCCGCGCCGGGGGCGCGCGTCACCACCAGGGGAAAGGTGATCAGCGGTGCCGGTTCGCCCGGCCAGCAGGTCTGGATCGGCAGCCGGGCGAGGTCGATCTCCGCACCCTTCAGCACGACGTCCTGGCAGGGCGGCCTGGCGACCGTCTTGGGCTTGCGGGCGAGTGCCGCCTTCAGGACTGGCAGCAGGCGGGCGGCTTCTTTCAGGGAAGCCGGCGGCTCCGGCTGCTTGAGAAAGGCCAGCGTCTCGCCCAGTGTGCGGAGCTCGTCGGGCTGCCGGCCCATGGCCCAGGCGACCCGCTCGACGGTGCCGAACAGGTTGGACAGGACTTGGCGCGGCCATGGCGCGGCATAGGGCGCGCCTTCGCCGGCCAAGGTCTCGTAAAGGACAGCCGGGCCCTTTTCGGCCAGAAGCCGAGTCTGGATCTCGGTCATTTCGAGCGCCGGGGAGACCGGGGCGGTGATACGGGCAAGGGCCCCGCGCCGGTCCAGGGTGGCGATGAAATCGCGCAGCGAAGAATGGCTCATGGGCGGATTTTACGGTTTTTAAATCCGCCTGTGCGATTCTAAATCCGATTCCCCCTTTGCGGCACTGGAGCCGCCGGGGGAAGCGCAAAGAAATTGCGGCGAAACCGAGCTCAGGAGGAGCTCCATGACCACCTATTGGGTCATCGGTGGCAGGTATGCCTCGACGCGTTTCTCGGACTTGGCTCCCGGGGCCGAGGACGTGCGCATCGGTCCCTTCATCTCCTATGAAGAAGCCAAATCCGCCTGGGCGGAGCTGTCCTGGCAAGCCATCGATGAGTGCAACACGCGCTTCACTATCACCGAGGACGCCTGAGCGCCGCCCGCAGGATCAGGCTGGCAGCTGCGCATCGCTGAGTTGGGTGCTTGTGAGGACCGCGCATCAGCGGCGATAATGGCGGCCATGAACCCGCCGTCCGACCCTTCCGACATCGTCGCCTGGGCCAAGTCCTACCCCTTTGGCCATCCGGGCGAATCGTATCTGTTCCGCCGGGGTGAGAAGGTCACGCTCGAGGCACCCGTCGCCGCCGTCAAAGGCCGGGTGCCGGTGATCGCC
Organism: Alphaproteobacteria bacterium; assembly: GCA_029863585.1. Classification (GTDB taxonomy): domain Bacteria; phylum Pseudomonadota; class Alphaproteobacteria; order SMXQ01; family SMXQ01; genus SMXQ01. The sequence continues at coordinate 15,317 of JAOTVC010000055.1, read as the reverse complement.
TCGGGCTCCAACGCGGCGCCCAGGCAGCTCGCGCGCAAATACCAGGCCTTCGACCGGGGGGCTTCGATTCCCGTCACCCGCGCCGATCTGGCCGATTTCGATTCGGTCTACAACGCCCATATCACGTCCTACGGATCGGTGCCGGCGACCCTGTTTCCCTCGCCCGGCACGGTGCTGGAGACCTTCATCACCTGGCTCGACGAGCATGAGCTCGCCGTCATGCACGGGACCGAGCAGCCCGGCGTCAACTACCATTTCTCGGAACTTCGCAATCTGCGCATCGAGGTCGAAGGCATCGGCAACCTGGATAGCGCCTTCGCCTATATCTCGGTGGCGGGGTGCCTGAACCATGACGGCGGACCGGTCAGCCTGGCCGAGGTGCCGGCCCGCGCGCGGCGCTATCCCGCCCGCAGCCAGGCGGAGATGCAGGAGGTGGTTCGCGCCCTGACGGCGCCGGGGGCCTGGCTTGAGCCCTTCATCCGCGAAAACGTGGAAAACGAGGGGGTGCGTCTGGAACGCTCCCGGGCGCTGGCCGGCACCGCCCATCCCTTCGAACACGGCGCCATGCGGGTGATCGAGGTGAAGGCGGTCTGAGCATCACCGCCCGAGCCGGTAGATGACCGTCTCACGAACCTCCCGGTCTTCCAGATCCAGCACTGTCGGCACCGCGTAGCGGGCGATCTCGACGAGGCCTTCTTCGGGAAGATAGGCGCGCCCGGGATCGGCGACCAGAACCTCCGCGCCCTGCGCCGATGCGCTACGCAGCCAGGGCTCGATGCGGGCCGCCATGTCCCGGTCGTAGAACACGTCACCGGCCAGGATGACGCCGGCGGCCGGCGGCGGGGCGGCGAGGGGATCGCCGCCAATCACCTCGATCGCCGCGCCGTTCAGGTCCGCGTTGCGGTCCATGGCGGCGCAGGCCAAGGCGTCGATGTCCGCCGCGCGCACCCGGGCGGCGCCGGAGAGGGCAGCGGCGATGGCGGCGATGGCGCTGCCCGCGGCGACGTCGAAGACATCCTTGTCCCGCACCTGTTCCGGGTGATCCAAAAGGAAGCGCGCCAGCGCCGTGCCCCCCGGCCAGGCGAAGGCCCAGAAGGGCGGCTCCACCCCCTTGGCGGCGAGGGACTCTTCGCTGGCGTGCCAGATCGGCGTGATCGCGCTGGCGAGGCTGAGGCCGATTTCCGGCACCAGGGGATGGTGGCCCGGCGCGGTGTTGGCGGCGATGAAGGCGTCGGCCGCGTTTCGATCAAGGGCTGCGGTCATGAACTTGGCGCCGCCGGCCAGGCTTGGCCGGCGATCAGGGCGGCCAGCACCAGCCAGCCGAACAGGCGGTTGGAGCGGAACTTGGCGAGGCAGTCCGCGGGATCGTCGAGGGCGGCGGTCAGGGCCTGCCACAGGAGCTGGGCGAAAGCCAAAGCCGACAGCGCATAAAACGGCCAGCCGAGCCCCGCCGCGATGCCCGCCGCGACCATCAGCGCCGCAGCCACAGTGTAGAACCCGACCAGCCAGGGACGCGTGCCGTCTCCCAGTTTCAACGCCAGGGACTTGACCCCGGCGATCAGGTCGTCGTCCTTGTCCTGGTGGGCGTAGATGGTGTCGTAACCCAGCGTCCAGAAGAATCCCGCCGCGTAAAGCAGAAGCGCAGGCGGCCCGATGTCCCCGGCTACGGCGGCGAAGCCCAGAAGCGCCCCCCAATTGAAGGTCAGGCCGAGCCAGGCCTGGGGCCAATAGGTGATGCGCTTCATGAACGGGTAGGCGGCCACCAGAAGCAGGGAGGAGAATCCGAGCACGATGGTGAAGCGGTTGAAGGATAGCAGGATCGCAAGACCGAGGGCGAGTTGGAGCACCAGGAACGCTGCCGCCTGGCCGGGGCTGACGGCGCCCGACGGGATCGGCCGGCTCTTGGTTCGCGCGACCTTGGCGTCGATGTCGCGGTCGATGATGTCGTTGAAGGTGCAGCCGGCACCGCGCATCACCGCGGCGCCCAATGCGAACAGGACGGCGAGGAGGGCGAGGTGGCGCGGCGCGGCCAAGCCGGGGCTCGCCAGGACCAGCCCCCACCAGCAGGGGAACAGCAGAAGCCAGGTGCCGATCGGCCGATCGAGGCGGGCGAGGCGCAGGTAGGGCCGGGCGGCCCCCGGCATGCGGTCGACCCAGCCGCCCTGGGGCATGTCGCTGGCCGTTGTCTCCGCGGGTTCCATGGGGCTACTCTAAAGCACTTCAGGACAAGGCGGAACATGACAGGCGCACAAGACCCCTCCAGCACCGAGCCCGCCGGGCCGCCCGCCGTCCGGGCGCGCCTGTTCGTCGCCGATCCTTTGTCGGCGGGGGCGAGCGTCGGGCTCAAGCCCGCCCAGGCGCATTACCTGCGCCATGTGCTCCGCCTCAAGGCGGGCGACGTGATCGGCTTGTTCAACGGACGCGACGGCGAATGGACCGGTGCCATCGCCGGGTTCGGCAAGGGCTGGGCGTCGGTCGATGTCGGGGTCCTGCGGCGGTCCCAGGGGCGGGAACCCGACCTCTGGCTGCTGTTCGCGCCGATCAAGCATGCCCGCATCGATTACCTAGCCCAGAAAGCGACGGAACTGGGCGTCTCCCGGCTGCAGCCGGTGATCACCGATCGGACCGCGGTCAGCCGGGTCAACACCGACCGTCTCGCCGCCAACGCGGTGGAGGCGGCGCAGCAGACCGGCCGCCTGACCGTGCCGGAGGTCGGGGAGCCCGCGCTGCTTGGCGCGCTGCTGGAGACCTGGCCCGCGGACCGCCGCTTGATGTTCTGCGACGAATCCGGGTCCGGGCCGCCGGTAGCCGATGCCTTGGCCGCGGCCCGGGACGCCGCCCGGCTTCCCTGGGCGATCCTGATCGGGCCCGAGGGGGGCTTTTCCACCGATGAGCTTGACGCGTTGTCGAAACTGCCTTTTGTTATGCCTGTGAGCCTCGGTCCCCGCCTGTTGCGGGCCGATACCGCCGCCGTCGCGGCGCTGGCCTGCTGGCAGGCAGCGCTCGGCGATTGGGCCGGGGCGACCCCTGGATCGTGATGCCGGGCGCCATCATCACACCCCGCCGCAGCGGGCCTTGAAGGGAGTTCCATCCCGCCCCATGCCTGAGTCCGCCGATACCGCCGAGCCTGTCACCACCAAGGACCAGCTCGTTCAATACCTTGCCGCCGGGTGCAAGCAACGGGCCGATTGGCGCATCGGCACGGAACATGAAAAGTTCGCCTTCAACCTGGCGACCCTGCGGCCGCTGCCCTATGACGGGCCATGCTCGATCCGCGCCATGCTGGAAGGCCTGACCCGGTTCGGATGGCTGCCGGTGACCGAAAACGGCCTGCCCATCGCCCTGCGTAAGGACGGCGCTTCGATCACCCTGGAACCGGGCGGACAGTTCGAACTGTCCGGCGACACCCTGGAAACCCTCCACCAGACATGCCGCGAGGTGCATGAACATCTCGCCCAGGTCAAGGAAGTGGCGGCCGAAATCGGCGCGGGGTTCCTCGGCATCGGCTTCAACCCCAAGTGGCGGCGTGAGGACGTCGAATGGATGCCCAAGGGTCGCTATGGAATCATGCGCGCCTACATGCCCACCAAGGGCGATCACGGCATCGACATGATGATCCGCACCTGCACCATTCAGGTGAACCTTGATTTCGAGAGCGAGGCCGACATGGTGGAAAAATTCCGCATCGGCCTGGCGCTGCAGCCCATCGTCACCGCCCTGTTCGCCAATTCGCCCTTCGTCGAGGGCAAGCCTTCGGGGTATTTGAGCTACCGCAGCTTCGTGTGGACCGATACCGACCCGGACCGCTGCGGCACGCTGCCCTTCGTGTTCGAAGACGGTTTCGGATTCGAACGTTACGCCGATTACATGCTCGACGTGCCGATGTATTTCGTCTACCGCGACGGGCGCTACATCGATGCCGCGGGCCAGTCCTTCCGGGATTTCATGGCCGGTCGCCTGCCCGCCCTGCCCGGCGAAATTCCTACCATGGACGATTGGGTCGACCACCTGACCACGGTGTTCCCGGAGGTGCGGTTAAAGCGGTTCCTGGAGATGCGGGGCGCCGACGGCGGGCCGTGGCGGCGCATCTGCGCCCTGCCGGCGTTCTGGGTGGGGCTCCTCTATGATTCCAACGCCCAATCCCGAGCGGCAGGCTTGGTGGCTGATTTCACGACGGCGGAGCACGAATATCTTCGCGCCGAGGTGCCGAAACGGGCGCTCAAGACCGAGTTCCGCGGCCGGCCGCTCAAGGCGCTGGCCGAAGAAGTGGTCGCCATCGCCAGGGACGGCCTCAAGCGCCGCGCGCGGGCGGAAGAAGGCGGTGCGCCCGACGAGGTGCACCATCTCGACACGTTGGTAGAAATCCTTGAGCGTGGCGAAACGCCGGCCGAGATCAAACTCGCCAACTACAATGGCCGATGGAACGGCAACGTCGATCCCATCTACCGCGAATACGCCTATTAGGCCGGGCAGCCCGGCGGATCGGAGGCGTGCGAACCCGTCGCCGTGCCGTTCCCGGAATTCTTCACACGTTAACCGGACGGCCGCTCACAGCCAAAAGAAGCGGACATGAGGGCTCAGGTCGTCAAAATGAAATCAAAGAAATTAACCACGATCAGACCATCAACCGATGAACGGTAATGGTTTCCGATCTCCCCTTTACCTCAAACGATCCGACAGGCTTGGTTCGAAATTCGGCGGGTAGCGATCGTGCAGTCGCATCGCTTATCAGAATGGTCGCCACATCGTTTGGAGCGATTTCTTTTCCGAGTGACTCGAGCCGTTGGGTGGCATTCACCGTGTCCCCGACCACTGTGTAATTGATGCGGCTTGGCGAACCGATATTGCCGACCACGAGAGGGCCGGTGTGAACACCCAACCGAATTCGCACGATGGCCTCGTCATTGGACCTTCGAAGCTCATTTTTCTTGGTTACCGCCGTGGCAATTTTTTGGGCTGCCCTGCATGCCTTCTCAGCAGAATTCTCAAGCGGTTCCGGAGCGCCCCAAAATACCATCATCGCATCGCCGATAAATTTGTCGATAGTTCCCCCCTCATCCTCCACGTATTTGGCTAACAGGGTGAAATGCTCGTTGAGAAAATTCGCGACTTCCTGCGCCGTCATGTTTTCGCACAAGCCGGTGAAGTCAGCGATATCCGTGAACATGACCGTGAGTTCACGCTCCTCGGAGACGACTTCCGGGCCCCCTTCCTGTTTGATCAGCTGCTGCACCAGTTTCTGCGGAACATAGGTCTCGAAGTAACGCAATCCGTTCAACATGCCATTGAACGACCTGGCGAGATCGCTGACTTCCCTAATCCAGGTCTCGGGGGCGGGTCTGACTTGCGAAGGACTGAACCTACCCACCTTTGTAACGCTATCGGTCATGCGCCGTATCGGACGTGCAATCGCGCGGCTGAGAAAAGCCGTACTCGTGAGAGCAAACAGCAGAATGCCCAAACCAATCAGACCCGAGGAATACAGCGGGTTCAAAGGAGCGTTCACTTCTCTTGCCGGTTGATAGAAGCCGATGACGAAAGGAGGGTCGCCAAACCCGTGCAAGGTCTTTCGGAACAACAGATACGGGACGTCTCCCGCCGTGAGCTCAAACACCTGCGTATTCTCCGCGGCGGGTATCTTAGAAAATTTCGAAAGAACCGCCTTATCGAGTGCGGCAATGACGTTGTCCCCCAGTCGAGCGACGGAGACCGCCGGACTGCTCCCATCCCGCGGGAAAGATTCGGTAAGCCGTGGATGGGCAATCACATCATCTTCGCCATGCATCACGAATGTCGTGTTACCGAACGTGCCGCCCGATTCCATTGTCAACGTTGACAAGCCTTTTATGGAGACGGCAGCCCCGATCATCCCAAAAAAACGGCCGTTCTTGCGAAGTGGCCGACGGTAGGTGACGAAAGTGGCCTCGTTTTGGGAACTCTGGAATTGATGTCCCCAATAGCCGGCATCCCTCTTCTCCATTTCCGTCAATGCGGCCTTGAACGCTCGGACCTTGCCGAGATTGGGAAAAGTGACTTCGTACTGTCCGTAGTCCGCGCCACGGCGAAGGCGTGCTGCGCGGCCGTCGCTGCCCAGGACCAAGATACTCTCGATCTGGGGCAGACTCGTAGCCGAGCCCATCAACAGATCCGCCAACCGAGGCTTGGTCTCTAAGCTGTAGGACTCGTCTTCTAGAAAGTGAGCTAAGACTTCAACCTGTTTGGTAACTGGCTCCAGGTGACCAGTGATCCCCCGTGCCGCAATTTCGAGATTTCGCAGCGCCACCTGGACCACAAGATCGGACATGACTTTCCGTCCAGTATTCTGCTGGACGAGAAGGACAAGCCCCACAGCCAAGAGAACCAAAATGCTGATACTCAGCGTGAGGGCCGTCGTAATCTTCAATTCAGGCAATTTCATCGGTACACCCCAAATGCAGGTGGGTCGTACCCCTATCCTCTGGCCGAGACCAACGCGCATCAAGCCACAGGCAAATTCCGGAAACGGGGATGGGGAAGGATCCCACACCGGACCGAACGGGCCGAATTCTTGCCGACCCGGGAGTGTCGTCTGGAAAATACTTCAAGCGGGGAATATGGCTCAATTATGTCGATCAAGGGTCTTGGGATCGTGACGGGGCCGGGAGCGGGCAAGGTCTCGAATCCAGCGATCTCTTTTTTGGTATCTATTGGCGGCACGAATGAGGGATGGCGGATCGCAGGCTGGTTCGAAGCCTATTTCCGCATCGGGTGACAAGGAGACATCGAGTTGACGTCCGCTCTTCGTCGGGCGCGGCACCGAGCTTCGCCGATGGCCGGGGGCGGCTATTCGGTGACGTCGAGGAGCAGGCCGTCGAGATCGGCCATGTGGTGGCAGCCCAGCGGACAGGCCTTGCGGAACATTTCCAGTCGGCCTTTGCCTTCTTTCCCCCTTCCGACGACGCTGGCGCTTGGACGGAAGCGGTGGTTTTTTTCGGCGGCCCGATCGATATCGGCCTTCAGTGTGGCGATGCTCTCGACCTTGAAGCCGATATGATCCATGCCCCTCGCGGTGATGCCGGTGCCTTCGAAATCGCTGATCTGCCAGGGGATGATCACCAGGGTCACGTGTCCGTCCGAGAGGTAGAAGTTCCGACTTTCCTTTGGCCCTGCGATGGTCTGGAAGCCGAAGACTTGGGCGTAGAATTCCGCCACCTTTTCGGGGCCGAGGACTCGCAGCGCGAAATGGTCGATGAGCCGGTCTTGCGCCCCGCCCGCTCCCACATACACGTCGCCGCAATCCTTCATTCCGACTTGAGAGACGAAAAACACGTTGCCCGCGGGATCATGGCTCGAGATTGCCGTGATCGAAGCGCCGCCGCTGCGTTGGAGCCATTCGATTTCGGGATAATTCTCGTTCAAGCGAGCGATCACCCGTTCGACATCATCGGTTTCGATGCCGAACTGGTCGAGCTGCGCGGCGTGGCCGGAAAGACGGGGCTTGATGTTCAGGCCGATATGGCCGTCGCCGATGTGCACGTCGTCGGTCGGGCCGTTCGCTCCAGCCGGCCGCATGTGAAAGAAGGCCTCGTAGAAACGCCCAAGGGCGTAATTGTCCTCACTCAGGATGGTCAGATAGTTGACCTTGGCGTTCATCACATGCGTCCTTCAAATGCATTATACTCTTTGGCCGCAGGGGCACACCGAGTCAAGCGCCGCCCCCTGAACCGGACAGTCGGGGCGGACCGGTCGCGGGATCGAATTCGGCGGCATGGGGGCGTCGTCGTCGTGGGGCCCGAATGGAAAGGAACCCGTCCATGGCATCGAAGATCAATCACGTCGCGATCATGAGCGGGAACTACGCGCTCGAATCCAGGTTCTACCAAGCGATGTTCGGCATGCGCGGTTCTCCCAAGGCGCGGCCGGCCCGCGCGGTGTCCATCGGCGACGGTTATGTCGGCATGAACATCAACCCGCGCCGGGCCGGACGACCCGGGCGGCTGGATCACTTCGGCATCCAGGTGGATGACCTGCAGGCGACCACGGCCCGCATCAAGGAGAAGCGCCCCGAGTGCGAGGTTCTGATCCGTCCCAGCACGCGCCCTTTCGTGGCATTCGCGACCCACGATCCGGACGGCAACGTGTTCGATCTGGCCCCGGCGAAGGGCGGTAATCTGAAAGACATCTATACCCATAACGACTGGCAGGCGGACCGGACGATCAGCCACATCGGCATTCGCACCCTGAACGCGGAGGCCTGTGCCGAGTTCTACATTGAAATGTTCGACCTGAAGCCCGCGAACCTGCCCATCGAACGTGCCTATGGTGTCACCGACGGACGGGTGACGCTCATCTTCCTGCCATGGAGCATCAAGGACTACGCCGATACGGCAATCGTCGGGCCGGGCATGGAATATATCGGCTTCAAGGTCGAAGACATGGACAAGTTCAAGGCGGACGTGCTGGCCGTGGGTGACGGCAACCCGTTGCTGACGCCGGCCCCTTTCGGCACCGGACCCGAAGGTGAGGCGCGGCTGGAATTGCTCCGCCGCACCAGCCTCGGTTCCTGGCATATCGCCGATCCGGACGGCGTGCTACTCGATATCGTCGCCTAGCACGACCGCCAAGACAGGCCCGGCACGCGGGGCAAGCACACCGAGGCGCGCCGAAGCCTCGGGCCTACTGCGCCTGCTTGCGCTTCCCCTTGCGCTTCTTGCCGCCTTTCCGGCCCTTGCCCACGGCCTTGGTCCAGTATTTCGCCCAGAGGCTCGACATCTTCTTGTGGATGTCGCTGCCCATCAGCTCGTCATCGCGCACCAGGGCCGGCTTGCCGACGATGGTGTCGGCGAAGGGGATGAATTGCGGCAGTTGCAGCGCCTTGTGGCTCGGGATGGAGTAGGAGTGGACGTACTGCAGGATCTGTCCTTCACGGCTCAGCAGCCAGTTGACGAAGATCTTCGCGCTGTTCTTGTTCTTCGCCTCTTCGAGCATGGCGATCTGCGACAGGGTGAAGGTGGCCGGATTGGGGCAGTGATAGCCGATCGGCGCGCCTTTGTCGGCATAGGACTTGGCCCGCCGTTCCGGCCCCGGAATGTTGGCGTGGAACTCGCCGGCAATGGTCAGTGCCGTGTTCGCGGACATGCCTTCCTTGCGTTGCTGCGGATCGAGCTCGGTAAACAGGCGGCGGGTGAAGTTCTCTCCCCATTTCTCGCCCTTGGCCGCCCAAAGGGCCAGCAGCCAAGCCGTCGGGTGATTGGAGAGACCGATCTTGCCGCCCCGCCAACGCGGATTTGTCAGGAGGTCGTCCCACGTCTTGGGCAGATCGGTTTTCTTGACCAGGTCCTTGTTGTACGCCATGCAGCGGACCGACAGCTTGAAGGCGGCCCAGTTGCCCTCGGCCCCCACACGGTCCTTCGCCAGGTTCTTGAAGCCGGGCAGCTCCCGCAAATCCGCGAGCGCCTTCATCTTCTTGAATTGAGCGTAGACGTCGGCGATGGACGTCGTCACGTCGGCGATGGCCCGGCCTTCCTTCAGCGCGACGATCACCTTCATGCCGCGGGCCCGGGTGCTGGTGCGGTGGTATTGCAGCTTGACCGAGGGATAGCGGTGCTTGAACGCGGCCTCCATGCCGAGAAATTCGCGCTCACGCCAGGTCCCGAGGATGACGGCGCCATCCTCTTTGGCGGCGCCGTCCAGCCAGGCCTGGGGGACATTGAGCTCGGAATCGAGCCCCTTCAAGATTGAAGCATCGAGCTTCAATTTGGCGAGCGCCTTCTCGGTCGCCTTGGGCAGGTCGGCAGCCGAGGCCCCAGAGCCCACGGCCAACGTCAAAACCAAAGTCGTTGCGGCGGAAAAAATCCACTTTAGCATCTTGAAGCCCCCTTCTCTATGCCGGCCGTTATTGTTGTTTCTCGAACGGCCGCTTCGATCGCTATCTAAACGACGGGTGCCGAGCACGACCCTTCGCCCGTCTCCCTTGGCGCACCATAACACGCAAAATCGCTTGCGTCCCAGTGTCGGCTGGCAGTCGGGCCGTCCTCAGCGGACCCTATTGCGGGGAACGCGAGAGCGGTTGCTTCCTGAGCGACCTCAAGATCGATCTGCAAACCAGGAACAGGTGGAACAGCGTCGGCAGCAACGCGGACGCTCCCATCATCACACCGAAATAGAGGTTTCGGAGATTATCCGGTCTCAGCGGCTGGTCCATCAGACTTTCAAGCCGCCACTGGTAGAGATCGCTTCGTTCGGCAACGGTCTCGGGCACCGACAGGACATGACTTACGAGCCAACCGGAAACAATGAAGGCGAACAAGACCCAAAGGCCGGCCAAGACCGCGAGCACCAGATCGACACTCAGATAGGCCAGGAAGGCCTTGTTGCCAGCGGATTGGAGGGCTTTTCGGACGATGAACAGCGTCGCCACCAGCGACAGGCAATCGAAAGCCGCCCCCAGAACCGCGATGGGGAAGCTCATCACGGCGTATTCCGAAGCCTTCGGGCCCCGGAGCAATCCCGGGTAGGTTGTCACCAACGCGCACCAGAAGAATGCGAAATTGATCGCGCAGAAAACCAGGAATGCCTTGACAGGAAAGTACCGCGTACGGGTTCTGAGCCCTTGGAACCAAACGAAAAAATGCCGCAGGGAGCGACGCCAGATGGAGAAGAACGCGGTCATCGCGGGGACGGTTTCCCTAGGAATGGGGACCGCATGCCGCTAGTTCGTGGTCAAGGTCAGCCGGTCTTTTTCGACCCGCCAGCTCTTGAACAACTGCAGGGTGGAGACCCCGAGCAGCGGGCTGCCCAGCGGCACTTCGTTGACCGAGGCGCGCACGTCGCGAAAAGTGACCGGGCCGATGGCGAGTGTGCGTAAACGCACCGGCGCCCCGCGGACCATGCCGTTGGCGGTGCGGAAGCGCTGAGTGAATGCGAGGCCGCTCACATCGATGCCGACGCGGACCGCGTCCCTGGGGCCGAGAACGGTGGTACTCGCCCCGGTGTCGACCAGGAACCGGATGGCGGTGCCGTTGACCTCCGCCCGGATGTAGAAATGTCCGTCATCGGCGCGGCGCACGGTGATATCCCGAGCGCCGGACCGCACCGCCGCATCGGGCACCACCTCGCCTTTGATGCGAAGCCAGGCGTTTTGAAATTCAAACCGGTAGCTGTAACCCAGCACCAGCACGGCACCGATGGCGAGCCAGGCCGATGCCGCGCCGACGGCGCCCTTGAAGCCGACCCGGCGGCCATGGATCAGCCCGGCGGCGATCACCGCGACCAGCACGATCCCCTGGATGAGACGGCTGCCGGTGGCGGGATCGTCGGGGATGCCGCCGCGATCGGCGGCAAGCCATAGCACCACGGCGGTGAGCGTGCCGGCAATCGCCGCCAGCCAGATCCAGTAGGACGGCTTGCGGCCCCAGGGCGAGGGCATGGCGCGGCCCGGTCCCGGATCAGGCGGCGGTGCCGCCGACCGTGAGGGCGGAGATCTTGAGGGTCGGCTGGCCGACGCCGACCGGCACGCCCTGGCCGTCCTTGCCGCAGGTGCCGACCCCGGGGTCGAGCTCCATGTCGTCGCCCACCATGGTGATCCGGGTCAGCGCGTCGGCGCCGTTGCCGATCAGGGTCGCGCCCTTGACCGCGGGGCCGATCTTGCCGTTTTCCACCAGGTAGGCTTCGGAGGCGGAGAACACGAACTTGCCCGAGGTGATATCCACCTGGCCGCCGCCGAAATTGACCGCGTAAAGCCCTTTCTTGACGCTGGCCAGAATCTCGTCCCGGCTCTTGTCGCCGGCCAGCATGTAGGTGTTGGTCATGCGCGGCATGGGCTTGTGGGCGAAGTCCTGGCGCCGGCCGTTGCCGGTGGGCTGGACCCCCATGAGGCGCGCGTTCATGCGGTCCTGCATGAAGCCCACCAGGATCCCGTCCTCGATCAGGGTGGTGGCGGAGCTCGGTGTGCCTTCGTCGTCGACAGTCAACGATCCGCGCCGCCCTTCGAGGGTGCCGTCGTCGATCACGGTGACGCCGGGAGCGGCCACCCGCTCGCCCATGAGGCCGGAAAAGACGGAGGTCTTCTTCCGGTTGAAGTCGCCTTCGAGCCCGTGGCCCACCGCCTCGTGCAGCAGGATCCCGGGCCAGCCCGGGCCCAGCACCACTTCCATCTCGCCCGCCGGGGCCGGGACGGCGTCGAGCTTGATGAGCGCCTGGCGCAGGGCCTCATCGGCGCTGGCCTGCCAAGCCTCGGGATTGATGAATGCCCCATAGCCTTGGCGCCCACCGGACCCGTGCGAACCGGTTTCCTGGGTGTCGCCATCGCCAGCCATCACGGCGATGTTGAGCCGCACCAAGGGGCGGATGTCGGCCACCCGCTCGCCGCCCGGACGGATGATGGTCACGGCCTGCCATTCGCCGGTCAGCGAAGTCATGACCTGGCGCACGCGGTCGTCCTTGTTCCGCAGGTAGGCGTCGATATCGGCGAGCAGCTTGGTCTTGGCCGAAAATTCGACCTCGCTCAGCGGATTGATGTCCTCGTAAAGGATCCGGTTGGTGCCCGGTGGCGCCGCTTGGAAGGTGCCGTCATGGCCTCTTGTCACCGAAGACACCGTATCGGCGGCGCGGTTGAGCGCCGCATCGGACAGTTCCGAGCCATGGGCATAGGCGGTCGCTTCATCGGCAATGGCGCGCAGGCCGAAGCCCTGGCTGGTGTCGGAACTGGCGGACCGCAGGCGGCCGTCGTCGAAGGAGAAGCTTTCGGAGACGGAATATTCGAGGAACAGTTCGCCGTCGTCGGCGCCGCCCAGCGCCCGCTCGAGCGCCGCGCTGCATCCCTCTTCGGTCAGTTCGGTGCGGTCGAAGAACAAGGCGTCCGCTTTGGTCCGGCTGGTCATGAGGAGGTCTCCCAATTGCGCGCGTGAAAGTGTCTTGTAGCACAGCACCGCCGACGGGTCATGACCCGTGCCGCCGCCGCGGCGCCGACGTCGGCCGGGCCGGCGGACGCATGTCTCCATGCGGGAGAAAAGCCTTGCATTTCAACCGTTTCAGGGCGTTTCGTTGGGCTCCGGGAGGGAATTACTTAGGTATCAATGTTTTTCTTGTTAACCACCAGGGGCTGGTGTAACTTGGCTACACCAAAGGGGTAGCCCGCCGTTTTTCGGGGGTCGAACGTGCCACCACCTTGGGGGAAATCAGTGATGCAAATTTTGTGGAAGTTCGTCGCGGCCATCGGTCTTTTGGCGGGATTGGCGGCCGGTTCGGGCTTGGGCGCGCCGGCATCCGCCGCGGCGCCCGAGCCTTGGCAGCTGGGGATGCAGGAAGCGGCCTCGCCGGTCATGGAAGGGATCGTGGCGTTCCACGACATGCTGCTGGTGATCATCATCGCGATCGCCCTGTTCGTGACCTGCCTGCTGGGCTATGTCATGTTCCGCTTTAGCGAGAAGCGCAACCCGACGCCGACGAGAACCACCCACAACACGATCCTGGAGGTGTTCTGGACGGTGGTCCCGATCCTCATCCTGGTGGTGATCGCGGTGCCGTCCTTCCGGTTGCTCTATTACATGGATAAGACCGACAAGCCGGAGATGACCCTGAAAGTGACCGGCAGCCAGTGGTTCTGGTCGTATTCCTATCCCGATCATGGCAATTTCACCTATGACAGCGTGATGATTCCGGATGCCGAGCTGAAACCGGGCCAATTGCGGTTGTTGGAGGTGGACAACCGGGTGGTGGTCCCGATAGATACCAACATCCGCGTGCTTCTGACGGCCAATGCCGTCATCCACGCCTGGGCCGTTCCGGCGCTGGGCATCAAGACCGACACGGTTCCGGGGCGCATCAACGAGACCTGGATGCGCGTCACCAAGCCGGGGCTCTATTACGGGCAATGCTCGGAGCTTTGCGGCATCAACCACGGATTCATGCCGATCGCATTGGAGGCGATGAGCAAGGAAGATTTCGCGAAATGGGTGGCCGAGGCAAAGGTCAAGTTCAAGGCGGAAGCGGCACCGCAGGCTCCGGAATCAGGGGCCGTACTGGCCGCGGCCGGGCTCCCCGCGACAGGCGTCAATAAATAAGGATTGAGAACGTGGCGACGACAGTAGACGAAGCGGCGGCAAGCCACGCTGCCGAGCACAAGCCCCGAGGACTGACCCGCTGGCTGTGCTCGACCAATCACAAAGATATCGGCACCATGTACATCATCTACGCCATCGTGGCGGGGATCGTGGGAGCCCTGATGTCGGTGGTTTTCCGCATGGAGCTGGCGACCCCCGGCACGCAGATCATGCCGTGGCTCAGTTTCCTCGGTGAACCCAATCAGGTGTTTAACGTGCTGATCACCGGTCATGGCGTGATCATGGTGTTTTTCATGGTGATGCCGGCGCTGATCGGCGGCTTCGGCAACTGGTTCATTCCCTTGATGATCGGGGCGCCGGACATGGCGTTCCCGCGCATGAACAACATCAGCTTCTGGCTGTTGATTCCATCGGCCCTGTTGCTGGTCGGTTCCGTGTTCGTCGACGGGGGTCCCGGCGTGGGCTGGACGGTCTATGCGCCTCTGTCGACGGTGGGTGCGCCGGGCGCCGCGGTGGACATGGTGATCCTCTCCCTGCATCTGGCGGGCGCGTCGTCGATCCTGGGGTCCATCAACATGATGACCACGATCTTCAACATGCGCGCGCCGGGCATGACCATGCACAAGATGCCGCTGTTCGCCTGGTCGATCCTGGTTACGGCCTTCCTGTTGCTCTTGACCCTGCCGGTGCTGGCCGGCGCCATCACCATGCTGTTGACCGACCGCAATTTCGGCACCGCCTTCTTCAACGCGGCGGGGGGCGGCGATCCCTTGCTCTATCAGCACCTCTTCTGGTTCTTCGGCCACCCGGAGGTCTATGTCCTGATCCTGCCGGCCTTCGGCATCATCAGCCAGGTGGTCTCGACCTTCTCGCGCAAGCCGGTATTCGGTTATCTCGGCATGGCCTACGCCATGGTGGCGATCGGTTTCGTCGGCTTCATCGTCTGGGCGCACCACATGTATACCTCTGGCCTGGATGTCGACACCCGCGCCTATTTCGTCGCCGGCACCATGGTCATCGCGGTGCCGACAGGCGTAAAGATCTTCAGCTGGATCGCCACCATGTGGGGCGGATCCATCCAGTTCCGCGCGCCCATGGTGTTTGCTTTGGGCATGATTTTCCTGTTCACCATGGGCGGCGTGACCGGGGTGGTGCTGGCCAATGCCGGTGCCGACATCGCCATGCATGACACCTACTACGTGGTGGGGCATTTCCATTACACCATGTCCATGGGCGCCCTGTTCGGCATGTTCACCGGGTTCTATTACTGGTCGC
>JAOTVC010000054.1 GCA_029863585.1 Alphaproteobacteria bacterium | reverse complement strand
GCCCCGGCCCCCGCCCCCGCCGCCGGGCCAGGCGATGGCCCCGGGGCAGTGCCGCCACCATGGGCTCCTCGAACAGTTCGAACACGGCGATGCCGGCATGATCGGGCACGGCGGAGCGGATGAACGCGGCATCCAGGCGTTCGGCCTGAAGATCCGCCACCATTTCAGCGGTGCCGCCCTCTTCCAGGGCGACCGAGACCTGGGGGTTGGCCTTGCGAAAGGTGCTGAGCACCCGGGGGACGAACGGATGGAACGGCGCGGAGCTGGTGAAGCCGATCGTGATCCGGCCTTGTTCGCCCCGCGCGGTGCGCCGGACCCGGGCCAGCGCCGCCTCCACGTCGGCAAGGATGCGCCGGGCGTCGGAGAGCAGCGCCTCGCCGGCATCGGTCAGTTCCACCCCGCGCGGCAGGCGGCGGAAGAGCTGCACCTCGAGCTCTTCCTCAAGCGCCTTGATCTGCTGGCTCAGGGGTGGTTGCTGGATGCCTAGGCGCGCGGCCGCGCGGGTGATGTGGCCTTCCTCGGCCACGGCCTGGAAATAACGGAGATGCCGAAGATCCATGATGCATACTTAAATCATATGAAAAATACGCTATCAATATATTTGTTCTATGTATCGCTTCGGCCTAGGTTGCACCCGTTCCATTGCAAGAGGTACGGAGGAGAAGGCCATGGAAACGATCGAGACAACCCACGCGATCTCACAGCCGGTGGCTCGGACGGACGATTCCCGCGTCTCCGTCGCAACCAGGCTGCGCCGGGCCTGGGGCGCGGCCGCCGCCCTTGGCGATTGGTATTCCGAACACTGCCGGCGCATCCGGGCCTATCAGGAGCTCACCCGGCTCGATTCCGCGGCGCTCGACCGCATCCTCGATGGCTTGCCGCCGCGCTTGCGGCGGACCCGGCGGGACGTCTAGCTCTCGGAGGAAAGGCCTAACGCAGTCAAGCCGGCGACCGGCGGCTCGAAGACGGGGACGCCTCTTCCAAACGTCACGGGCGGGTCCTATGATCCGGCGCCGTGAACACGCTACCAGCCAAGGCCCGGAACTTGTCCGCCGCACCACGCCGCGCCGTCCTTGTTTTCTGTTTTGTCTTGGCCGTGTGCGCGCTCTCTCCCGCCGCGAACCGGGCTCAACCGCCCGCCTTCGAATATCGGGGAACCTGCGATGCCTCCGCCGCGGTCACCATCGGAGGTGAACACTTCATTGTCGCCAATGACGAAGACAACGACCTTCGCGTCTATCGTTTCGGGGCCCCCGAACCGGTCGCGGTCATCGGCCTTTCGGAATTTGCCGGGGCCGGCGCCGACGACCCGGAGCTCGACATCGAAGCCGCCGCAAGAATCGGCACCCGCGTCTATTGGATCACGTCCCACGGCGCCAACCGGAAGGGCAAATACCGGCCGGCGCGGCGGCGCCTTTTCGCGACCGATATCACGTTCAAGGATGACATACCGACGATCCGCCCCGTCGGCCGTGCCTCTGATGACCTCTTCGAGGTGATGAGCGCGAGCGACCGGCTGAAGCGCTACGGCCTGGCGCATGCGGCGGAGATCGCGCCCAAGGAGGACGGCGGCCTCAATATCGAGGGCCTTGCCGCAACGCCGGGGGGCGCGCTCCTCATTGGATTTCGCAATCCGATCCCCGGCGGCAAGGCGCTGGTCGTCACCCTCACCAATCCCGCCGAGGTGATCCGCGGCGCCAAGCCGGCCATCGGCGCGGTCCGGGAGCTGCCATTGGGCGGCCTCGGGATCCGCGCGATGGAACGGCGCGGCGATCACTACCTGGTCGTCGCCGGGCCGCCGGGCGACGGCGGCACCTTTCGCCTGTTCCGTTGGCGCGGCCCTTCGAAACGGTCCGCCCCCGCCCCGCTGTCCGGCGTGGATTTTGAGGGTATGAACCCCGAAGCCCTGTTCGTCGCGCCCGACGGCAAGGTCCACATCCTGAGCGACGACGGCACCAGAAACATGGGCGGCGTCGAATGCAAGAATTCGCCGCGTGAGAACCGGCGTTTCCGGGCGACCGTCATCACGCCTTAGGCTGCCCCCGAACGCCGAGCATGGAAAAACCCCGACCTTCGCCTTTGCCCAAGTCCGGCTCCTCGCGGGCACAGTTCGAGAACCGCTTTCGGCATGATGGGACGGGAACGGCGACGCGCCACGGGCGTTTCGAGACGCCCCCATAGGCGCTAGGGTTTGGGGCGAAGGTCTCAACCGATAACCGCCGAGCGAACCCCATGGACTATCTGATCGCCCTTCTCGTCGACCCCACCGCCTGGATCGCCCTTGCCACCCTGATCGTGATGGAGGTCGTGCTTGGCATCGACAACCTGATCTTCATCGCCATCCTGACCAACAAACTGCCCGAAGAGCACCGCGGCCGGGCCCGGCGCATCGGCATCGGCGCGGCATTGCTCCTGAGGCTCGGCCTGCTGGGCACCATCGCGTTCATCGTCCAGCTGACGGACCCGATCTTTACCCTGTTTGGCGAAGGCTTTTCCTGGCGCGATTTGATCCTGATCGCGGGCGGACTGTTCCTGGTGTGGAAGGCGACCCGGGAAATCCACGAAAAGGTCGACCCGGAGAGAGAACCTGAAGGCGCCGCGACCGGCCAGGTCGGCGCGGCCACGGGCTTCGCCGCGGCGATCGGCCAGATCCTGGTGCTGGACCTGGTGTTCTCCGTCGACAGTATCATCACCGCCGTCGGCATGACCGATCACCTGCCGATCATGGTCGTGGCGGTGATGGTCGCTGTGACCGCCATGCTGCTGGCCGCCGATCCGTTGTCCGACTTCATCAACGCCAATCCCACCATCGTCATGCTGGCATTGGGCTTCCTTCTGCTGATCGGCACCACCCTGATCGCCGACGGTTTCGGCGCCCATGTGCCCAAGGGCTACATCTACGCCGCCATGGCCTTCTCCGCCCTGATCGAGGCGCTCAACATGCTTCAGCGGCGCGCCCGAAGGCGGCGCGCGGGATCGGGCTGACCTTGTCTCACCATCCGCCCTGCCTACATAAATACGAGGAACTGGTTTCCGAGGCACCAATCCACGCCATAGGGCGCCAGGCCTTGACGGGTAGGGCAGGGGGCGCGAATCGCCCGGGAGCCGACAAGGTGACCCAGCGGGGAAAAACAGCATGAAGCCGCGAATGGCGCATTGGACGAAGGCGATTTTCGGGGCGCTCGTGCTCCTCGCCGTCATCGGCGTGGCACGGTTCGGCGTCGGGGCGGTGGCGCAAACGCCGGAACAGGGCCTCCAATCCGGTATCTGGGACAGATGGAATCCCGGCTGGATGGAACGCCACATGTGGGACCCCAACCGAATGGGGCCGGGCATGCAGCAAAGGATGGCCCGCCATTGGCGGTTCATGCACCAGGGCACCCCGCCGAGCTACAGGGGGGCACGTAATCCCCTCGCGGGGGACGCCAAGACCATCGCCGAAGGGCGCGATCTTTACGTCAAGAACTGCAGTCGCTGCCACGGTCTCAAGGGCACCGGCGACGGCAATGCGGCCAATTCCCTCAACCCGTCCCCGGCGCTGCTCGCCTACATGATCCAGATGCCGATGCTGATCGATGAATACATGCTGTGGTCGATCGCCGAGGGCGGCAAGGCGTTCGGCACGCCGATGCCCGCCTTCGAGAAGACCCTGGCCCGGGACCAAATTTGGAAGATCGTCCTCTTCATGCGGCAGGGATTCCCCGGCGGCGCAACGCCGCGCTAACCCGGGCGGCGCAACGCCGCGTTAAACCCAGCCGCGGGCCCCCGATTCGCTGGCGATGGATCCGATTTCCGCGGCAAGGCCCCGGGTCGCCCCCGACTAGTAATCAAAATCTTAACCTTCATTGCCTACCGTTTGCGGGATTCAGCCAATCAAAGGAAATCCTTGGTTGAAAAGGATTTTCAAGGGATCACGACCTTGGCAGAAGCAACCCGCGCGCGTCGGGCTGGACCTTTGGACAATCAGTCGGCGCTGTTGGATGAGATCGTCCAGACCATCGCCCAGGGCGTCGTCGTCTTCGATGCCGGCGCGCGCCTGGTCTCGTTCAACCGGCAATACGCGGATTTCTTCGATTTTCCCCCGGGCTTTCTCCGGACCGGGATGCCCATTGCGGACATCATCCGCCATCGCGCCAAGAGCGGTTTCTACGGGGAAGGCGATATCGAAGAGCAGATCAAGCACCATATCGACCGCGCCGAAATCAGGACCGAACGCACCGAGGAACGGACCCTTCCCTGCGGCAAGGCGTATATCTACCACCGCAAACCGATGAGCGACGGCGGCTTCGTCGTGACCTATACGGACATCACCGAACGAAAAGACGCCGAACGCGAGTTGCGGGCAAGCGAGGAAAAATTCCGCGGCGCCTTCAACAATGCCGGCATCGGTATCTTCATGAGAAACACCGACGGCACGGGCCGGGAATACAACCGTGCCCTGTGCGACATGCTGGGCTATTCCGCGGAAGAATTGCGCGACATGCGCATGCGGGACATCGCCCACCCCGATGACGAGCCGGAATCGACCAGCATCCGGCATGTCGCCTTCGGCGACATGGATACCCGAACCGTCGAGCGCCGCTTCATCCGCAAGGACGGCAAGGTCATTTGGTGCAACGTCAATTACAAGTCCGTCTACGATCCAAAAGGCCAACCGCTGCAGACCATCGGCATGTTGCAGGACATCACCGAGCAAAAGCGGGCGGAAAAGGAGGTCGCCGAGAAATCACGTGTCCTCGAAGCCACTTTTCGCAACATGGTTCAGGGAATCGCGGTCTACGATCCGAATTACGTGCTGATCGCGTTCAATCCGCAATACGCCCAGATTCTCAATCTCCCGGCGGATTTCCTGCGGATCGGCACCACACACGACGAAATCAGACGTTACCGCGCCGCCCAAGGGCATTACGGCAACACCTCCGTCGAGTCCCGAATCGGGCATTTGGCGGCGACCGCGGATCAGACCCGATCGGGGGAGCGCAGCCTGCCCGACGGCCGGTCCTATGCCTTTCAACGCACGCCTACGCCGGACGGCGGCTACATATTGACGCTCACCGACATCACGGAACGGCGAAAGGCCGATTCCCTGAGCCTGCGCTTGGGCCGGATTCTCGATACCTCGATCAACGAAATTTACGTGTTCGATGGCGCGAGCTACCGCTTCAGACAGGTCAGCCTGGGCGCGCTCACCAATCTTGGATACAGCCGGGAAGAGATCGACAAACTGGCGCCGTGGGACCTCAAGCCCGAATTCGACGAAAGCGAATTCAAGGCGATGGTCGCCCCCCTGGTGCAGGGCGAAAAGGACCAATTGGTGTTCGACACCGAACACCAGCGCAAGGACGGCAGCCGCTACCCGGTGGAAGTCCGACTTCAGTATTCCGATGCCGAATCGCCGCCCGCGTTCGTTGCCATCGTCGCCGACATTTCTGAGCGCAAACATGCCGAAAAAGTCATCAACGATGCGCGGGAACAGGCCGAGCTCGCCAACCGCGCCAAGTCGGAGTTCCTGGCTAACGTCAGCCATGAACTGCGAACGCCCTTGAACGCGATCATCGGCTTTTCCGAAGTGATGATGAAGGGAATTACCGGCCCGGCGGGGGTGGAAAGCTATTTGGAATTCTCCGAGGGGATCCATTCCGCGGGCCAGCACCTTCTGGGCCTGATCAACGACATCCTCGATCTCTCGAAGCTGGAAGTCGGCAAGGCGACCCTCAACGAGGAAACTGTGAAACCGCTCAACCTGATCGGCGCCTGCGTGAACATGATCAAGGGCCAGGCCGCCGGCGAAGGCCTATGCCTGGAAGAGGATTTGCCCGATCGCATCGCCCCCTTGCGCGGCGATCAGCGCATGATCAAACAGATCCTGCTCAACCTGCTGTCCAACGCCGTGAAGTTCACGCCTCCCGGCGGCAAGATCACTGTCAAGGCCTGGAGCGAGCCCGGCGTCGGCCACTCTTTCCAGGTGATAGACACCGGCATCGGCGTCGAGCCCGAGGAAATTCCGGTCATCTTCCAGCCTTTCACCCAGATCGACAGCACGTTGACCCGCAAGTATCAGGGGACCGGCCTCGGATTGACCTTGGTGAAGAACCTGACCGAGCTCCACGGCGGCACTCTCGACTTCCAAAGCAAGCCCGGCGTCGGCAGCACCGTGACCGTACGCTTCCCCGCGGACCGCATGGCCGGCTGACCGCATGGCCCCGGTCCGCTGCCGGCCTAGGGACCGGCGGTGGGAACCGAGGCCTATAGGGCCGACTTCATGACCTCGTTGAGCCGCCGGGCGAAGGCGGCCGGGTCGGGCGGCACATCGCCGTCGGCGATCCGTGCCTGGTCCAGCAGCAGGTGCGCCCCCGCCTTGAGAAGCGCGTCATCGGAAGCCCCGTCGGCCTTGGCCCGGTCACTGAGTTTCCGGACGATGTCATGATTGGGATTGAGCTCCAGCACCCGCGCCATGCCGACCTTCAGGTGCCCGTGACGCCTGAGCAGGCGCTCGAGGCTCACATCCATATCCCCTTCATCGGCGACCAGGCAGACGGGGCTTTCGGTCAGGCGGCGGGACGGCCGCACGTCCTTGACCGCGTCCCCCAGCTCGACCTTGATGACGGCGATGAGATCGGACAATTCGGCCGCATCGGGCGCCGATTCCTGTTCCCGATCTTCCCCCTCGCCGGCGACGGAATCGAGGTCCGGCCCGCCCCTGGTCACCGACTTGAAGGGCTTTTCCAGATAAGCGGCAACGTGCTGGACCCAGAAATCGTCAACCGGGTCGGATAGCAACAGCACCTCCACGCCCTTGGCCCGGAACCCCTCCAGTTGCGGTGAGTTGGCAACCTGCGCCGCGTCCTCGCCGATGATGTAATAGATGGCCTCCTGCCCCTCCTTCATGCGGCTGACGTAGTCCTGCAGGCTGGTCAGCCCGTCGGCCGCGGTGGAGGCGAAGCGGCAGACTTCGAGGATCTTTTCCTGGGTCGGCCCGCTGTCGACCAACCCTTCCTTCAGCACCGCGCCGAAGTTCCGCCAGAAGTCCGCGTACGCCTCCGGCGCCTTTTCCGCCTTCTTCTTCAGTTCCCCCAACACGCGGCGGATCAGGCCCTGACGAATCTTGGCGAGCTTGGGATCGGTCTGGAGCATCTCGCGCGAAATGTTGAGGGAGAGGTCCTCGGAATCGACGACGCCGCGCAGGAAGCGCAGGTACGGCGGCAGCAATCCTTCCGGGTCTTCGGTGATGAAGACCCGGTTGACGTAGAGCTTCACATGGCCCTTGCGTTCGGCGTCGAACAGGTCGAAGGGCTGGCTCGACGGCACGTAAAGCAGATTGGTGTAGCTGAGCACGCCCTCCACCCGGTTATGGATGGTGAGCCACGGCTCGTCGAAGGCGTGCGCCGTGTGGTGGTAGAATTCGGTGTGCTGTTCGGCGGTCACGTCCTTGGGCGGCCGGGCCCAGATCGCGGACGCCGCGTTGAGCGTTTCGTCCCCGAACGCGACCGGGAATCCGACATGATCCGAATAGGTCGCGACGATGTGGCGCAGGCGCGCCTGTTCGAGGAACTCCTTGGCGTCCTTCTTGATGAAGAGGGTCACCGTGGTGCCGCGCCCGTCGCGGGCGGCAGGCTCAATCGAGAAGGCGCCCTTGCCGTCGGACGACCACAGCCAGGCCTCGTCTTCGCCGGCCTTGCGGGTCAGCACATCGACCCGGTCCGCCACCATGAAGGCGGAATAGAAGCCGACGCCGAACTGTCCGATCAGGCTGAGGTTCTTTTTCTCGTCGTCGCCGATCTGCTCGAGAAACGCGCCGGTGCCCGACTTGGCGATGGTGCCCAGCGTCTCCAGCAGGTCGTCATGACTCATGCCGATGCCGTTGTCGGACACGCTGACGGTCTTGGCCTTGGCATCCAGCGCCAGCTCGATCCGGAAGTTGGGATCCCCCTCGGTCAGCGAAGGCGCGGTCAACGCCGCGTGACGCAGTTTGTCGCAGGCGTCAGACGCGTTGGAGATCAGCTCGCGAAGGAAGATCTCGCGATTGGAATAAAGCGACCCGGCGACGATATCGAGCAATCGGCCGACTTCGGTCTGAAACGTAAATTCTTCCCTGGTCTTGCTTTCCGTCATTGCGCCCTCACCCCTTCGTTCCCAACCCGACTCCCTCGTATGCGGCGGGGGAGGATATGGGGCAGCGGGTCCCTTTGTTCAAGGTCTCCTGGCCAACCTCCCTTCCACCGCCGGACCCTGCAGGCGGGCCGGAAAAGGTCGGCCCGCGCCGTTCCAAGGCGCGGGCCGTTCCCAAGCGGCGGGCCCCGAAGGCCCGCCTCCTCCTGCGAAGTGATGGTCCCCGTCAGCCGTCGGCCGGCGCCGCGGCCGGAATGTCGGCCGTGCAATGGCCGCATTTGGTGGCGGCGATGGGAATTTCGGAAATGCAGTGCGGGCATTTCTTGGTCGTCGGATCCGCAGGTGCCGGCTCTTTCTTCAGCCGGTTGATCTGCTTGATGACGATGAAGATCGCGAAGGCGACGATGACGAAATCGACCACGGTGTTGATGAATACGCCGTAGTTGATGGTCGCCGCACCGGCCTTCTGCGCCTCGGCGAGAGAGGCGAATGTCTTGCCGGAAAGATTGACAAACAGACCGGAAAAATCGACACCCCCCATCAGAAGCCCGATGGGCGGCATGATGATGTCTTTAACGAACGAAGCCACGATTTTTCCGAACGCGGCACCGATAATGATGCCGACGGCCATGTCGATGACATTGCCGCGCATCGCGAATTCCTTGAATTCCTTTAACATGACCCCTCCAGAAATTTGTTCTCCTCTGGCTGCCGGAAGGCTGAAAACCGGCAAGCAACCCGGGCATGTTGCAATGCAGCAATAAGGGAGGCAAGAAAATATGGGACCCGCGACAGGGGGCAGAAGAGGCGCCGCGCGGCCGATCGCGCGCGCCGGACTCTTTCATTCGCGCCGAGATTGCGTGCCGCGTCCGCCCGCCGCTGGCCGGGGCCGGACGCGCCCGTGCCTCCGTTGGATGCCGCCCGATTCTCGTGTGAGCGACGCCGCGACGCGGCGCCCCAAAGCGCCGTGCGCCCTATTTTCCGAGCGCCGCCATCTCGTCGACCACGGCCTGGCCCATGTCGGTGGTGGAGATCAGCTCCTTGCCGTCCTGTATGATGTCGAGCGTCCTGAGCCCCTTGTCCAGCACCGACTTGACGGCGTTCTCCAGCAGGTCCGCCTCATCGCCGAGATCGAAGGAATAGCGCAGCATCATGGCGTAGGACAGAATCGTGGCCAGCGGATTGGCCTTGTTCTGCCCGGCGATGTCCGGCGCCGATCCGTGCACCGGCTCGTAGAGCGCCTTGCGCCGCCCGGTTTCGTCCGCCGCCCCCAATGAAGCCGAAGGCAGCATGCCCAGTGATCCCGTCAGCATCGCCGCGCAATCGGAAAGGATGTCGCCGAACAGGTTGTCGGTGACGATCACGTCGAACTGCTTGGGCGCGCGGACCAGCTGCATGGCGCAGTTATCGGCATACATGTGGGAAAGCTCGATGTCGGGATATTCGCCGTGCAGCTTGGTCATCTCCTCGCGCCACAGCACGCCCGATTCCATGACATTGGCCTTTTCCACCGAACACACCCGGCCGTCGCGCTTGGCCGCCAGCTCGAAGGCGATGCGGCCGATGCGGATGATCTCATGGGTATCGTAGACCTGGGTGTTGACCCCCCGCCGCTCGCCGTTGGGAAGATCGGTGATGCCGCGCGGCTCGCCGAAATAGACGCCGCCGGTGAGCTCGCGGATGATCAGGATGTTTAGCCCCGCGACCAGCTCGGTCTTCAGGGTCGAGGCCTCGGCCAGGGCGTCGAAGACGATGGCCGGGCGCAGGTTGGCGAACAACTCCATGTCCTTGCGCAGCCGCAGGAGGCCGCGCTCGGGCTGGTCCTCGAAGGGCAGGCTCTCCCACTTCTTGCCGCCGACCGCGCCCAGCAGCACCGCATCCGCGGCCATCGCCTTGTCCATGGTGGCGTCGGAGATCGGTGCGCCGTGGGCGTCATAGGCGCATCCGCCCACCAGGTCCTCATCGACGTCGAAGCTGACGGCGCGGTTGCCGTCCATCCAGTTGATCACGCGCTTGACCTCGCCCATCACTTCGGGCCCGATGCCGTCGCCTGGAAGGATCAATAGGTTCCTGTTGGCCGCCATGGTGTGCTGTCCGCCCCCCTTCGGATGATTTGAATGTATCGGCCGGCGCGCGGGCCCCGGCCGCCGCGCCTCAGCGGTAGAGCCAGGGCGTCGCCGTCTTCTGGCCGCCCTCGAAGGTTTGGATATCCTTGTCCTTTTCCAGCGTCAGCGCGATATCGTCGAGCCCGTTCAGCAGGCAATGCTTGCGGAAGGCATCGATGTCGAAAGGAATTTCCTCGCCGTCGGGACGGATCACCACCTGGCGCTCCAGATCCACGGTCAGTCGCGCGTTCTCGCCCTTTTCCGCATCCTCCATCAGCTTGTCGACTTCGGCCTGGGGCAGCTTGACCAGCAGGATGCCGTTCTTGAAGGCGTTGGAGTAGAAGATGTCGGCGAAGTCCGGGGCAATGACGCAGCGGATGCCGAAACCGTGCAGCGCCCAGACCGCGTGCTCGCGCGACGAACCGCAGCCGAAGTTCTCGCCGGTCACCAGGATCTCGGCCTTGCGGTAGGGTTCCTTGTTGAGGACGAAATCGGGGTCTTCGGAACCGTCTTTCCGATAGCGGATGGCCTCGAACAGGGCCGGGCCGAGGCCGGTGCGCTTGATCGTCTTGAGCCACTTGGCCGGGATGATTTTGTCGGTATCGACGTTGATCATCGGCAGGGGTGCTGCGATGCCCGTGAGGCGGTCGAATTTGTCCATGATCGGGATCCTCAGTCGAAGTCGCGCACGTCGGTGATGTGCCCCTTGATGGCGGCGGCGGCGACCATGGCTGGGCTCATCAGGTGGGTGCGCCCGCCCGGGCCCTGGCGGCCCTCGAAATTGCGGTTGGAGGTGGACGCCGAACGCTCGCCCGGGGCCAGCTTGTCCGGGTTCATGGCAAGGCACATGGAACAGCCCGCCTCACGCCATTCGAAGCCGGCTTCGGTGAACACCGCGTCCAGCCCCTCGTCCTCGGCCTGCTTCTTGACCAGGCCGGATCCCGGCACCACCAGGGCCCGCACGCCGTCGGCCACCTTGCGGCCCTTGGCGATCGCCGCGGCGGCGCGCAGGTCCTCGATGCGGCCGTTGGTGCACGACCCGATGAAGGCGGTCTGGATCGGGATCTCCGAAAGCCTGGTGCCCGGCGTCAGGCCCATGTACTCAAGGGCACGTTCCATCGAACGCTTCTTGGCCTCGTCCCGGGCACTCGCCGGGTCCGGCACCGACGCCGTGATGGGCAGCACGTCTTCCGGACTGGTGCCCCAGGTCACCAACGGCTCGATCTGGGCGGCGTCGAGGGTCACTTCCTTGTCATAGGTGGCCCCCGCGTCGGACGGCAGGCTCTTCCAGTATGCTACCGCCGCATCCCATTCATCGGCGTTCGGGCCCATCGGCCGGTCCTTGAGGTAGGCGATCGTGGTCTCGTCCGGGGCGACCAGGCCGGCGCGGGCGCCGCCTTCGATCGACATGTTGCAGACCGTCATGCGCCCTTCCATGGAAAGTGCTTCGATCGCTTCACCGGCGTATTCGATGACATGCCCGGTGCCGCCGGCGGTGCCGATCTTGCCGATGATGGCGAGGATGATGTCCTTGGCGCCGACCCCGTGATGGGGCCTGCCGGTGACGGAGATGCGCATGTTCTTGGCGGGTTTCTGGATCAGGGTCTGGGTTGCCAGCACGTGTTCCACTTCCGACGTGCCGACACCGAAGGCCAGCGCCCCGAAGGCGCCGTGGGTGGCAGTGTGGGAATCGCCGCAGACGATGGTCATGCCCGGCTGGGTGAAGCCCTGTTCCGGCCCGATGATATGGACGATGCCCTGGCGGATGTCGGTCAGCGGGAAATAGGGCAGGCCGAATTCGGCGGCGTTCTTTTCCAGGGTCTCGACCTGAATGCGGGAATCGTCGTCCGCGATCCGCGCGCCGCGGTCGGTAGTGGGCACGTTGTGGTCGCAGACCAGCAGCGTCGCGTCCGGACGGCGCACCTTGCGGCCGGCCAGGCGCAGGCCTTCGAAGGCCTGTGCCGAGGTGACCTCGTGGACCATATGGCGGTCGATATACAAAAGGCAGGTGCCGTCCTCGTCTTGGCGGACGACGTGGCTGTCCCAGATCTTGTCGAACAGCGTCTTCGGCGCGGCCATGATGTCCTCGTCAGTGATTGTCGGGCGCGTTCCCCTTGATATGGGGACGCTAATCCTTCTTTTCAGCGCCCCCGCCGGCCTCGGGCGCCGCCGCCTGGGGGGCCTCGGTCTCCGGCGTCTCGACGGCGGGCTCGATCTGGGCCGAAGCCTCCGCCGCGCTGAGTTCCGATGCCGCCGCGATGTCGCCCGGGCGGCGCGTGGCCCGCTCGGAGATGCGCGCGCGCTTGCCGGTGCGGCCCCTCAGATAGTAGAGCTTGGCCCGGCGCACGGCACCCCGACGCTTGACCTCGATTTCCACGATGTTGGGAGAGAACAGCGGGAAGATACGCTCCACGCCTTCGCCGTAGGACAGCTTGCGCACCGTGAACGATGAATTCACGCCGGCGTTCTTGCGCCCGATGCACACCCCCTCGAAGGCCTGCACCCTCTCGCGGGTGCCTTCGACCACCTTGACGCTGACGCGCACGGTGTCGCCGGGGCCGAATTCCGGCACCCCGCGTTCGGCCGTCAACCGTTCGATTTCCTTGGCATCGAGCTGTTCGATAATGTTCATGGCTCTCTTCCTTGCATTGCGCCGCAGGACGTTTCGCCCCGCGGCTCGCCTTTCAAACCTTCGGCCGCCTGGCCGTCTTTTCCGCGCGCGCCGCATGGCGGGCCCATAGATCGGGCCGGCGACGGCGCGTGATGTCTTCCGATTGGGCCCGGCGCCAGGCGCGGACGTTTTCATGATGGCCCGAGACCAGGACATCGGGCACGGTTCGCCCGTCCCATTCCTGCGGCCGCGTGTAATGGGGATATTCAAGGAGGCCGTCCTCGAAGCTCTCTTCCGCGAGGCTCTCGGCATTGCCCATGACGCCGGGCAGCAGCCGCACGCAGGCATCGATCAGGACGAGGGCCGCAGGTTCGCCGCCCGACAGCACGAAATCACCGAGGCTCAGCTCCTCCAGGCCGAGCGCCTCCAGGGCGCGCTCATCGACCCCTTCGTAGCGCCCGCACAGAACGGTCACGCCGGGGCCGTCGGCCAGCTCCCGCACCCGGTCCTGGTCCAACAGGCGGCCGCGCGGCGAAAGATAGATCGCGGGCGCGCCGGGGCAGCGGGCCATGGCGGCCGTCATGGCGGCGACGACCACATCGGGCTTCATCACCATGGAAGCGCCGCCGCCGAAGGGGGCATCGTCGACGGTGCGGTGCTTGTCGGTGGCGAAATCGCGGATATCCAGGGTCTCCAAACGCCACAGGCCGTCGGCCAGCGCCTGGCCGGCGAGCGAATGGCCGAGCGGCCCCGGAAACATCTCCGGGAACAGCGTCGCCACCGTGGCCGTCCAGGGGCCTTTATGCGGCATTTTCGTCATCTCTCCGGCTCACCTTCGCCGTTTTCCCCACCCGCCGCGTCGAGCGGCGGTTGGTCTTCGTCCAACAACCCGGCCGTGGCTTCGATCACCACCCGGCCGCCTTCGATATCCACCTCCGGGACCAAAGCCCGCGTAAAGGGGACCAGCACCAACCGGCCCTCGCGGGTGCGCAGCTCCAACAGGTCGCCCGCACCGAAATTCTCTATCCCCACCACCTCGCCGACCGCCTCGCCGTCGGTGCCCACGGCCTCGAGCCCGATCATGTCGTGATGGTAGAACGCCTCCTCATCCTCGATCTCCGGCAGGACCGCGCGGTTCACCCAGAGCTCCGTTCCCTTCAGCGCTTCCGCCCCGTCCCGATCCTCGATCCCGTCGATCCGCGCGATCACCGTACCCTTGGCCACGTTGGCGACGCTGACGGTGAATTTGCGCCCGGTCTTTCGGTCGGTCAGCGGACCGTAGGCGGCGACCGCCTCGGGGTCCTCGGTAAAGGGCCGGATACGGACCAGACCCTTGACCCCGTGGGGCCGCCCGACGACGCCGAGACAGACCCAGTCGTCCGGACTGGCCATAGGGCCGGCACCCAGGCGATCGGTTCCGCGCCCTATTCGCTCTTCTTCTCCTCCTCGGCCGGGGCCTCCTCGGCCGCCGCCTCTTCCGCCGGGGCCTCCGCCGGCGCTTCCGCCGGAGCTTCTTCGGCTGGCGCTTCCGCGGCGGCTTCTTCGGTCGGCGCTTCCGCCGCGGCTTCGGCTGCCGCCTTGGCCGCCTCTTCCGCCGCGGCCGCGGCCTCTTCCGCCGCCTTCAGCCGCTCCATCGTCTTGGCCCGGGGCAGGTGCTGCTTGCTCTGCTCCCGGATGGCCGGCTTGGGCACGATATCGACCCTGCTCAGGAACAGGGCGATGCGCGGGCTCGGCTGCGCACCCTGGCCCAGCCAATGGCGCACGCGCTCTTCGTTCAGGACCACGCGCTTGGGGTCGTCCTTGGGCAGCATCGGGTCGTAGTGGCCGACGCGTTCGATAAAGCGGCCGTCCCGCGGCTTGCGGGAATCGGCGACAACGATGCGGTAGAAGGGCCGCTTCTTGGCCCCGCCCCGCGAAAGGCGGATCTTCAATGCCATGCTGGTTTGCGTCCTTTCAAATCTCCGTCCGAATTCTCAACCTTCATCTGTCTTCCTACCCACGCGGCGCGCGCGCAACCGGGGCGCAGGCCCGCGCAAATGCCGTCACCGTCCGAAGGGCCCCATCCCGGGGGGCAGGCCACCCGGCGGCATGCCGGGGAAGCCGGAGCGCGCCAGGCCCTTCTGGCCCAGCTTGCCGACCTTCTTCATCATCTTGCTCATCTCGCGGTACTGCTTGACCACCCGGTTGACATCCTGGACCTGGGTGCCGGAGCCGGCGGCAATGCGGCGTTTCCGCGACCCGTTGAGCAGCTTGATGTTGCGTTTCTCCGCCCGGGTCATGGAGCGGATGATGGCGACCTGGCGGCCGATCATCCTGTCGTCGATATTGGCGCCGGCGAGCTGCTGCTTGATATTGCGCGCACCGGGCAGCATCCCCATCATGCCCTGCAGCCCGCCCATCTTGGACAGCTTCGACAGCTGGTCGGCCATGTCGTCGAGGTCGAAGCTGCCCTTCGCCACCTTGGCGGCAAGGCGCTCCGCCTCTTCCTGCTCGACCTGCTCGGCGGCCTTCTCCACCAGGCTGACGATGTCGCCCATGCCGAGGATGCGCGACGCCACCCGTTCGGGATGGAAATCCTCGATCGCGTCGAGCTGTTCGCCGGTACCCATCAGCTTGATCGGCACCCCCGCCACCGAGCGCATCGACAGCGCCGCACCGCCCCGGGCATCGCCGTCGACCCGGGTCAACACGATGCCGGTCACCTGGACCTGCTCGGAAAAGGCGCGGGCGGTATTGACCGCATCCTGTCCGGTCATGGCGTCGGCCACCAACAGGGTCTCGACCGGCTTGGCCAGCGCGTGGATGGCGGCCGCTTCGGCCATCATCTCCTCATCCACCGCGAGGCGCCCGGCGGTATCCAGCACAACGATGTCGTAGCCTTCGAGCCGGCCCGAAGCCAGCGCCCGCTGGGCGATATCCTTGGCCGCCTGGCCGGCGACGATGGGCAGGGTCGGCACCGCGGCCTGGCGGCCGAGCACGGCGAGCTGCTCCTGGGCGGCGGGCCGTTCGGTATCGAGGGACGCCATCAAGACACGCTTGTTGGACCGTGCGGTGAGGCGCCGGGCGATCTTGGCCGCGGTCGTCGTCTTGCCCGAGCCCTGCAGGCCCACCATCAGGATCACGGCGGGCGGCGTGGCGTTGAGGTTGAGCTCCTGCCCCTCGCCGCCCAACAGGGCGGTCAATTCGTCCTGCACGATCTTGACGACCATCTGGCCCGGCGTGACCGAGCGGATCACCGCCTCGCCCACCGCCTTCTTCTTGACCGCCTCGAGGAAGTCGCGGACCACCGGCAGGGCGACATCGGCCTCCAACAGGGCCACGCGCACCTCGCGCAGCGCCTCGTCGACATCGCCCTCCTTCAGCGCGCCCCTGCGGGTGAGCCGGGTAAAGACGTCGTTCAGCCGATTGCCGAGAGTGTCGAACATGGGGCCCTTGCCTCACCGATCGCCGATTAACCAAACGCTTGCACGCCAGTGCGCGAAAACTCGCGGGCTGGCGGACTTCCCGGCACGGCCGGGAAGCTCTCAGAACTGTCGGTTCCGGAGCGGGCGGAATTTAGGCCGGAGCGCGCGGCAAAGTCAAGCCATGCCTGGCCGTCGCCGCCGCCGGCGACCGCCGCAGCCCCCGGCCGGGGCGGGGTTCGGGAAACATAGCATCCGAGGGATTCGCAAGACTTTCTTTACGTTTGCATACGATCCTAGCGGCCGAACCGGTGCGACAGGCCCCAATGCGTGGGACGTGTGCCTGGACGGACGGGTTCGCCGCCACGGAAATGGCGGGAATCGGGATGCACAGACGAGACGGAGAGCCACTGCGCTGAACCTACCGAACCGCGGCGCCGGGGCTCAATTGGACGGGCAAGATGGCCAACACAGAGGAAATCATGACCGTTGCCCTGTGGCTGATGGCCGGTGGCGGGATCCTCGCGGTCTTCGGTTTGGCCGCCATCGTGCACGCGAAACACGGCGACGACCGGGGGGGACTGTCGAAACCCCTCACACTGGTTGGATTGGCGCTCTTCGCGATCGGTTTCTTTTTGGACCAGCGTTGGGGCAGTTATTGGTAACCGGCGCCAGAAATGCCCGACAAGGGCAGGGACGCCGGTATTACTGAGATGGATTGGGGGTTGCAATGTATCTTAAGGCTTTGAAATGGCTTAAGTCTCTGGGAGTGTCGGACGACGGCGTCACGGCCATCGAATATGGCCTGATCGCCGGCCTGATTTCCGTGGTCATCATCGTCTCGATGTCGCTCGTGGGCGACGAGGTGCAAACCACCTTCGACACCTGGACCAACGCGGTGCGCAACGCGACCCAGGGCGCGAATGGCTCCTAAGACCCCAAGACGCCGGGGGCCGGAGGACGTTATCGCCCTCCGGCCCGGCGGCGGGGCGTAGACCCCCGAGGTCCGATTTCGGGCCCTCAGCCTCCCTCGAAACCCGCCTTCACCTTTCCGACGATCGTGCCGGCCCAAGCCCGGGCCGCCTTCCAGTCCATCGGCTTGCCGCCCTTGGGACCCAGGAAATAGTAGTCGATCCGCATGAATCGCCCGCTCACCCAGCGCAGGAAGCGGACCTGGGTCGCCGCGCTTTCTTCCCTGATCCCCCATTTCGAGGCGGCATTCTTCTCCATGAAGAGTTGCCAGGCCTCGGCCTCGGCCTCGGCACGGATCGGCAGGCGCGCGAGATTGACCCCCCAGCAGTAGGTGTCCGCCTTCAGGGTGGCGATCTGCTTGTGCCATTTCCAGCGCCGCTGCTGGATGAAGCAGAAATCCGGCGGCGCCAGCGATCGCCCGTCGATGTCCGAGATGTTGGCGTTGATGGTCACGATGGCGTCGACGGCACCGGCGGCCTTGCGGATGAGAAAGATATTCCCCTTCTTCCAGTCCGCCGCGTAGGTCCCCATGTCGATCATTTCATCGGTCTCGTGCTCCAACACCTTATGCCAGGTGCCGGCCGGCAATGGGACCGCCAACTTGCCTTCCGCATTGTCGTAAACGAAGGTCTTCGTGAACGGGTCTTCTGCCCATGCAATACTTTGATATAAAAGGCTAATCACCAAAAAAGCAGCGATCATCTGAACAGTGATCAATAACCCCTGCCTGGGACCGGCCCCAGGGCACCAAACGGCATGTGGACGGCGTGGCATGTCCCCCTCCTCCGTGGTTGTCGCCGCCGCCGCGGGGCTGCGCGGCGATGCGGTCTTCATCCATTAAACACCCAGCCGGGGCCACTTTCCAGGCCGCCCTGGACAGCCGGAAATCGCACAATCCGTTTGCCATCGCCCGGCGCGGCACCATATAAGGCCGCCTATGGACGGATTGCCTTTCATCAAGATGCACGGGCTCGGCAACGATTTCGTGATCGTCGACGGCCGCGACGGCGGGCTCACCATCGGCGCCGATGCGGCCCGGCGCATCGCCGACCGGCGCACCGGGGTGGGGTGCGACCAGCTGATCGTGCTGGGGCCGCCGTCCAACGCCGATGCCCAGGCCTTCATGGCGATCCGCAACGCCGACGGCGGCGAATCGGCGGCCTGCGGCAACGCCACGCGCTGTGTCGCCGCCTTGTTGATGAACGAGAACGGGACCGATCAAGCGGTGATTCAGACCGATGCGGGCATCCTTGTCGCCGAAGGCGCGGCCGAAGGCGTCAGGGTCGACATGGGTCCGCCCCGCACCGATTGGCGCGACATTCCCTTGTCGCGCGACGTCGACACTTTGGAACTGCCGCTGGCGGCGGACGGCGTGGCCGGCCCGGCGGCGTGCTCCATGGGCAATCCCCACGCCACCTTCTTCGTGGACGACGTGGAGGCGATCGACATTGCGCGGCTCGGCCCGGGTCTGGAACACGACCCCCTGTTTCCCGAGCGCGCCAATATCGGCTTCGCCCAGGTGCTGGCCCCGGACCGCATCCGGCTCAGGGTGTGGGAGCGCGGCGCGGGCCTGACCGCGGCCTGCGCCACCGGGTCCTGCGCGGCGGTGGTCAACGGCGTGCGCCGCAAGCTTCTGGCGCGCGAAGTCACATGTCTGCTGGACGGCGGGGAATTGACCGTCAACTGGCGCGAGACCGACGGCCACGTGTTCATGACCGGGCCGGTCGCCGTCGCCTTTTCCGGCCTGATCGCGCCGGGGCTTCTTGCGGGGGACGCAGCGTGAGCGTGGACTGCGACCAGCCAAGCCCCGCCGGGACCCGGGCCGATGCCGACGGCGTCGCCGACGCCGCCCCGACCGAAATCGTCACCCTGGGCTGCCGGCTCAACGCCTTCGAGGCTGAGGTCATGCGCGGCCACGCGGCGGCGGCCGGGCTGAGGCGCGCGGTCATCATCAATACCTGCGCGGTGACCCGGGAGTCCGAACGCCAGTCGCGCCAGGCCATCCGTCGGGCGCGGCGCCAAGACCCCGGCGCCACCATCATCGTCACCGGCTGCGCCGCCCAGATCAACGCCGCGGCCTTCACCGCCATGGCCGAGGTCGATCACGTCATCGGCAACGCCGAGAAGCTCGCGCCCGAGACCTTCCGCGCCTTCGCCTCCGGTACCCCGGCACCACGGCTTCAGGTGGGCGACATCATGGCGGTGCGGGAGACCGCGCCGCACCTGGTCGAGGGGTTCGAGGGCCGCGCCCGGGCCTATGTCGAGGTGCAGCAGGGCTGCGATCACCGTTGCACCTTCTGCATCATCCCCTATGGCCGGGGCAATTCGCGTTCCGCCCCAGTCGGCGAAGTCGTGCGCCAGGCCCAACAGCTGACGGCGGCGGGCTACCGGGAAATCGTCCTCACCGGGGTCGACCTCACGGGATACGGTGCCGACCTTCCGGGACGCCCGAGCCTCGGCGAGATGACCCGCCGGCTCCTCAGGCTGGTTCCCGGCCTCGAACGCCTCCGATTGTCGTCGATCGACGTCGCCGAGGTCGACGACGTCCTGTTCCAACTGATCACCACGGAGCCGCGCATCATGCCGCACCTGCATCTCAGCCTGCAGGCGGGCGACGACATGATCCTCAAGCGCATGAAGCGCAGGCACAGCCGCGCCCAGGCGGCCGACTTCTGCGCCAGCGTACGCGCCGCCCGGCCCGAGGTGGCATTCGGCGCCGACCTGATCGCGGGTTTCCCGACCGAAACGGAGGCGATGTTCGACAACACCCTGGCGCTGGTCGAGGATGCGGGGCTCACCTGGTTGCACGTCTTTCCCTATTCCGCCCGGCCCGGCACGCCGGCGGCCCGGATGCCCGCCCTGCCCGGCCCGGTCGTCAAGGACCGCGCCCGGCGCCTGCGCGCGGCGGGTGACGCGGCGCGGGCGTCGTTCCTCGCCTCCTGCGTCGGCGGCACCGAGACCGTCCTGGTGGAACAGCCCGGATTGGGGCGCACCGGTCGCTTCGCCCATGTCGCGCTAAGCGGGGAGGCGGCGACCGGCGCCATCGTCACGGCCCGCATCACCGGCGCCGACGGCCGGCGCCTCACCGGCATCGCGGCGCCATGACCGGCGGCGGTTGGCTGC
>JAOTVC010000052.1 GCA_029863585.1 Alphaproteobacteria bacterium | reverse complement strand
GATCCTCGCGGATTTCGAGGGCGAGCGCCTGGACTACTGGGTCACCGGCTACGGCACCGGCGGCACCGTCACCGGCGTCGCCCGGGCACTCCGGGAAAAGCGGCCCGAGACCAAGATCATCCTGTCTGAGCCGGCCAACGCCCAGCTGATCGGCAGCGGCACCGCCCAGGAACGCAACGAAGACGGCTCGCCGGCGGTCAGCCATCCCGCCTTCGAGCCCCATCCGGTCCAGGGTTGGACGCCCGACTTCATCCCCCTGGTCCTTCAGGAATCCATCGACAACAACCTCTATGACGAGCTGATCCCCGTGGCCGGGCCGGAAGGCATCGAATGGTCGAAGCGGCTGGCCCAGAAGGAGGGCATCTTCGTCGGCATCTCCAGCGGCGCGACCTTCGCCGTCGCCATGAAGATCGCGGAGAAGGCGCCTAAGGATTCGGTCATCCTCTGCATGCTGCCCGATACCGGCGAGCGCTACCTGTCTTCGCCGCTGTTCGAAGGCATCGCGGAGGATATGACGGAGGAAGAGGCGGCGCTGTCGAAGTCGACGCCAGGCTACCACATGCCCGACGCCTGATCGTATCCACCCGGCGGGAACGGCGAAAAAGACCGGTGGCGGCGGGCCCGATCCCGACCCAACGGCTCGAGTTGATCTTGCCGTGCGATAAATGTTCTTGAAATGTTCCTTTAATTAGGGAACACTTTGGGCATGGACATTCTTCCCGATCTGCCCGGCGGACGGCCGCTGAAGGGCCGGGGCGCGGTCTCCAACGCCACCGGACGCTATGAACGCGAACGGAGGGTGCGCGTCGACGACGGCTGGGGCACTTCCGATGCCGCGCCCGACGATCCGCCGCCCGCCAAGACGCGGACCAAGATCCTGGTGGACGCGACGCGCTCGGCGATCACGCGCAATACCTCGCCCGATATTCCCTTCGACCGCTCCATCAACCCCTACCGGGGGTGCGAGCACGGCTGCATCTATTGTTACGCGCGCCCGTCCCACGCCTGGCTGGGGCTCTCTCCGGGGCTCGATTTCGAAACCCGAATCCTGGCCAAGCCCAACGCCGCAGAGCTGCTGAGCCGCGAACTCGCGCGCAAAGGCTACAAGCCCCGGCCCATCGCGCTCGGCACCAACACCGATCCCTATCAGCCGATTGAGCGCCGCCTCAAGATCACCCGATCCATTCTGGAGGTGCTGGCGCGCTGCAACCACCCGCTGACCATCGTGACCAAGTCCGACGGCCCGGTGCGCGACATCGACATCCTGGCGCCCATGGCGGCGCGCAACCTCGCCCGGGTGTTCATCTCCGTTACCACGCTGGACGGCACGCTCGCCCGCAATTTGGAGCCGCGCGCGGCAACCCCCGCCAAACGCATCGAAGCGATCGGGACGCTCAACGCCGCCGGCATCCCCACCGGGGTCATGGTGGCGCCGGTCATCCCGGCGCTGACCGATCATGAAATCGACGCGATCCTCGAGGCCGCGGCCCAAGCCGGGGCGCGGGAGGCGGGGCATATCCTGCTGCGCCTGCCGCTCGAGGTGAAGGAACTGTTCGAGGAATGGCTGCGCACCCATTACCCGGACCGGGCCGACCGCGTGCTCAACCTGGTACGCGAAACCCGCGCCGGGGCGCTCAACGATCCACGCTTCGGCAGCCGCATGCGCGGCGAAGGCGTCTACGCGCGCCTGATCGACCAGCGCTTCAAGATCGCGGTGCGGCGCCTCGGCCTCGCGCGCGAAGACCTCACCACGCTGGACGCCGCCCAATTCCGGGCGCCCGGCTCGGAGACCCGCCAGCTCGATCTTTTTTGAATTTCTAAGCCTGAATTCCCAATCGCGGAGTCCGGGCATTGTGTTAGATTTCCGCCATGGACAACCATGGTGAACTCACCGGTATCGCCATCGTCGGATTAGCCGCGCTGTTTTGCGGCATGGTGATGTCGCGCCTGAGGCTGCCGCCGGTGGCGGGTTATATCCTGGCTGGCATCCTGCTGGGCCCGACCGCACTGGAACTTGTCGAGAATGAGCAGCAGATTCAGCTGCTCGCCCATCTTGGCGTTCTCATGCTGCTGTTCATGGTCGGCATGGAATTGCACGCCGTCGACTTCATGAAGGTCTGGCGCCTGGCGCTGACCACGGTGGCGCTGCAGCTTGCCGCCTTCCTCGGCCTGACCATCGGCCTGTCGGAAATCATCGGCTGGCCCATCGGCCTTGCCGTGGTGCTGGCCTTCGTCGCCACCCTGTCGTCCACCGCCGTCGCCATCAAGATGCTGGACGAGATCGGCGAGAGCAAGACCGAGACCGGCCGCGCCGCCCTCGCCATCCTGATCGCCCAGGACCTCGCCGTCGTGCCCATGCTGCTGACCGTCGGCCACCTGCAGGGCGAGGGCCAGTGGCTGCAAGGCACCATTCAGATCGTCATCGCCACCGGCATCATCACCGCCATCATGCTGTACCTGTCGCGCAAGGGCCGTTTCCGCATTCCCTTCGCGCCCTGGCTCGCCCGCCGTCCGGAGCTGCGCCCCATCGGCGCCGTGGCCCTCTGCCTGGCGGCGGCGGTGCTGGCCGATGGGCTCGGCCTGTCGGCGGCCTACGGCGCCTTCCTGGCCGGGATAGTGCTGGGCAACACGCGGGGGCTGAGGCCCCTGATCACCGCCACCAAGCCGATCGAAGGCCTGCTGATGATGGTGTTCTTCCTCTCCATCGGCCTGCTGATCGACCTCAACTACATCTGGAACAACCTGGGCGAGGTGCTGACCTGGCTGGTCATCGTCACGGTGATCAAGACGGCGCTCAACATCGCCATCCTGCGCGCCCAACGCCTGCCCTGGCAGCGCGCCTTCCTGGCCGGCGTCATCCTGGGCCAAGTGGGGGAATTTTCCTTCCTGCTGGCCGCCGCCGGCGTCGCGGCTGGCGTGGTGTCGGCCGAGAACAGCCGGCTGATCGTCGCCATCGTGGCGCTCTCGCTGCTGCTCAGCCCGTTCTGGCTGGTGACGGCCAGGCGGCTCGGCGCCGCCGCCGCGCGGCGCAAACGCAGCCTCTCTTCTCTGCTCGAGCACCTCTACGGCTCCGAGGCCAAGAAGATCGCGGCCGGCGTCAAGACCGGCACCGACGACGTGACCGAGGTCTTACAGCGCACCGGCACCTGGGTGGGCCGCGCCGTCGACCGGGTCTCGGCGGTTCGCGATCAGGTGAGCGCCCGTATCAAGGAACGCCGCGGCGGGGC
The DNA here is from genome assembly GCA_029863585.1 of Alphaproteobacteria bacterium. Lineage (GTDB taxonomy): Bacteria > Pseudomonadota > Alphaproteobacteria > SMXQ01 > SMXQ01 > SMXQ01. Next base: position 17,271 of record JAOTVC010000052.1, on the reverse strand, counting down.
AGTGGGGGGGAAGCGCGCCAAATCCCCGCCGCCCGCGGATAAGGCGTAAACCCGGCATGCCGGATTTCGCGCTGGAAACCGGGCTGAGCGGAATCGTCTGCGGCATCGACGAAGCCGGGCGCGGCCCCTGGGCGGGCCCGGTGGTCGCCGGTGCGGTGATCCTCGACCGCGCCCGGCTCGATCCCGCATTGGCCCGGACGCTCGACGATTCCAAGAAGCTTTCCAAGGCCCGGCGCGAAGCCGTGTTCGCGGCCTTGCGGGAAGGCGCCAGCGCCGGCACCATCGAGATCGGGATCGGAAGCGCCAGCGTCGCCGAGATCGATCACCTCAACATCCTCAGGGCCACCTTCCTCGCCATGGGGCGGGCGGTATCGGCGCTCGCCTCCGCTCCGGACCATGCCCTGGTCGACGGCAACGCCCTGCCGCCGCTGCCATGCAAGGCCACCGCGGTGGTGAAAGGCGACCAGCGCTCGCTTTCTATCGCCGCCGCCTCCATCGCCGCCAAGGTGACCCGGGACGCGCTGATGGCGGACCTCGAGCACGCCCATCCCGGCTACGGTTTCGCCCGCCACGCCGGTTACGGCACCAAGGCGCATCGGGAGGCGCTTTTGCGCCTCGGCGTGACCCCACATCACCGCAGAAGCTTCGCACCGATACACAATATCTTGTGTGGCGGATAAGGCCGATTCACCCATGTTGCGCTAAGCTATTGATTCCAATAATTTTTTGTTGACGGCGCCGAATCGGGCGACCATCTTCCCCCGGATGCCTGGGGAGAGAACGATACCCGCCGCCGAGATTCTCGTCGGCGACTCGGTCGAGATCATGAACCGCCTGCCCGAAGGGTCGGCGGATATGATCTTTGCCGACCCGCCCTATAACCTCCAACTCCAGGGCGAGCTGGTGCGGCCCAACAACACCCGGGTCGACGGCGTCGACGAGGACTGGGACCGCTTCGCGACCTTCGCCGCCTATGACGAATTCACCCGGGCCTGGCTGTCCGCCGCGCGACGGGTGCTCAAAGACGACGGCACCCTGTGGGTGATCGGCAGCTATCACAATATTTACCGGGTCGGAACGGTGCTGCAGGATCTCGGCTACTGGATCCTCAACGACATCATCTGGCACAAGTCCAACCCGATGCCCAACTTCCGCGGCAAACGCTTCACCAACGCCCACGAAACGCTTCTGTGGTGTGCCAAGTCGCCGGAGCAGAAGCGCTATACCTTCAATTACCAGGCCATGAAGGCAACCAACGAAGACCTGCAGATGCGCTCGGACTGGATCATCCCGGTCTGCGCCGGGAACGAGCGGCTGAAGTCGGGCGGCACCAAGGCCCATCCGACGCAAAAGCCCGAGGCGCTGCTGCACCGCGTGCTGCTGGCGTCCACCAATGTCGGCGACACGGTGCTGGATCCATTCTTCGGCACCGGCACCACCGGCGCCGTCGCCAAGCGGCTGGGACGCGGTTTCATCGGCATCGAGCGCAACGCCGGTTACGCGGCGCTGGCGCGGGAACGCATCGACGGCGTGATCCCGGCCGACGACGAAGGGCTTGAGATCACCACCAAGACGCCGGAACCGCGAATCCCCTTCGGCTGGGTGATGGAGCGCGGCCTGCTCGCCCCGGGCGACGTGCTGACCGACCGGCGCGAACGTTTCGCCGCCAAGGTGCGGGCCGACGGCAGCCTGGTCGCCGACGGCATCACCGGATCGATTCACAAGGTCGGCGCCCATGTCCAGGGGCTCAGCGCCTGCAACGGCTGGACCTTCTGGCACTTCTCCTGCGGCGGCAAAGCGGTCCCCATCGACGTGCTGCGCCAGCGCATCCGCGCCGAACTGGCGGACGCCAACATGCTGCCGGGCGGTTCCGGACGCCGCCGGCCGCGCAGCTAGCCGTCCCCTTCCACGGCCTTGAGGCCCGCCGCGCATACCTTTTTCATCACGCTGGGCAGCGCATAATCGGCGAGCCTTGCGGGCGCCGCCCAGACCCCCTCGGGGGCGAGCTTTTCGCCCTCCTTCGCCCGCACCCGCGTCCAGGCCACGGTCAATTCCAGCCGGAAATGGGTGAAGACATGGGCAACCGGCGCCGCCACGACACGCCAGGGGCCGACGCCCTCGGGCAGCGCAGGTTCCAGGCTGCCGCCCTCCCGCCAAGGGCTGCCCGGCACCTCCATCATGCCGCCCAGCAAGCCCTTTTCGGGGCGGCGGCGCAGCAGAATCTCGCCCTTCTCGTTCACCGTGAACCAGGCGGTGCCCCGACGCACGGGCTTGTTCGCGCGCCGGTCCCGCCGGGGATAGGTCTCCGGATCGCCACGCGCCCGGGCCCGGCAGCCGTCGGCAACCGGGCAGATCGCGCATTTCGGGTTGCGCGGCGTGCAGATGGTCGCGCCGAGATCCATCATCGCCTGGGCGTAGTCGCCGGGCCGCTTGCCGGGCGTCAGCGCCGCCGCAAGACGGCGCAATTCCGGCTTGGCGGCGGGCAGCGGCGCCTCCACCGCATAGAGCCTCGCGATCACCCGCTCGACATTGCCGTCCACCACCGCCTCGGGCCGGCCGAAGGCGATCGCCGCGATCGCCGCCGCGGTGTAGGGACCGATGCCCGGCAACTGCAACAGGGCTTGCGCGTCCCGGGGAAAGACGCCGCCGTGGTCCCGGGCCACCACCTTGGCGCATTTCACCAGGTTGCGGGCCCGGGCGTAATAGCCGAGCCCCTGCCACGCCACCAGGACGTCATCGAGAGGGGCGGCGGCCAAGGCATTGATATCGGGCCAGCGCTTCAGGAACTCTTGAAAATAGGGAGTCACCGCCGCGACTGTAGTCTGCTGCAGCATGATCTCCGACAGCCAGACGCGGTAGGGATCGGCTGGCGTCCCCGGCGGCGCGCGCCAGGGCAGGGTGCGGGCGAACTGATCGAACCAACCGATAAGGGCCCGGACGTGACGGCGGGAGTCCTGCCTCACGGCGATGTGCGTCTTTGTCACTTCCCTGGCGGTCCTCTTCGGTCCATCATGCGGCCACTGTTTGGTGCCGCGCCCGGGCCAGGATGCCACGGCGCCGCGGCAGGGAAAAGGATGGCCATGACGGCACGTGATCCATCACCGGCACAGCAGTCCCAGGGGAGCCTGCGGGGCAAGACCCGCCGCGGTCTCACGACCCTCGGCCAGAGCGTCGACCGAGTCACCGGGCCGGCGCTGCGGCGGCGCGGCTTTGCGGAAGCCGCCATCGTCACCCGCTGGGATGAGATCGTCGGCCGGCCGCTCTGCGATCACAGCCGCCCCTTCCGGGTGGTGTTCCCCCGCGGCGAACGCCGGGGCGGAACCCTTCACCTCACCGTGTCCGGTGCCTTCGCGCCGGAAGTCGAGCACCTGTCGCCGCAAATCATCGAGCGCATCAACATCTATTTCGGCTACCGCGCGGTGGAGCAATTGCGGCTCCATCACGGCCGCATCTCGCCGCGCCCGACCGCCGGCAAGCCGGCCGCGGGGGATCCCGCCGCCGCCGCGGCCCCTGATAATGCGGTCAAGAGACGCCTCCAAGGGGTCGCCGACCCCGGCCTGCGGGCCGCCCTGACCCGGCTTGCCGGGGCCCGCGCCGCCGATAGGGCCAAGAAGGACTGACGCCCCCATAAAAACCGGACCGGGCGCGATTCGATGCTGGACGGAACTCCGGCGCTGACGCTATATTTTGTGTTAGGGAGACTTCTATGCGGAATATGTTGGTTGTACTCGGCGGTCTCGCCGTCATCGTGGTGGCCGCCGTGGGGCTTTATCAGTGGCTCGGCAAGCCCGCGGTTACCGTGGCGCCTCAACAGGCAGAGGCCCCCGCCGCCGTGGCCGGTGACGCGGGCAAGGTGCGCGACAACGATTTTGTCATCGGCGACCCCGGCGCGCCGGTGACCTTGATCGAATACGCCTCCCTCACCTGCCCCCATTGCGCGGAGTTTCACAACTCCGTCCTTCCCAAACTGAAGAAGGACTACGTCGAGACCGGCAAGCTGCGCGTGGTCTATCGCGACTTCCCCCTGAACGCGGGCGCGCTCCGGGCCTCGGCCCTGGCCCGCTGTGCCGGCCGCGATCGCTTCTTCGGGTTCCTCGACCTGTTGTTCGAGCGCCAGGCGCAATGGGCGTTCGGCCCGAGCCCGATGGCGGGGTTGACGGAGATCGCCGCCCTCGGCGGGTTGACCGAACAGGACCTCGCCAACTGCTTCCAGGACAACAAACTGCTCGAACAGATCGCTCTCCAGAAAAAGGAGGCCGAGGAAAAATTCGGCGTCGATTCCACCCCCAGTTTCATCATCAATGGCCGCAAACACACCGGTGGTCCCAGTTACGAAGATCTCAAGGCGGCCATCGACCCCCTCGTTTCCACCGGCGGCAAAAAGTAGGACCCCACAAACGTGCTCTTTTCCAAACTGACTCTTTCCGGTTTCAAATCGTTCGTCGACGAAACGGAACTCCTGATCGAACCCGGCATGACCGGCATCGTCGGGCCCAACGGCTGCGGCAAATCCAACCTGGTCGAGGCGCTGCGCTGGGCCATGGGCGAGGCCTCGGCCCGCCGGCTGCGCGGCAGCGAGATGGACGACCTGATCTTCGGCGGCACCATCAACCGGCCGGCGCGCAATATCGCCGAGGTGACGCTCTACCTCGACAATTCCGAACGCTCGGCCCCGGCGGCCTTCAACGATTCAGACGAGCTGGAGATCACCCGGCGGATCGAACGCGGCGCGGGCTCCAACTACCGCATCAACGGCAAGGACGTCCGCGCCCGCGACATTCAGGTCCTGTTCGCCGATGCGGCAACCGGCTCGCGCTCGACGGCGTTGGTCAGCCAGGGTCAGATCGAAACCATCATTCAGGCCAAGGCGATGGACCGGCGCGGCCTGCTGGAGGAAGCAGCGGGCATCACCGGCCTGTATTCAAGGCGCCACGAGGCGGAGCTCCGCCTGCGCGCGGCGGAAACCAACCTGGAACGCCTGGAGGACGTGGTCGCGGCCCTGGAAGCCCAGCTCGCCAGCCTCAAGCGCCAGGCGCGCCAAGCGACACGCTACAAGAACCTTTCCGACCACATCCGCAAGGCTGAAGCCGCGGTGCTGTATCTCCGCTGGACCGCCGCGGAAGCGGCCCGGGCGAGCGCGCAAGCGCGGCTTGAAGCGGCCACCACCGCCGTCCAGGACCTGACCCGCGCCGCCGGCGCCGCCGCCACCCGTCAGGCCGAAGTGGCGGGAAGATTGCCGGAGCTGCGCCAGGCCGAGGCCGAAGCGGCCGCCGCCCTGCAGCGCCTGACCCTGGCCCGGGACGCGCTCGACCAGGAGGAGGCGCGGGTCGCAGCGGCGCTCAACGGCGCGCGGGAACGCAGGGACCAGAACACCTCCGATCAAGGCCGCGAAACCGCCCGCCAGGAAGATGCCAAGGCGGCGATGGTGCGCCTGGCGGCGGAGCGTGAACAGCTTGAGGGCGCGGCCGAAGAAGAAAAGGCGGCCGAGATCGAAGCCGAAACCGCGCTGGCGGCCGCCCGGGAAGAGACCGCGGCGTTGGAGACAAGACTGGCGGACCTGGCCGAGCGCGTGGCCGGCGCCGAAGCGCGCCGCGCCGATCTCGCCAACCGGCTGATCGCGCTGAATGCCCGCAAGACCCGCCTTGCGGAACAGATGGCGGAAACCCGCGCCAGCCACACCGCCCTGGAGGGCGAATCCGGATCCCGCGCCGAATTGGCGGATCTGGAGACCGCCATCGCCCAGGCGCGTGAAAGCCTGGAGCACCTGCGCACGGACAGCGCCGCCGCGGAAGAGACCCGCCAGCGCCTCGAGGGGATCGAGACCGGCGCCCGCGACCGGCTGCGCGGGGCGGAGGATGCCGCCGCCAAGCTGAAGGCGGAGGCCGAAGGCCTGGCTCAGCTCCTCGAGGTCGCGGATTCCGAGCTGTGGCCGCCGCTGATCGATGCGGTGACCGTCGAACCGGGGCTGGAGGCGGCGCTGGGCGCGGCGCTTGGCGAAGATCTCGGGGCCCCGGCCGACGAGGCGGCGCCGGTGCATTGGCGGACCCTTGAAGCGATCCTGGGCGCCCCCACCCTGCCCGAAGGCGCCAGGCCCCTTGCCGATTTCGTGACCGCGCCCAAGGCGCTGGCCCGGCGCCTGGCCCAGATCGGCGTGGTCGAGGATGCCGCCGCCGGCGCCCGGCTGGTCGGCGCGCTTTTGCCCGGCCAAAGGCTGGTGACACGCGAGGGCAGGTTGTGGCGCTGGGACGGCTACACCGTGGCCGATGCCGAGGCTTCGCAATCGGCCCGCCGCCTGGCCCAGCGCAACCGGCTCAAAGCCATCGACGGGGAACTGAGGGACGCCACGGCGGCGGCGGATGCGGCGCGCGCGGCCCATGGCGAGGCCGCGAAACAGGCCAAGGCGGCCATCGAGAACGAAGCCCGGCTGCGCCAAGCGGTGCGCGAGGCGGAGGCCGCCCTGGAATCGCGGCGCCAGGAGCACGCCCGGCTGATCCGTGCCGCGGCGGAGAGCAATTCCAAGCTGCAAGCGGCGGCGGAAGCCATCGAACGGCTCGGCGCCGACATCTCCGAGACCGAGCGCGACATCTTCGAGGTGCAGAGCTCCCAGGACGCCTTGGAGGACACCGAGGCCCAGCGCACCCGCCTGGCGGGTTTGCGCGAGGAACTCACGGGGCTGCGCCAGGCCCTGGCGGAACGCCAGCGCGCCTACGACCTCTTGGCCCGGGAAGCCGCGGCGCGGACCCAGCGGCTCGCCGACATCGCCGAGGAACACGCCTCCTGGTCCGAACGCGCCGCCACCGCCGAAGCAACGCTGCAGGAGCTGGCCACCCGGCGGCGCACCATCGACGAGGAAATCTCGGCGCTGTCGGAACGCCCGGCCGCCATCCAGGCGGAACGCATGGGCCTGGCCGACCGGGTCGAGGCCGCCGAAGCGACCCGAAGTGCTGCCGCCGATGCGCTCGCCGTCGCCGAAACCGCCTTGCGCGAGGCCGACCAGGCGCTGAAGGAGGAAGAACACCGCCTGGCCACGGCCCGCGAAGACCGGGTGCGGGCCGAGGGGGCGGTGGAGCAGGCGGATCAGACCATCGCCACCCTGCGCGAGCGCATCAATGAGCGTCTCGAGGCCCGGCCCGTTGAACTGATCGAGATCGGCGGCATCGATCCCGAGACCCCGCCCGAGATGGAGGCCGCGGAGCGCCGGTTCGAGCGCCTGGTGCGTGAACGCGACAACATGGGACCGGTCAACCTGCGGGCCCAGCAGGAGGCCGAGGAGTTGGGCGAGCAGATCGCCTCCATGGAGGCCGAGCGTGACGACCTGATCAAGGCCATCGCCCGGCTGCGCCACGGCATCAGCGAACTCAACCGCGAGGGCCGCGCCCGCTTCGTCGCCGCCTTCGAGGACGTCAACACCCACTTCCAGGAGCTGTTCACCAAGCTGTTCGGCGGCGGACGGGCACATCTGGAACTGACCGAGTCCGACGATCCCCTGGAAGCCGGCCTCGAGATCATGGCGAGTCCGCCGGGCAAGCGGCTGCAAGTGCTGTCGCTGCTTTCCGGCGGGGAAAAGGCGCTGACCACCATCGCGCTCCTGTTCGCCGTGTTCCTGACCAACCCGGCGCCCATCTGTGTGCTGGACGAGGTCGATGCGCCGCTGGACGACACCAACGTCATGCGGTTCTGCGGACTGGTCGAGCAGATCGCGCGCGAAAGCCAGACCCGCTTCCTGCTGGTCACCCATCACCGCACCACCATGGCGCGGATGGACCGGCTGTTCGGTGTGACCATGCCCGAACGCGGCGTTTCGCGGCTGGTTTCCGTGGACCTTCAAGGGGTGTCGCATCTCAAGGCCATCGCCTGAGCGTTAGCCTTATTTTTTCTTCAAACTCAATGGCTTACCCAAGAGCCATTGACCCTTGACAGTGCCCGGGTGCTCTTCTAATGTGCCCGCGCCTTAGCCCAACGGCTTTGGCTTTCTGCCCCTTCGGGAGCGAATGTCGGGGGCGCTCCTCCCTTTTCCATCTCGGAACGGATCTGAGAGGACGGGATGACCGAGCGAGACCGCGAGCCTTCGGGCACACCGTCTGACGGCGGCCCCTCCCCACCGGGGAAAGGGCTCTCGCAACTGAAGGACCGCCTTGCCGCCGCCCGCGCGCGAGATGAGCGCAGCACCGGCGGCAAGCGTGATACCGATGCCAGCGGCATCGGCATCGCCATGCGGGTGGGCATCGAACTGGCGGGAACGCTGGCGGTCGGTGTTGGCATCGGCTGGCTTCTGGACCGCTGGCTCGGCACCGGGCCGTGGTTGTTGGTGGTGTTCTTCTTCCTTGGGAGCGCCGCGGGTATCTTGAACGTCTACCGGGCCGTCAAGAATATCGGCCTGGATCCGGCCTACCGGCGAGAGCCGGACGAAGCGGCCGGGGACGAAGACAAGGATGAGAGCGGCGGTCGCTGACCGGCGCATCGGGGGCCGCCGCTGGCGGCGCAGGACAGAGAAGACCGGGGATCTAAGGCGTGGCATCGCCCCTTCAGCAATTCGAGATCAAATCCATCGCCCCCATCGAGGTCGGCGGTGCGAACATTTCCTTCACCAATTCATCGCTGTTCATGGTCATCGTGATCACCGCGGTGACCCTGTTCCTGGTGCTGGGCATGCGCAAGCGGGCCATGGTGCCGGGGCGCTGGCAGTCCATGGCGGAGCTGACTTACGAATTCATCGCGGGTCTCGTGCGCGACAATGTGGGGCATGAGGGGCGCGCCTATTTCCCCTTCGTGTTCACGCTGTTCATGTTCATCCTGTTCGCCAACGTGATCGGCCTGGTCCCCTATTCCTTCACCGTGACCAGCCATATCATCGTCACCTTCGCGCTGGCCGCGATGGTGTTCCTCGGCGTGACGGTGATCGCCATCGTCAAGCACAAGGCGAAGTTCTTCACCTACTTCATGCCGGCGGGAGCGCCGATCTACATGGCGCCGCTGCTGATCCCGATCGAGCTGTTGAGCTACCTTGCCCGGCCGGTGACCCTGTCGCTCCGGCTGTTCGCCAACATGATGGCGGGCCACACCATGCTCAAGGTCTTCGCCGGCTTCGTCATCGCCTTGGGGCTGGCGGGGGTGTTCCCGCTGGCGGTGCTGATCGCGCTCTATATGCTGGAACTGATCGTCGCCGTGCTCCAGGCCTTCGTCTTCACCATTCTCACCTGTCTTTACCTCCACGACGCCATTCACCTGCATTGACGTATGATGATGGCGTGAAACGCAACCCACAGAGCCCACTTAAGATAAAGGAATGACAAAATGAGTGTAGAAGCCGCCAAACTGATCGGTGCGGGACTTGCCGTGATCGGCCTGGCCGGTGTCGGTGTCGGCATCGGCAACGTGTTTTCGGCCTTCATCACCTCCGTGGCGCGCAATCCCGCGGCCCAGTCGACGGTCTTCCCGTTCACCATGCTGGGCTTCGCCCTGGTGGAAGCCATCGCGCTGTTCGCCCTGCTGATCGCCTTCCTGATCCTGTTCGGCTAGGCCGGACACGGGAAAGCCGAGGCCCCGGCCCATGCCGCAGCTCGACGTCGCCAGTTACCTGCCCCAGGTGGTGTGGCTCGCCATCACCTTCGCCGTCCTCTATCTCCTGATGGCGAAGCTGGCGCTGCCGCGCATCTCCGATGTGCTGGAAGAGCGCTCGGAACGGCGCCAGGACAACCTCGCCAAGGCCGAGGAGCTCCAGGCGGAGGCCGAAACCGCGGCCCAGGCCTATGAAAAGGTGCTGGCCGACGCCCGGGGAGCCGCCCATGAACGGGTCCTCAAATCGGCCGAAGACGCCAAGGCCCGGACCGAGGCCGCGATCCACGCCCTCGACGAAAGGCTCGCCGGCGAGGTCAACACGGCGGAGGCCGCGATCAACGAGGCCCGTACGGCGGCGCTGAAGGATGCCACCGCGATCGCCGGGGAGGCCGCCAGGCTGGCCGTTGAGCGACTGGCCGGGATCCAGGTCGAAGCGGCGGCGGCCGAGGCCGCGGCGCGGACGGCCCAGGAGGCCCGGGCATGATCGGCCGCGCCCTCGCCGCCACCGCCGAAGCCGGCGCCCATGACGTGCCGTTCTACCAGGAGCCCGAGGTCTGGCTGCTGGTCGCCTTCGCCCTTTTCGTCGGGATGCTGGCGAAGCCGCTGTGGACCCGCATGACCGGCGGGCTGGACGGCCGGGCCGAGCGCATCAAGGCGGAGCTGGACGAGGCGCGCCAGCTGCGCGAGGAGGCCCAGGCGGCGCTGGCCAACTACCAGCGCAAGCAGCGCGACGCCGCCAAGGAAGCCGAAGAGATCGTCAAGCATGCCGAAGAAGAGGCCGCCCGCCTGACGGCCGATGCGGAAAAGACCTTGGCGGAAACCCTCAAGCGCCGCGAGGCCCTGTCCCGCGACAGGATCGCCCAGGCCGAGGCCCGGGCGATCGAAGAGGTGAAGGACGAAGCGGTCGAAGTGGCGCTCGCCGCCACCCGTGCATTGATCACCGAACGGCTTGACCCGGCCAAGGCCGAACACCTGATCGATGCCGCCGTCACCGAACTCCCCGCCAAGCTGCGCTAGCGCCTTACCTGCAACTCATAATTTGGTAAGTAGTATTGCCTAATGTCCCTTCACCAATTCGGCGTTTAGCCGAATGAAGGAAGGACAGGCCGGGATGCCGCGGAAAATCAAGTTCATTGCTTATGCTGGAAACGGGCTCCTCGTGGGCTTGTTTACCCTTGGCGCATTGTCGCTCTTGTATAAAGGCAAGCTTGGCGGATTTCTATTTTGCGCCCTTGTCGTCGCGCTTGGTGTCTACAATCTCTACACGACTTGGAAAGCAGCATTTTTGCTCTCCGAGGAGCAATGGCTGGAATCGGAGCTACGCAAAGCGGAAATTCGGGAAAAGCTCAAGACGATGGGGCGCGCTGCTTCCCCTCCCCGCAGCCCCCAACAACAGCCCCCCGCAGATAAAGACCCAGACAGGATTTAGGGCCTGCCCTACTCCGCCGCTTCGCCCGGCGCGGCGTCGGCGCGGTAGCGCAGCACCGGGTGGCGCGCCGCCTGGGTTTCATCGAGGCGCCGGCGCGGGGCCAGATGGGGCGCGGTCTTGAAGCGCTCCGCCTGGCCCGCCTTGAGGCGTTCCATCAGCCCCTTGACCGCCGCGATGAAGCGGTCGAGCTCGGCCTTGGGTTCCGTCTCGGTCGGCTCCAGCAGCATGGCGCCGTGCACCACCAGGGGGAAATAGATGGTGGTCGGGTGGAAACCCTCGTCGATCAGCGCCTTGGCGAAATCGAGGGTGCTGACGCCGTGGGCGCGGAAGGCCTCGTCATCGAACAGGCATTCGTGCATGCAGGGCCCGGGATAGGCCGCACTCAGGCTGTCGGAAAGTGTTGCCAGCATGTAATTGGCCGCCAGCACCGCGTCTTCGGAAACCTGGGTCAGGCCGTCGCCGCCGTGGCTCAGCATGTAGGTATAGGCGCGCACGAACATGCCGAACTGGCCGTGAAACGCCTTGAGGCGGCCGATGCTGGCGGCGGCATCGCCCTCCGCCGTTTCCTGCAAGGCAAAGCCGTCCGCGCCGGCCACCAGCCAAGGCAGCGGCGCATGCGCCGCCAAGGCCTCCGTCATCGCCACCGGGCCCGATCCCGGACCGCCGCCGCCATGGGGTGTCGAAAACGTCTTGTGCAGGTTGAAATGCATCACGTCGATGCCGAGATCGGCTGGCCGGGCCTTGCCCATGATGGCGTTGAAATTAGCGCCGTCGCAATACACGTAGGCGCCGGCGTCGTGGCACGCCTCGGCCATCGCGACGATGTCGCCTTCGAACAAGCCGCAGGTATTGGGATTGGTAATCATCAGGGCGGCGACGTCGGGGCCGAGCTTTTCCTTGAGCGCCGCCAGGTCCGCCCGGCCGCGCGCATCGCCCGCCACCGGATCGACGGAATAGCCGCAGGTCGCGGCCGTCGCCGGATTGGTGCCGTGGGCCGATTCCGGGACCAGCACGCGGGTGCGCGCCGCGCCCCCCCGGTTGCCGGCCGCGTCATGGGCGGCGCGGATCACCATCATGCCGCAAAGCTCGCCCTGGGCGCCGGCGGCCGGGGCCAACGTCACCGCGGGCAGGCCGGTCAGCACCTTGAGCCAATGCGCCAGCGCATCCATGAGCTCCAGCGCCCCCTGCACGGTCGAAAGCGGTTGCAGCGGATGGAGGCCGGCAAAGCCAGGCAGCCGCGCGGTCGCCTCGTTGAGGCGCGGGTTGTGCTTCATGGTGCAGGAGCCCAAGGGGAAGAAGCCCGCGTCGATGGCGTAGTTCTTGGACGAAAGCCGCGTGAAGTGGCGCACCACCTGGGGTTCGGACAGGCCGGGCAGGCCGATCGCGTCCGTCCGCCCGCAACCGCCCAACCGGTCCGCAAATTCCGGCGGCGCCTCCAGATCCACGCCGCTCAGCGCGGGATCGCCTTGTTCGAAGATCAACGCCTCTTCGATCTCAAGGCCCTTATTGCCCGACACCGTGCCGGGCGCCGCGCCCGCCACGCCCTCGCCACCGTTGGCTTCCGGCGCCCCGCTGGCCCGGCGCGGTCCCCGGCTCATGACAACGCCCCTTCGAGCGCCCGGGCGAGCGCTTCGATCTGATCCGGGGAATTCAGCTCCGTCGCCGCGACGATCAAAAGGTCGGCGGCCGCATCCGCGCCCGGCCAAAGCCTGTCCCCGGGAACGCCCGCGAAGATGCCGTCCCGCGCAAGATCGTCGGCCAATGGGGCCGCGGGCACCGGAAGGCGCAGGGTGAATTCGTTGAAGAAGGTGTCGTTCAGCACCTCGATGCCGCCGATGCCGACAAGACGGTCGGCCAGCGTCACCGCGCGGTGATGGTTGATCCGCGCCAGGCGCTTGAAGCCAACCTCGCCCAACAGCGCCAAGTGAATGGTGAAGGCCAGCGCACAGAGGCCCGAATTGGTGCAGATGTTCGACGTCGCCCGTTCCCGGCGGATGTGCTGCTCGCGCGCGGATAGGGTCAGCACGTAGCCCCGCCGCCCCTCGGCATCCACCGTCTCGCCGGACACGCGCCCCGGCATCTGGCGCACGAAGCGCTCCCGCGTCGCAAGCAAGCCCAGATACGGCCCGCCGAAATTGAGCCCGTTGCCGATGCCCTGGCCTTCGCCGGCGACGATGTCGGCCCCCATGGCGCCGGGCGGCGTCAGCGCGCCGAGGGAGACCGACTCCGCGACACAGGCGACCAGAAGCGCGCCCTTCTCGTGACAGGCCTCGGCCAAGGGGGCGAGGTCGCGCACATGGCCGAAGACATCGGGGTTCTGAACGACGACGCAGGCGGTCTCCTCCGTCACCTGGGCGGCCAAATCCTCATCGCCCGCGACCGACAGCGGCGCCTGGACAAGCCCGGCATCGGAAAACCGCAAGAGGGTGGCGATGCTCCCGGTCCAATGGGGATGCAGGGCGCCGGAGAGGACGACACCCGCCCGGCGGGTGATGCGGCGTGCCATCAGGACGGCCTCGGCGGCGGCGGACGCGCCGTCATAGAGCGAGGCGTTGGCGATCTCCATCCCCGTCAGGAGCGCCACCTGGGTCTGGAATTCGAACAGGTATTGCAAGGTGCCCTGGCTGATTTCGGGCTGGTAGGGAGTGTAGGAGGTGAGGAATTCACCGCGCTGGATCAGGTAATCCACCGACGCCGGAACATGGTGGCGATAGGCGCCGCAGCCCAGGAATGAAGCGGCGCCCGAAGCCGGCCGGTTGCGGTCGGCCAGCGCCTGGAGCCGGGCCGCGACCTCGATCTCGCCCGCGTGCTTCGGCAGGTCGAGGGGCGCCGTCATCCGCGCCGCCCGCGGCACGTCGGCGAACAGGTCGTCGATGCCCGCCACGCCGATCACCCGGAGCATTTCGGCCCGGTCGGCATCGGTCAGCGGCAGGTAACGCATCAGTCGAGCCCTTCGACGTAGGCCCGGTAGGCGTCCGCATCCATCAACCCGGCGACGGCTTTCGCATCGACGCCCTTGAGCTTCACGAACCAGGCGCCGCCTTCGGCATCCTGGTTGATCATTTCCGGGCGCTCCACCAGCGCGCCGTTGACCTCGGCAACCTCGCCGGCGACCGGGGCGTAGACCTCGCTGGCCGCCTTCACCGATTCCACCACGGCCATCTGGCCGCCCGGTGCCACCTGGGTCCCGACCTCCGGCAGTTCCACATAGACCACGTCGCCCAATTGCTCCTGGGCGTATTTGCTGATGCCGACGGTGGCGGTGTCGCCCTCCATGCGGATCCATTCATGTTCATCGGTATAGCGTGTATCGGCCATCGGCTTTTCCCCCTATGACGTGGGCCTGTAATAGCGGTGCGGAACGAACGGCAGGTCCTGGACGTGGGCCGGCACCTCGCGCCCCCGGACCTTGAGGATAATCCCGGTGCCCGATTCGGCAAAGGCGGCCCCGACATATCCCATGGCGATCGGTCCATCGACGCTGGGCCCGAAGCCGCCCGAAGTGACGCTGCCGATGGGGCGACCGTCGAGATCGAGGACTTCCGTCCCTTCCCGGGCCGGCGCCCGGCCTTCGGGACGGATGCCGACGCGCCGGCGTCCGGGTCCCGCCGTCAACTGCTCCAGGATGCGCGCGGCCCCCGGAAAGCCGCCTTCGGCGCGCCGACGCTTCGAAACGGTCCAAGCAAGGTCCGCCTCCACCGGCGTGGTGGTCTCGTCGATATCGTGGCCGTAGAGGCAGAGGCCCGCTTCCAATCGCAATGTGTCCCGCGCGCCGAGCCCGGCGGGCGCGACCTCGTCCTCCGCCAGGAGCGCCCGGGCGAGGCCCTCGGCCGCATCGTCGGCAAGCGCGATCTCGAAACCGTCCTCCCCGGTATAGCCGGCGCGGGACACGATCGCCGCCGTGCCCCCAAGGCTCATCGAGCGCGCCTCCAGGAAGCGCATCTCCGCAGCCTCCGGGGCGAAGCGGGCGAGCACCGCCGACGCGGCCGGCCCCTGGAGCGCGAGCAACGCCCGGTCTTCGTGCCTCTCCAGGGCCGTGCCGGGGCCGATCGAGGCGTCCAAATGGGCACAATCCGCGTCTTTCCGCGCGGCGTTGAGGACGATGCCGAGCCCGTCCTCCCAATTGGTGACCATGATGTCGTCGAGGATGCCGCCATCGTCCGTCGTCAGCATGGTGTAGCGCATGCGTCCGGGCGCGAGCGCCCGGATATCGCCCGGAACCAGGGCTTCCAGGGCGGCCGCGGCCCCCGCCCCGTCGAGGCGCACCTGGCCCATATGCGAGACATCGAACAGGGACGCCTTCGATCGGGTGTGAAGATGCTCTTTCAGGATCCCGGCGGGAAACTGCAGCGGCATTTCATATCCGGCGAATGGCACCATCTTGGCCCCCAGTTCGACATGCAGGGCGTGGAGCGCGGTCCGGGACAGCGCGGCGTTCACTGGGTTAGGACCTCCTGAAGGGGGCACTGGACACGGGTTTCCTCTCGTCACGCCGGGGTGCGGGTGCTAACCTGGCGGCGGCCGTCAGTTGGGCTCGCCGGGGACCGCGCCGCCGCTTCCGGGCCGACCCACGGGGAAGTCAGGCTCCCGCGCGCCGGGGCCGCGGGCGGGCGGCGCGATGGGGATATCCCGAAGCGCCCCTGGCGTCTTCACCTTGGCCCAATCGCGGTTGTATTTGAGTTGCGCTGGCGTCAACTGCAGTCCTGCGATGATCCGATAACGCGAGGCCTGCTCCCCCTTTTTCAACGGGATCTTCAGGCCCAGGGTATCGGTCTTGCCGCCCTGATCCACGTTGACCGGAAAGGCAAGGGTCATATCGAAGTCCCATTTCTTGATGATCTTTTCCGTCGGGTCCATGAGGACGATGAAATACTTCACCGCCGCCTTGCGCGACCGATCTGCCGGCCCCCGCCGGGCCTCGACCCTCACCGCCATCTCCACCTCCACCTCGCCGTCGCGATAGGTGCAGGCGCCGCCCGCCCGCGCCATGCGAATATCGCTGACCATCGCCGAAAGATCGGTGCCGCCGCCTGGGGCGAAGTTCACCAGGCGCTTGCCCTCCTCCAGCACGACCACGCGCGGGCAGGGCGGTGGCGGTTTCTTGCTCCTGAACCAACCGCAGCCGCCAAGCAGAAGCGCGGCGGCGACAAGGACGGCAAGGGATCTAAAGCCCGGCATGGGTGCCATCGCAATACGGGGCATCGGTGGTCCGCTTGCAGCCGCAAAGATAAAGCCGCATCGCTTCACCCACCTCCAACGGCCTGGGCCGGAATTCGGTTCCATCGTGGGCCCCGTCGCAGAAAGGCTGGGAGGCCGACCGCCCGCAGGCGCACCAGAGGTATTTCCGGCCAGGCTCAAGATCGACCTCGTAGTAATTTTTGCGAGCAATCTCAGGCTCGGCCATGACAGGTGATTCCTTTTAGAAACGGGCCTTTGCGGAAACGGGGGACCTGTGTTTATCTAGCGCTGCTTCCGGGGCAGGATACCAGTCCCCACAGGGGTGCGACAACCAAACCGTCACGGGGCGCGAAACCGGCCCCGAAAAGAGGAAGAGCCAACCCAGATGCCCGCCGAAGGCGCGAACAGCGGCAAACCCGAGCTTACGGTCCTCCTGGCCAGCCCAAGGGGGTTTTGCGCCGGCGTCGTGCGCGCCATCGCGGTGGTGGAGGCGGCCCTGGCACGCGCCGAAGGCCCCGTCTATGTGCGCCACGAGATCGTCCATAACCGCCATGTGGTCGAGGCGCTCGAGGCCAAGGGCGCGCAGTTCGTCGAAGAGGTCTCCGACATCCCCGACGGCGCGGTGGCGATCTTTTCGGCCCACGGGGTCGCCCGCTCGGTCACCCGGGAGGCCAAGGCCCGCGGCCTCGCCAGCTTCGATGCCACCTGCCCGTTGGTCAGCAAGGTCCACCAGGAGGCCCAGAACCACCACCGCGTCGGGCGCCACGTGCTGTTGATCGGCCATGCCGGGCATCCCGAGGTGGAGGGCACCATGGGCCAGGTTCCCGGCGGCGCCGTCACCCTGATCGAGGACTGCGCGGACGCGGAAGCGGTGGAGGTGCCGGATCCGCAAAACCTCGCCTACACCACCCAGACCACGCTTTCGGTAGACGACACCCAAGCCATCGTCGACATCCTCACCCGGCGCTTTCCCGCCATCTGCGGGCCGGCAAAGGCGGATATCTGTTACGCAACCACCAACCGCCAGGAGGCCGTCAAGGCGATGGCGCCCAAGGTCGATGCGCTGGTCGTCATCGGCGCCGAGAACTCTTCCAATTCCAACCGGC
>JAOTVC010000238.1 GCA_029863585.1 Alphaproteobacteria bacterium | reverse complement strand
AGGGAGGTGGCGCGGCGCACCGGGGCGAAGGTCACGGTGCACCAGAAAAGGGTGGAATCGCTCGCGCCCTTTGCCGTCGACGTGATCACGGCCCGGGCTTGCGCGCCGCTGCCAAAACTACTTGATCTTGTGGGCCATTTCATCGATGACCCCCAGATATGCCCATTTTTTTTGTTTTTGAAGGGAAAAACGGCCCGAGAAGAATTGACCGAGTCGGCGAAAAAGTGGAAAATGCGGAGTGAAATTTTCACCAGCATGACCGGGGCTGATGGGGTCGTGCTTCGATTGAAGGATGTTGCACGTGACTAGCTCCGGCACGGCCGTTATCTCTCCCGCTCCCGTTATGTCCCCTGTTCCCGACCCCTCGGCCCCGCCGCAGACGCGGGCTTCGGGGCGTACGGTGCCGCGGATTCTCATCATCGCCAATCAGAAAGGCGGGGTCGGCAAGACGACCACGGCGATCAACCTTGCCACCGCGCTGGCGGCGATCGGCCGGCGGGTCCTGGTGATCGACCTCGACCCTCAGGGGAATGCCTCCACCGGGCTTGGCATCCCGGCCAGCGGCCGGGCCCGGGGGACCTACGACCTGATGATCGGCGAGGCAAGTATTTCCGAGACCATCGTCCGCACCGCGGTCCCGGGCCTCGACGTGGTGCCCAGCACGGTGGATCTCGCAGGGGCCGAGCTGGAGCTGATCGACATGGAGCGCCGGGAATACCGCCTGCGGGATGCGCTTCAGGCGGCGATGCCGGCCTATGACTACATCCTGGTCGATTGCCCCCCGTCCCTCAATCTCTTGACCCTGAACGGCCTGGTGGCCGCCCAGGCAGTGCTGGTCCCGCTGCAATGCGAGTTTTTCGCCCTCGAAGGGCTGACCCATCTGCTCAAGACCATCGAACGCGTCCGGCACAAGCTCAATCCCACCCTCGACCTACAAGGTGTGGTATTGACCATGGCTGATGCACGCAACAACTTGACGAATATGGTAGCCGCCGATGTCCGGCAGTTCCTCGGCGAAAAGGTCTATCAGACCGTCATTCCCCGCAATGTCCGGGTCTCCGAGGCCCCATCTCACGGCAAGCCGGTGCTGCTCTACGATTTCAGGTGTGCGGGGTCCCAGGCCTATATCCGGCTCGCCCGGGAGGTGCTGGTCCGCGAGCGCGAAGAGGAGCGCGTGGCATGAGCGACGACACCCCCCAGGCCCAGCCTGAAAAACGCAACCTCGGGCGCGGTTTGGCCGCCCTGCTCGGCGAGACCGAGCCCGATTACGCGGAAACCCATGGTCCCGGCGGGACCCGCAAGCTCGCGGTCAGCCAGTTGAGCCCGGGTCCGGTACAGCCGCGGCGCAATTTCGACGAGGCGGCGTTGCAGGCTCTGGTCGATTCGGTGCGGGAGAAGGGCGTTTTGCAGCCGCTTCTGGTGCGCCGCGCGCCCGACAGCATGGAGAAATACCAGATCATCGCAGGAGAACGCCGTTGGCGTGCCGCGCAGATGGCCGGCATCCACGAAGTCCCGGTCGTGCTGCGCGACATGAGCGATGCCGAGGCCCTGGAAGTTGCCTTGGTGGAGAACATCCAGCGCCAGGATCTCACCCCGCTGGAAGAGGCGGAAGGCTATCGGCGGCTGATGGAGGAATTTTCCCACAGCCAGGCCGACCTTGGAAAGGCCGTCGGCAAGAGCCGATCCCACGTCGCCAATATGTTGCGCCTCCTCGCGCTGCCGGAGGCGGTGAAGCAGATGCTCGACGACGGCAGCCTCAGTGCCGGCCATGCCCGAGCGTTGCTGGGCGCGGACGACGCCGTGGACCTCGCCCGCGACGTCGTGCGCAAGGGCCTCAACGTCCGCCAGACCGAACGCCTGGTGGCCCGCGCCAAGAAAAGCCTGCCCGGCAAGGGCATGGCCAAGATCGCCGCCAGGCTGCAAAAGGATTCCAATACGCTTGCCCTTGAACGGGATCTCTCCGCCATCCTCGGCCTCAGCGTCACCATCGACCTGAAGGGCGAGGCGGGGAACATCACCATCTATTTCGAGGCCTTGGAACAGCTCGACGACGTCCTGCGCCGTTTGAAACGCACCCCGAGCGTTGCAGATATCCACTAAGTTTTTGATTTAATGCGTATTTTAGGTCCTATGGCCGTGCCGGGCGGCCATCGCGATCTGCATCAGCACGCGCTGGCAGATCAACCGGTCCGGCTGGCCGGTTGATTTGACGCCGAGTTCCGCCTCGGTCAGGAGGTCGAGGGCGGTGCCCAATCGGGCGGCAGACCAAATCCGCGCCTGGGCCCGGAAGCGGTCGGCCTGCTTGAAGAAGACCGGGGGCCTGAGCCCCTTGATGGCCGCGTCCATCGGCGTTCCGGCAGCGACCTTGCCAGCCACCAGATGCAGGCGCTGGATATGGCGCTGCGCCGCTCTCAGGACCGTGACCGGGCTTGCCCCTTCCTGAAAGACCCGGGTCAGCGCCCGATCGAGGCCTTCGGCATCGCCGCTCCCGGCGGCAAAGACGGCATCGTCGAGCTCATGGGCGGCCCCGTCGCCGACCACCGCTTGGCAGTCTTCAAGGGTCACCGCGTTGGACCTGCCGCAGTAAAGCGCCAGTTTCTCGAGCTCGCTGAGAGTGACGCCGCGATCGGCGCCGAGAACCCGGGCAAGCCAGCCAAGAACTTCCGGCCCCGCCTTAAGCCCGTGCCGGGCGAGGGTGCCTTCGATGACCCGTTCCAGGCCGCCTCCCTCATCGAGATAGCAGGCCACGGCGGCGGCGGCGGTTTCGCCCTCGAACAGCCGACGCAGACTGGAGCGCGGCCCAAGATCGCCGGCTTCGACGATCAGCATCGATGGCGGCGGTCCGCCGCCGCCGAGCAGCTCGAGCGCGCCCGTAACCGCCTTGGTCGTCCCGTCCCCGGCGCCGCGCAGCCGCACGACCCTGCGTCCGCCCCCGAAGGACAGCGCCATTGTTTCGTCGGCCAGGCGCGCGGGGTCGTCGCGTAAATCGCCCGCGGTCAGTTCCGTCACCAGGAAGGGGTCGTCCAGGCTGCCGGCAATGGTTCGGGTCAGCGTCCCGGCCCGCTCGCGCACCAGGCCGGAATCCGGCCCATACAAGAGGACCCCGTGGCAGGCTTCCTCGGGCTTGGCAAGGAAGGCTTCGGCCCGGGCCGGGGAAATCTTCATCGCTGACCGCCGGCCCGGTTCACCGCGCCGAGGCGGTGGTTCGCTGAGCCAGAAACAAGGCCACGCGGTTCTTGATGTTGTCGCCCAATTCACGGGTCGCCCGCCGTTCGGCGTCCGAACGCGAGGCGACGGTGCCGAACCGGGATTCGAGAATATTGTAGCTGATGGTGATCACGGAGCGGCCTTGGAACGCCGGTTTCCCGGTGCCGACATCCCGAAGCGCGAATTTTGCTTCCAAGACGAGGTTGGCGCGGGTCGCCGTCTCGTCCTTGCGGATGCCGAGCTGTTCGGTCCGGGAAATCAGCTGAATGCCAAGGTCCCACTTGGCCACCCGGGCCGGGCCTCTCGGGTGCATGTTCTTGGACAGGCGGATATGCAGCAACTGGCCGACGCGATCCCTGAGCGGCGAAATCCGCACCTCGGCCAATGCCTGCTCGCTCACCGCGTTGGCTTGTTCGCCGTAAAGCGGCTGGAAGCCGCAGCCGGCGGTTCCCCAAAGGAGGGCGGCGGCCGCCAGCAGGGGCGCGATCGGTTTACGCCACGACATTGATGATCCGATTGGGGACGACGATGACCTTGCGCACCGCCTTACCGGCCAGGGCGGCTTGAACGTTTTCCAGGGCCAAAGCCGCATCCTCGGCAACCGCCTTGTCCGCATCCACTGGAAGATCCAGCGTACCACGCAACTTTCCATTGACCTGGACCGCCACCGTTATGTTTTCTTCGGTTACTAGAGCCGCATCGGAAACCGGCCAAATTATTGAGGTCAAGGGTGTTTTATGGCCAAGCTCGGCCCACAACTCTTCCGCGATATGGGGTACGAACGGCCCGATCAGGCGAACCAGGGTTTCCAGTCCCTCGCGCCGCACCCACTGGCGGACCGGGTCATCCCCTTCGATCCCGCCTACCAGATTCGAAAGCTCGCGGATCCGCGCCACGGCGCGATTGAAATGCAAGCGATCGAGATCGTCGGTGGTGTCCTGGATCGCCTTGTGAATGGCCCGCCGCGCATCCAGCACCTCCGCCTCGGCCCGCTCCGCAGCGGCGCCCGCCGGCATTTCGCTGCCGACGGGCACGATGTCGGATTCGGTGACCATGCGCCATAGCCGGTTGAGATAACGCCAGGCCCCGTCGACCCCCGATTCGGTCCAGTCCAAGTCCCGTTCGGGCGGCGAATCGGAAACGATGAAGAGGCGCATGGTGTCCGCGCCATAGGCGGCGATGATGGTTTCCGGATCGACCACGTTCTTGTGGGATTTCGACATCTTCTCGGACCGGCCCACGGTGACCGGGCTGCCGTCGTCGCACTTCACCACCGTGCCACCGTCTCGCCGGGTTTCCTCCGGGAAAAGCCAGCGGCCGTCGGCGTCGCGGTAGGTCTCGTGGCACACCATGCCCTGGGTCAACAGCCCGGCAAATGGCTCCTCGATGTCCAGGTAGCCGCAGGTCTTCATGGCCCGGGTGAAGAATCGGGAATAGAGCAGGTGCAGGACCGCGTGTTCGATGCCGCCGACATACTGGTCGACGGGCAGCCAATAGGCCGCCTCTTCCTTGCCGAATGGCTCCGACGCATGGGGCGTGCAATAGCGCGCGAAATACCACGACGATTCGAAGAATGTATCGAAAGTGTCGGTTTCGCGCTCCGCGTCCTTGCCGCAGGCGGGGCAGGCAATGTGCTTCCAGGTCGGGTGGCGTGCCAGCGGGTTGCCCGGGCTGTCGAAATCAGCGTCCTGCGGCAGGGT
>JAOTVC010000051.1 GCA_029863585.1 Alphaproteobacteria bacterium | reverse complement strand
ATCCTTGCGCATCCAGTCGACGGCGAAGCCGAAATCGAATTCCCCGCGGATCATGGTCTTGCCCCGGTTCTCCATCTGCCACGACCCCGCTGCGCCCTGGGAGATGACATCGATCGCCCGGTCCATGTCGAGCCCGGCCTTGAGTCCGAAATTCAACGCTTCCGCCAGCCCTTGTACCAGGCCAGCAATGCAAATTTGGTTAACCATCTTGGTGAGCTGCCCGGCACCCACGGGGCCCATCAACGTCACCGCCTTGGCATAGGTCGCGAGCACCGGCTCCGCGCCGGCGAATGTCTCCGCATCCCCGCCCACCATGATGGTGAGTTGTCCGTTCTCCGCCCCAGCCTGTCCCCCCGACACCGGCGCATCGAGGAAGCCAAAGCCACCCTTGTCGGCCGCCGCCGCAAGTTCGCGGGCGAGATCCGCCGACGCCGTTGTGTGATCGACGAACACCGCCCCCGGCGCCATGCCGGCGAAGGCCCCCGACGGCCCCAACGTCACGGCGCGAACATCGTCGTCGTTGCCGACGCAGGCCATGACGACGGTGGCTCCTTCGGCCGCCGCCGCCGGGCTCGCGGCGGCCCGCCCGCCATGGGCATCGACCCAGGCGCGGGCCTTTTCACCCGTGCGGTTGTAGACCGTCACGTCATGACCGGCCGCCGCCAGATGGCCCGCCATCGGGGCGCCCATGACACCGAGGCCAATGAACGCGAGTTTGGTTTGCCGTGCCGCCATGGGCGTCTCCCCTTGCCTGGCCAAAATCTTATACAAAAAGAAGGGGCCGCGAAACGCGGCCCCTTCCCCAATCCAATACTGCGGCGCGGGCTTAGAAACCGCCCATGCCGCCCATGCCACCCATGTCCGGCGGCATCGCCGGCGCATCCTTCTTTTCAGGATGTTCGGCGACCATCGCCTCGGTGGTGATGAGCAGGGCCGCGACCGAAGCCGCGTCCTGCAGCGCGGTGCGCACCACCTTGGTGGGATCGATGATGCCGGACTTGACCAGGTCTTCGTACTTCCCGGTCTGGGCGTTGTAGCCCCGGTTGTGGTCCTTGCCTTCCATCAGCTTGCCGACCACCACGGAACCGTCGTCACCGGCATTCTCCACGATCTGACGGATCGGGGCCTGCATGGCGCGGCGCACGATGTCGACGCCGACCTTCTGGTCGTTATTCTCCAGCTTGAGGCCTTCCAGCTTCTTGGAGGCATAGAGCAACGCGACGCCGCCGCCCGGGACGATGCCCTCTTCCACCGCGGCACGGGTGGAATTGAGCGCGTCGTCGACGCGGTCCTTGCGCTCCTTGACCTCGACCTCGGTGGCGCCGCCGACCTTGATCACGGCAACGCCGCCGGCCAGCTTGGCCAGCCGCTCCTGCAGCTTCTCCTTATCGTAGTCGGAGGTGGTCTCCTCGATCTGCTGGCGGATCTGCTTGCAGCGGTCCTGGATCGCGTTCTTCTTGCCGGCACCGTCCACGATGGTGCTCTCCTCCTTGGAGATCGACACCTTCTTGGCGCTGCCCAGCATGTCCATGGAGGCGTTCTCGAGCTTGATGCCGAGGTCCTCGCTGATCACCTGGCCGCCGGTCAGGATCGCGATATCCTGCAGCATGGCCTTGCGACGGTCGCCGAAGCCCGGCGCCTTCACCGCCGCGACCTTGAGGCCGCCGCGCAGCTTGTTGACCACCAGGGTGGCCAGGGCCTCGCCCTCCACGTCCTCGGCGATGATCAGCAGCGGCTTGCCGGTCTGCACGACCTTCTCGAGAAGCGGCAGCATGGCCTGGAGGTTGGAGAGCTTGGATTCGTGCAGGAGGACGAGGGGCTCATCCATCTCGCAGATCATCTTCTCCGCATTGGTGATGAAGTAGGGCGACAGGTAGCCGCGGTCGAACTGCATGCCCTCGACAACGTCGAGCTCGGTGTCGAAGCCCTTGGACTCCTCGACCGTGATCACGCCTTCCTTGCCGACCCGGTCCATCGCCTCGGCGATCTTGTTGCCGATATCGCTCTCGCCATTGGCGGAAATGGTGCCGACCTGGGCAATCTCGCCGCTGGTCTTGACCGGCTTGGACCGCTTGGAAAGGTCGGAAACCACGACCTTGATGGCCTCGTCGATTCCCCGCTTCAAGTCCATCGGGTTCATCCCGGCAGCCACCGCCTTGACGCCCTCGCGCACGATGCACTGGGCCAGAACGGTCGCCGTGGTGGTGCCATCGCCGGCCTCGTCATTGGTCCGCTGAGCGACCTCTCGAACCATCTGGGCGCCCATGTTCTCGAACTTGTCCTGGAGGTCGATTTCCTTGGCAACCGTCACGCCGTCCTTGGTGATGCGCGGCGCGCCGAAGGACTTGTCGAGCACGACGTTGCGGCCCTTGGGGCCGAGGGTCACCTTGACCGCGTCGGCCAGGATATCGATGCCCTTGAGCATGCGATCGCGGGCTTCGGTTGAAAATTTGACGTCTTTCGCCATGATCTAGTAACTCCTTTTCTCAGACTCTATTGAGGTGAAAGCGCGCACGGGGCCCTCTATTCGAGGACACCCATGATGTCGGCTTCCTTCATGATCAGAAGATCCTTGCCGTCAACCTTGACCTCGGTGCCCGACCACTTGCCGTAGAGCACCCGGTCCCCTTTCTTGACGTCCGGTTTCTGCAGCTTGCCGTCTTCACCGCGAAGGCCCGGTCCGACGGCGACCACCTTGCCCTCCGACGGCTTCTCCTGCGCCGTGTCGGGAATGATGATGCCGCCCGCCGTCTTCTGTTCCGCGCTGAGCGGTTCGACGATGACGCGGTCGTGCAAAGGCCTGATGTTCATTCTGGGATTCTCCTTAACTTGAACTTGTCACTCGTGATGGTTTGCTTGGATGTCAGCAGCAGTCCATGCCCGGAACGTGGGTATGACCGCCGGCGGCGGCCGCCGCAACGGCCTTCTTGCCCTTGGCCTGGACCACCGCCTTGCCGTCGAGGACGCCGAGGATATCGCCCTCCTGGACGATCAGCAGATCCTTGCCCTCGACCTTGATTTCGGTGCCGGACCACTTGCCGTAAAGCACGCGGTCGCCCTTGTGCACTGCGAGCTCATGGCGTTTGCCCTTGGCGTCACGCGCGCCGGGGCCGACGGCGATAACCACGCCCTCGGCGGGCTTTTCCTTGGCCGTGTCCGGAATGATGATGCCGCCGGCGGTTTTCTGCTCCGCCTCGACGGGTTCTACGATCACGCGGTCATTCAAAGGTCTGATGTTCATGACCCTCTCCCCAATAATTCGTGATTTCAAAGACTTGCGATATTTCCCTGGGAACTGTTAGCACTCCCGGTGCTTGAGTGCCAGTGATATACGAACTGGCCTTTTCCCTGTCAAGCGGGGGCCGTGAAAAAACGCGAATTCCGGGGATTTTTTTGAAACGCCGGGAGCCGCCGGCACGGAACGCGCCCAAGCCTCCGCCCCGCTCTACTCCGCGGCGCGGTCGTCCCGGGCCAGGGGGGCGAGGTCTTCCGCCCGGTGTCCGAAGCGCTCCGCATCGGCGGGATCGAGACGGACCGTCAGGCGCACCTCGCCGTCCTCGTTGTCCTGGCGTTCCAACACTTCGCCGTGCTCATGAAGCCAGGCGATATCCGCACCGTGAGCCGGGCCCAAACGGTAGCGGTAGATGCGCCGATCGGCCGCGAGCCGCGCGTCGATCGCCGCCAGCAGGTCGCCGGTCCCCTCCCCGCTCAGGGCCGAAACCGCCACCAGCCCGGGATCGCGCCGCGCCCGGTTGCGAATGGGCTCGGCCGCTTCCGGCCCCAGCAGATCGATCTTGTTGAGCGCCTCGATGATGGGCAGATCGGCCTCGGTATCGAGACCGAGATCGGCCAAGACGCCGATTACATCTCGCTTCTGCGCTTCACTGTCGGGATGGGCGATGTCGCGGACGTGGAGGATGAGGTCGGCGGCCAGCACCTCTTCCAGGGTGGCGCGGAAGGCGGCCACCAGGTCGGTCGGCAGGTCCGAGACGAAACCGACGGTGTCGGACAGGATGACCTTGCGCCCGGACGGCAGGACGGCCTCGCGCATGGTGGGATCGAGGGTCGCGAACAACAGGTTCTCCGCCCGCACGTCGGCCCGGGTCAGGCGGTTGAACAGGGTCGACTTGCCGGCATTGGTGTAGCCCACGAAAGCCACGACCGGGAACGGCACCCGCTGGCGGGCGCGGCGGTGCAGGCCGCGGGTCCGGCGGACGTCCTCCAGGTCCGCCTTGATGCGGGCGATGCGGGTATCGATCTGGCGCCGGTCCGCCTCGATCTGGGTTTCGCCGGGTCCCCCTAAGAACCCGAAGCCGCCGCGCTGGCGTTCAAGATGGGTCCAGGACCGCACCAGGCGGGAACGCTGGTAGGTCAGGGACGCGAGTTCCACCTGCAGGCTGCCTTCCCGGGTCCGCGCCCTAGCGCCGAAAATCTCGAGGATCAGGCCGGTGCGGTCGATCACCTTGCGCCGCCAGGCGAGTTCCAGGTTGCGCTGCTGGATCGGGCTCAGCGCCGTGTCCACGATCACCACGTCGGCATCGATGTCCTCGAGCGCGCCTTCAAGCTCCTCCACCGCGCCGCCGCCCAGCAGGGTCGCGGCCCGCGGGCGGGCCACCCGCACCGTCCGCGCCAGCGCGATCTCAAGATCGATGGCCAGAGCCAGGCCGCACGCCTCCTCCAGACGCGCGGCCGGGTCCCGCGACGCCGCGCCGCTGCGCGGCAGGACGGGCACCAGAACGGCAGCACGGCCGCAAACGGGACCAGCGGGCACATCGAAGCCCGGCTGGTCGCCGTGCGGCCGGCTGTTTCGGGGCCGATCAGATGTCAAATTGAATGCTTGGCGTCACCGAACGTCACGCGTTGGCCTCCGCCGGCTGGGCGGCGTCGGCATCGTCGTCCTCGCCCTCCCACAGTTGCACCGGAGTGGCCGGCATGACAGTGGAAATCGCATGTTTATAGACAAGCTGCGAATGGCTATCGCGGCGCAAGAGCACCGAGAAATTATCAAACCAGGTCACAATTCCCTGAAGTTTGACGCCGTTCACCAGGAAGATCGTCACCGGTGTCTTGTTCTTACGGATGTTGTTGAGGAACACGTCCTGAAGATTCTGGGATTTGTCAGCAGCCATCTTATGATTCTTTCCGTAGTGTACGATTTTGCCGTTCCATCACCCCCTCCGCCCCGAATCGGGCGCGGAATGAGCATCGTTTCCACCCTTTACTGTCCGGATATAGGAGACAAACAGTCCAGAACAAGCTTTTTCAACCCCTCCATGCTCCGTACGCGGCATTTTAGGCCCACCAATTGGGCGAGATTATGACGCTTCAATTCCTGTTCCGTTCCATCTCGAAGGAACGCGATCGGCGTCAGCCCCGCATTCACCGCGCATTCCACGTCCACCGCACCGTCTCCGACGAACCAGACATCGGGCCCGGCGGCGATTCCGCTGTCCTCCAGGGCCAAATATACCGGCGCCGGGTCGGGCTTGTCCCGCGCGGCATCGGTCGCCCCGACGATTTTCGCGAAAAAGCCGTCCCAGCCGAGGCGCACCGCTTCCTCGCGCAGATACGGCCCGGTCTTGTTGCTGACCACCCCGAGATAGATTCCGCCCTCGGCAAGCCAGGCGAGCCCGTCGCCGGTGCCGGGGAACGGGTCGAGAAAATCGAGATGCACCGCGGCAAAACGGTCATAGAAGATCTCGCGCGCATCGGTCCATCGGTCGCCGAACATCTCCGGAAAGCTATCGCGCAGGGACTTGCGCACCCGGGCCCGGGTTTGCTCCAGCGTCCAGGTCTCATGGCCCATGGCGGCGAAGGTCGCGTTGAGGGCCTCATGCACGGCGGGCCAATTGTCGACCAGGGTATTGTCCCAATCGAACAGGATCGCCCGGGGCGCCGCCGGCAGTTCGCCGTCCCGCCCCCTCATGGGGTCCCTGCCCCGCCGGCGGCCCATTCCGTGTAATCGGCGAGCAGGCGCAGGGAAAATGGCCCGGGCTTGCCGCCGCCCACCGGCGTCCCATCGATTCGGACCACCGGCATCACCATAGCCGTGGTCCCGGTCAGGAAGGCCTCGGACGCGCCTTTCGCCTCCGCCACCGTGAAAGGGCGCTCTTCGACCGCGATCCCGGCCCGGGCGGCAAGCGCCATGACCGAGCGCCGCGTGACGCCGTCGAGGATGGCGTGGTCCGCCGGCCGGGTGACCAAGACCCCCGCTTCGGTGATGATCCAGGCATTGGCCGCGGACCCTTCGGTGACGAAGCCGTCGGCATCGACCTGAAGCGCCTCGAACGCGCCGGCGTCCTTGGCCTGCTGCTTCGCCAGCACATTGGGCAACAGGGACACGGTCTTGATGTCGCACCGCTTCCAGCGGATATCGGGCACGGTGATCACGGCGCAGCCCTTTTCCGCTGCGGCCGGATCGGCCGGCGGCAGGGACCGCGCCGTGACCACCAGGGCCGGCTTGGCGCCGTCGGGAAAGGCGTGGGACCGGGGCGCGACGCCGCGGGTGATCTGGAGGTAGAGGATCCCGCGCCTGACCCGATTGCGCCGGACCACCTCGCCCAAGACATGGCGAAGCGCCGCATCGGTCATGGGCCGGGCGATGGAAAGTTCGTTCAGGGAGCGGGCAAGCCGTTCCAGATGCGGGCCGGCGTCCACCAGCCGGCCGTGGTCTACCGCGATCACTTCATAGACCCCGTCGGCAAACTGATAGCCGCGGTCCTCGACATGGACCGCGGCCCTTCTATGGGGCAGATAGCGCCCGTTAACGTATGCGATTCGCGTCATGCGGCGTGCTGGCTGGCATTGGAAACCTGTTCATGTGGCAAGGAAACGGGGCTGCGATCAAAAGAATTCGAGGCTGACCGCAAACATGCGCTCGACCTGCTTGATCGATTCGGTCTTGGCGAAGAGCACGACCCGATCGTCGGTCCGGACCACCGTGTCGCCGCGCGGCATGATGACCTCGCCGTCGCGCACCAGCGCGCCGATGATGAGGCCGGCCGGCAGCTTGACTTCGCGCAGCGGCGCTCCCACCAGATCCGAAGATTCCATGGCCTCCGCCTCCATCACCTCGGCGAAGCCGTCATGGACGGCGTAAGCGGCGCGGATGCGCCCGCGCCGGATGTGCTGCAGGATGGTCGACACGGTAATGGCCCGGGGCGAGACCACCACGTCGATGCCCAGCGTCGTCACCAGGGGCGAATAGGTGGTGTTGTTGATCAGCGTCATCGCCTTCTGACTGCCGTATCGCTTGGCCAGGAGCGACGCCAGGATGTTGACCTCGTCCTCGTTGGTCACCGCCACCACCGCCTCGGCCACCGACACGTTGGCCTCATCGAGAATTTCCGGGTCCAGCGCGTCGCCGTGGATGACCACGGTGCGTTCCAGCATATTGGCCGCGTACTCCGCCCGCGCCCGGTCGAACTCGATGATCTTGGCGCTGACGCCGGGGTGGTGCTGCTCGATCTCCCGGGCCAGATAGCAGCCGATATTGCCGCCGCCCAGGATGATGACCCGCCGCGCCTCGGGTTCCTCGTGGCCGAACGCGGCCATGACGCGGGCCACATGCTTGCTGTCGGCGACGAAGTACACCTCGTCGTTGAGCAGCATATGTTCGGAAGAGGTCGGCAGGAAGCCTTTCCCGTTGCGCACGATCCCGACGATGGTGAGGTGAAGATCCGGGAACAGTTCCGAAAGCTGGGAGAGCGGCGTATCGACGATGGGGCAGTCATCGGTGCAACGCACGCCCAGGAGCTGCACCAGGCCGTCGGCCAAGGGCAAGGAATCGAACGCGCCCGGGGCGTGCAGGCGGCGCGAGATGGCGCGCCCGACCTCCACCTCCGGCGAGATGATGACGTCGATCGGCATGTGGTCGCGACTGAACAGGTCGGCCCAGATCGGCTGCAGGTAGCTTTGATGGCGCACCCGGGCGATCTTGGTGGGAACCTCGAACAGGGAATGGGCAACCTGGCAGGCCACCATGTTGACCTCGTCGGCGTAGGTCACCGCGATGATCATGTCGGCATCGGCGGCGCCGGCGGCCTCCAGATCGTCGGGATGGGAGGCGAATCCCTCCATCGCCTTGACGTCCATGGATTCCCCGATCCGCTTGATCAGTTCCGCCGATTGATCGATGACGGTGACGTCATTGTTCTCCGCCACCAGGTGGCGGACGATGCTGCTCCCGACCTGGCCGGCACCACACACGATGACCTTCATGACTTGCCTATCCCTAGCCTATGGATCGAAAGGGCCGCAGAGGAGTCAGGCCCCGGTGTTCTCGCGCGAGGTCGCCTGCCCCGCGAGACCGAGGGCCTTGAGCTTGCGATGCAGGGCGGATCGTTCCATGCCCACGAACTCGGCGGTCTTCGAGACATTCCCGCCGAACCGGTTGATCTGTGCCGCCAGGTATTCGCGCTCGAAGGTTTCGCGGGCGGCACGCAAATCCAGCCCCATCATGCGGCTGCCGGTGTCGCCCCGCAGGGTCGCGGGCCCGGCCGCGCCGATCTCCGGCGGCAAGGCATCGGCATGGATCACTCCATCGTCGGACCCCGGCGCCATGATCAGCAGCCACTCCACCAGATTGCGCAACTGGCGCACGTTGCCCGGCCAGTCATGGGCGCGGAGCGCCGCCATCACGTCGTCGCCGATGGCCCGTTCCGCCAAACCCGAGGATCGGGCGGCGCGGCCCATGAAGTGATCCACCAGTTCCTCGACGTCTTCACGCCGCTGGTCGAGCGGCGGGATGGCGATGGGCACGACGGCGAGGCGGTAGTAGAGATCCTCGCGGAACCGGCCGCGGGCGATCTCGTCCTCCAGGTCGCGGCAGGTCGCGGCGATGACCCGAACATCGACCTCGATCAGGTTGCTGCCGCCGACCCGCTCGAACGTCTGCTCCTGCAAGACCCGCACGATCTTCCCCTGGGTCTCGATCGGCATGTCGCCGACCTCGTCCAGGAACAGGGTTCCATTATGGGCGGCTTCGAACAACCCGGTGTGGCGCGGCATGTCGCCGCCTTCGATGCCGAACAGCTCCTCGGCCAAACGGTCGGGCGCCATGGTGGCGCAATTCACCGCGACGAAGGGGCCCTGGGCGCGACCGGATTCAGCGTGGATCAGGCGGGCGGCAACCTCCTTGCCGACCCCCGCGGGGCCGCTGATCAACACCCGGCTGCCGGTCGGCGCGACCCGGTTGATGGCGGCGCGGACCTGGCGGATGGCGGGTGAACTGCCGACCATCTGGATCTCGCCGGCCCGCTCCCTGAGGTCGAGGTTTTCCCGCATCAGGCGGGCGGCCTCGATGGCGCGCTCGGCCATGTGCAGTAGCCGGTCGCTCTTGAACGGCTTCTCGATATAGTCGTAGGCGCCCTGCTTGATGGCGGCGACCGCGGTTTCCACATTGCCGTGACCGGAGATCATGATCACCGGAATATCGGCGTAATCCTGTTTGATGACCTTGAGGATCTCCAACCCGTCGAGCGCGCTGCCCTGAAGCCAGATGTCGAGCACCACCAGGCTGGGCCGGCGCTGGTCGATCTCCCGCAGCGCCGCCTCGGAATTCCCGGCCTCCCGAGTCGCGTAGCCTTCGTCCTTGAGGACCCCCGCAATCAGCATGCGGATGTCCTCCTCGTCGTCAACCACCAGTATCTCGTGGGTCGGATCGGTCATTTGACGTGTGCTTCAGGTGGATCCGCGAAGGTGTCTGCCGCCGCCGTGGCGGGGGCGCCATCGGCCCGAAATACCAGGCTCACCGCCGCACCCTCTGGATCCGCGTCCTCTAAAACCAATGTACCGCCGTGATCCTCCATGATCTTACGGACAATGGCAAGACCAAGCCCGGTTCCGTCGGGGCGGTGGGTGACGTAGGGATCGGTGATGTCCCGGTCGGTATCCTTGGGAAGACCGATGCCGTTGTCGATCACCGCAATGGCGATCCGGTCGTCGGCCTGGGACACCGCCACCGAAATGCGGCCCTGGGGCGCCCCCTCGGGCCGGCGGCCGATCGAATCCGCGGCATTCTGCAACAGGTTCGTCAAGGCCTGGCCCACCAGGCGGTCATCGCATAGCAGCTCGATGCTCTCGTCGGGCAGGCTGAGATCATAGGC
Organism: Alphaproteobacteria bacterium; assembly: GCA_029863585.1. Taxonomy (GTDB): domain Bacteria; phylum Pseudomonadota; class Alphaproteobacteria; order SMXQ01; family SMXQ01; genus SMXQ01. The sequence continues at coordinate 10,573 of JAOTVC010000051.1, read as the reverse complement.
GATATCGGCGTTGGCGCTGCGCTGAAGGAACACGGCCCGGCGCGTCATCTCCCCGACGTCGTGGGGCTTGAGCACCGGTGCCGGCATCCGGGCGAAGTCGGAGAACTCGCTGATCATGTTACCGATATCGCCGACCTGCCGGATAATGGTGTCGATGCAGGTGGAGAAGGTCTCCGGGTCGGACTTCACCTCTGCGAGGTAGCGCCGTTTCAAGCGTTCCGCGGCAAGCTGGATCGGCGTCAGCGGGTTCTTGATCTCATGGGCGAGCCGCCGCGCAACGTCCGACCAGGCGGCCTTGCGCTGGGCCGAAATGAGCTCGGTGATGTCGTCGAAGGTCAGGACGAATCCCCGGGCCTGGTTCCGTTCGCCTTCCACCGCGAGGCGCACCAGAAGCGTGCGCGGCCGGCCCCGGCGCAGGATGCTGACTTCCGCCTCCACCATCTGGCTCGGGCTGCGCCGGGCCCGCTCCATGAGGTCCGCGACCTCGGGAACGAAATTCGTGATCGGGCTGCCCAGCGCCTCGCTCAGGTCGGTGGACAGAAGGTCCGAGGCAGACTGGTTGGGAAAGTTGATGAATCCCCGGTCGTCGAGACCGATGACACCCGCCGACACGCCGGACAGCACCGCCTCGATGAAGCGCCGCCGCCGGTCGATCTGTTCGTTGGCCTCGACCAGTTCCGCGCGCTGGCTCTCCAACTGGCTGGTCATTCGGTTGAAGGCGTTGGAAAGTGTCGCGAGCTCGTCGGCGCCCTGCTCCTCCACCCGGGCGCTGAGATCTCCCGCCCGGACCCGATCGGTGGCCGCGACCAGACCGGCGATCGGCTGGGCCAGCTTGTTGGCGAAGTTGAGCCCCACCCAGATGGCGACGAACAGAAGCAGCAAGGCGACGATGACGAAGATCAAGGCGAACAGGATCTCCAGATCGGTCCGCATCTGTTCCAGGGACTTATAGGCGCTGACCGCCGATCGGGTCTGCTGGACATGTTCCAGAACCTTGGCATCGACGAAACGGCCGACCATGAGAAAGGTATCGACGAACCGATCGAGCCGAATCAGGGCGCGGATGCGGTCGTCCTGTTCCGAGGAAAGATAGACGATCCCTCCCTGCCGGGCCCGGTCCATCGCCGCCAACGGCGTGCGCTCGAAGGCAAGCGCGAAGCTCAGGCGCGACCGCCCCAGGACCCGGCCGTTACCGTCGAACACGACGGCCTCGGCCAAGCCGCGCAGTTCGGTCTGGATCTCGACGACCCGCGAAAAGGCGCGCCGGTCGCCGATCATCCCGGGCCCCTGGCGGTTGAGATCGCTGGCCATGCCGATAATGTCACCGGTGATGTTGCGCCGGTGCTCGGCGAGATAGGAATCGGCGACCGCCTGGGACTGGGTGAGCGCGGTGCGCACCCGTTCCGAGAACCAGTTTTGGACGCCGAAGTTGAACACCAGGGCCGAAAACAAGGCGACGGTCACGGCCGGTGTCAGCGCCACCAGACTGAACAGCACCATCAGGCGGATATGCAGCCGCGAGCCCGCCGAACCGCGGCGCCGCTCCTGCCACACCTGAATCATGCGGCGCGCCACCAGGACCCCGAGCGCCAGCAACAGGAACAGGTCGAGATAGAGCAGGATGACGACCAGATCGGTCGCCCGCGGCACATCCCCCGACGGATTGGTGAAGGCGACGTAGGTCGCGATGCCGGACAGCGCGGAGCAAACCGCAAGCCCGACGGCGACCTTGCCCGCGAGCCCCACGCGGTTGGCCCACCGCATCATTTCGCCGAGTGTCCAGAAACCCGTCTTGCCGGCGTTCTCCGTCATGTGAAGATCAGGCCATACCTGCGCCGATCCAGGCGCCGCGCCCCGCTTGGGCGCCCAACACAATCATTTTACGCCCCGCACGACCTGGATGTCCAACTCGCGCAGCTTCTTACGCAGCGTGTTGCGGTTGAGCCCTAGCAGCTCAGCAGCCTTAATCTGATTGCCCCGCGTCGCCCCCAGGCAGACCGTCAGCAGGGGCCGCTCCACCTCCTTGACGACCCGGTCGTAGAGGCCCGGCGGCGGAAGCCCGTCCTTATGGGCCGAAAAATAATCCCTGAGGTGGCGCTCCACGGCGGAGCCGAGATTCTCGCTGCCGCGCTCTTCGGGCTCGGCGGCGCCGGTGGGCGATTCCGAGAGTTCGGCCTCGATGACGTCGGCGCCGATCACCTCCTGGGAATAGAGCGCGGCCAGGCGGCGCACGAGGTTCTCGAGCTCTCGCACATTGCCGGGCCAGCGGTAGGCCCGGAGCCGCTCCATCGCCGCCTCGTCGACACGTTTTTCCGGCAACCCCTCCACCACCGCCTGGGCCAGGAAGTGACGAACCAGCGCGGGAACGTCCTCGGCCCGCTCACGCAGCGGCGGTAGGCGGATGGGCACCACGTTGAGGCGGTAGAACAGGTCCTCGCGGAACAGGCCCTGGGATACCAGCCGCCGCAAATTGTGATGGGTGGCGGCGATGATCCGCACGTTGGTACGGATCGGCGTGCGGCCGCCCACGGTGGTGTATTCCCCTTCCTGCAACACCCGGAGCAGCCGGGTCTGGGCTTCGACCGGCATATCGCCGATCTCGTCGAGGAACAGGGTGCCGCCCTCGGCCTGCTCGAAGCGGCCGATATGCCGCTGGGTCGCCCCGGTGAAGGCGCCGCGCTCATGGCCGAAGAGCTCGCTCTCGATCAGCTCCCTTGGGATCGCCGCCATGTTGATGGCAACGAACGATCCGGCGCGGCGCGGCCCGTAATCGTGCAACGCCTTGGCCACCAGTTCCTTGCCAGTGCCGGATTCGCCGGAGATCATCACGGTCAGGTCGGTGGCGATCAACCGGGCGAGCGTCCGGTAGATCTCCTGCATGGCGGGAGAGCTGCCGATCAGGGGCAGCTGCTCCTCCTCGCCGCGGGCGTCGTCGCGCCGTTCGGGGCGGCCGGTGGGCTGGGACAACGCCTTCTTGACGACGGCGACCAGCTCGTTCAGGTCGAATGGCTTGGGCAGGTATTCGAACGCCCCGCGCTGGGCCGCCTTGACCGCCGTCAGCAGGGTGTTCTGGGCGCTCATCACGACGATCCGAAGATCGGGGCGCAGCTTGCGGATCCGGGGCAGAAGATCGAGCCCGTTCTCGTCGGGCAGCACGACATCGGTGATCACCAGGTCGCCCTCGCCGTCCTCGACCCATTTCCACAGGGTGGCGGCGTTGGACGTGGCCCGGACCATGTAGCCGTTGCGGCTCAGCGCCTGGGTCACGACCACGCGGATGGCCTGGTCGTCATCCGCGACCAGAATTGTGCTTTCCGCCATCAGGCACCCTCCTTTTCGCGGTACGCAGGCAGATACACCCGAAACGTCGTGCACCCGGGCTCGCTGGAGAACTCGATCATGCCGCCGTGATCGCCGATGATCTTGGCCACCAGGGCGAGGCCGAGGCCGGTGCCGCCGGACTTGGTGGTCACGAAGGGATCGAACAGATGGGCCTGGATGTCCTCCGGGATTCCCTCGCCGTTATCGCTGATGGTGATGACCAGGGGCAACTGGGTGCGCCGGTCGGAGCCCGGCCGGGCAAGGCGCAGGCCGTGCTGGTAGCCCGTCGATATCGAAATCTCGCCGTTCTGTTCCGCCACCGCCTCGGCGGCGTTCTTCAACAGGTTGAGGAACACCTGAATCAATTGGTCCCGGTCTCCCGCCACCGCCGGCAGGGACGGGTCATAGCGTTCGCGGAAACGGACATGGCGGGCGAAACCGTTTTCCGCGAGCTTCCGCACATGTTCCAGCACCTGGTGAATATTGACCGCGGACTGCCCCATGGTGGGCGGCTGGGAAAACGCCTCCATGCTGTCGACCAGGGCGCAGATGCGATCGGTCTCGTCGCAGATCAGGCGGGTCAGTTCGCGATCCTCGTCGCTGGCGCCCTGTTCCAGAAGCTGGGCCGCGCCGCGTATTCCCGAAAGCGGGTTCTTGACCTCATGGGCCAGCACCGCCGCCATGCCGGTCAACGACCGCGCCGCGCTGCGGCTCGAGATCTCGCCGGTCATCTTGGAGGCGATGGTGCGGTCGTGGAAGGACACCACGATGGCCCCGGGATCGTCGGCGATGGGCGCCACCTGGATGGTGACCAACCGGGTGCCCGTGCGCGGCGTCTGCAAGGCGACGCCGTATTCCGACAGGCTGCTGCCGGAGCGCCGCACCTGATCAATCATCACGAACAGGGGTCCGTCGGCGGGTACCAGATCGCCCAGCTTGCGGGCGCACAACCACGATGAACTGGCATCGAAGAACTGTTCCGTCGCCTGGTTGACGTAGCGGACCCCGCCATCGGGATCGATCACCAAGACCGGATCGGCCAGCGAATTCAGCACCGCCTCGTGGCTGCCATTGGGACCACTTCCGGAGGGCCGCCTCGTATCGGGCTGGGCCTCGCTCATGCCGCCGCCGGGCAGGCTTGGGGTCCGGCGCCGTCGGCCTCGGCCTCGGCCGCGATGCGAAAGAATTCGGCGACCGAATCCCGCACCGCCTGCGGCTCGTCGAGACCGAAGAGCGCGCCGCGGAACCGCGCGCTTCCGGGCAACCCCTGGACATACCAGCCAAGATGCTTGCGCGCGATGCGCACACCCCGGCGGGTCCCATGGTGAGCCAGGATATCCTCAAAATGGCCAAGTGCGTGGGCGGCGCGAAATTCGACGGAGGGCGCCGCCGGCCGCTGGCCGGTCTTGAGAAACCGCGCCACCTGGCCGGGCAGCCAGGGCCGGCCGCAGGCGGCCCGGCCGATCATCACCCCATCGGCGCCCGACAGCGCCATGGCGCGCACCGCATCGTCGAAACCGGCGATATCGCCATTGACGACGACCGGAATGGAGACCGCCTCTTTCACCTTGCGCACCGCCGACCAATCGGCGCGTCCGGTGTAGAATTGGCAACGGGTGCGGCCATGGACGGTGACCATCTGCACGCCCGCCGCCTCGGCGATGCGCGCGACGCTGGGCGCGTTGAGGCTGTGATCGTCCCAGCCCAAGCGAATTTTCAAGGTCACCGGCAGGGACACCGCGGCCACCGCGGCCTCGAGGATGCGGCCCACCAACCCCTCGTCGCGCATCAAGGCGGAGCCGGCATGCTTGTTGACGATCTTCTTGACCGGGCATCCCATGTTGATATCGATCACCGCGGCCCCCCGGTCGGCATTGAGGCGCGCCGCCTCGGCAATGACCTCTGGCTCGCAGCCGGCCAGCTGCACCGCCATGGGAAATTCCTCGGCTTCGGTGGCAGCCAGCTTCATCGACTGGGCCGTCTTTCGGACCATGGCCTGGCTCGCGATCATTTCGGAAACCACAAGCCCGGCACCCAGCCGCTTGACCACGCGGCGGAACGGCAGGTCGCTGACCCCCGACATCGGGGCCAGCAGCACGGGGTCGCGCAAGGCGATGGGACCGATTTGAATGTTCATAGAATAAGCATATGCCCAGGCTGACTATTTCGCGGGCACATTAACGACGGGTTCAACGCGAAACAAGGGTTTCCCGCAGCCTCGGGCGGCGACACGGCGCCCGAGTGCCTAAGCGATAATCACATCCGTCACGAATTTCACGCCGGGATATCCCAGGGTGAGCAGCAAATAAGCGATCAACAGGTAGCGCGCCGCCCGGCGGCCGGCCAGGCCCGTCACCCGATGGACGAGGAGCAACCCGACGATCACGGCGAAGGACAGGATGGACAGCAGGACCTTGTGATTGAATTCCAGGATCACGCCATGATCGAGGACCTCGATGACCATGCCGGTGGCGAGCCCCAGCCCCAGGACCACCGCCGAGGCGGTGAGCAGGCGGACCTGCAGGCTTTCGCCCTCGGACACCGACGGCAGCAGAGCGGTCAGCCGCGCCGGGCGCCGCGCCTTCAAGGCGCGCTCCTGGAGCACCACGCCGAGCGCGGCGACCGCGGCCAGAGTGATCAGCGCATAGGTCAGGACCGAGACGGCGATGTGCAGATTGAGCCACGCCGCCGCCGCGGTCGCGGGGGCCGGCCGGCCCGGCACCTGGGCCCAGACCGTGGCGATCAGCCCGAGCAGGACGGTATAGGGCGCGAACAGGCAGATCAGCCGCGCAAAGGCGGCGCTGGCCGCGGCGACGATCATGAACAACACCAGGGAAAGCGAGATGGTGATCCACAGGCTGGGCCCGATGCCGGTGCGCCACCCCGCCGCATGAATCGCCCAGGTCCAGGCCAAGGCCCCCGCCGCCGCCGCCGCCAGCACCGCCCAGAAGGCGGCGCCGCGAACGTCTTCGCCCGCCTGACGGCCGCGCAGGTAGGGAAGAAGCGCCGCCGGCACCAGCGCCGCCAGGGCGGAAAGATTAAACAGGAGCGGATTCATGGCGCACCACTATAGCACCGTTTCCCAAAGGGATAGCCGGGCGGACGGAACCGCCCGGCCCGAGGGCCGCATAAATTTTATGTCAAATTGCGGCGGATCCGATAGTGAACCTTTTCCGTTCATAACTATATACGTTAATGTGGAGATATAAATCTTCGACCCATTCGGAGTGAAAGACATGTATGCACGTTCACTTTTCCCGGCACACCAGGCGGGTTATTTCGCGCGCCTCGGTGCCGTTCTCATCGTCAGCCTCGGTCTGGTGGCCTGCGCCCAGGACGCCGGTCCCAAGGAACGCGGCGGCACGGTGGTCGGCGCCGTCGCCGGCGGCCTGCTCGGATCGACCATCGGCAAGGGCCGCGGCCAGGTGGCCGCCATCGCGATCGGCGCTGTCCTCGGCGGCATCGTCGGGACAGAGGTCGGCAAGTCCCTCGACCGGGCGGACCGTGCCTACATGCACCGCACCACCCAGGAGTCCCTTGAAAACGGACGGACCGGTGAAACCTCGAGCTGGGTCAACCCCGACAACCAGCACGCCGGCACGGTGACGCCGACCCGCACCCTTCCTCCAGAGCCAGGCCAAACCGGGCCATGCCGCGAGTTCCAGCAGACCGTCAGCATCGGTGGACGATCGGAACAAGCCTACGGCACGGCGTGCCGCCAGGCCGACGGCAGCTGGAAGATCCAGAACTAGTCCCCGCCGCATGGGCTGGCGGCGGCGGGCCTTGCCGCGGCGCGCCTCCGGATGAGGTGATCATGGTCCTTGGCAGGGCTGCGCGGCGCGGCTAACCTCGTGCCTCATGGCTGAGGACGAAACATGGCCGGCTGCGTCGCCTTGATCGCCGCCGCGGGAAGCGGCACCCGCCTCGGCGGCCCCCTCCCGGGTGGAGACCAGCCGCCCGGAACGGCCCCGCCGAAGCAATACCGGACCCTTGCCGGCCGGCCCCTGCTGGCCCATTGCGCGACCGCCTTTCTGCAGTCCGGCGGCGTCGATGCCGTCGCCGCGGTCATCGGCGCCGACGACCGCGCCTTCTACGACGAGGCGGTCGGGCACCTGCCCCTCCGCGAACCCGTGATCGGCGGCCCAACGCGCCAGGACTCGGTGCGCCGCGGCCTCGAAAGCCTCAGCGACGCGGGGTACGATACGGTTCTCATCCACGACGGCGCCCGCCCCTTGGTCCCCCGCGATGTGATCGGCCGCACGCTCGCCGCGCTGGCGACCCATGACGGCGCGGTGCCCGCCATCGCCGTCAGCGACAGCCTCAAGCGGGGCGCCGACAACACCATCGTCGAGGCCGTCGACCGCGCCGGCCTCTACCGCGCCCAGACCCCACAAGGCTTCCACTTTGCAGCCATTCTCGCGGCCCACCGGCAGGCGGCCTCGGGCGGCCGCACCGATTTTACCGACGATGCCGCCGTGGCCGCCGCCGCCGGGCTCCGCATCGCCTTGGTCGAGGGATCGGAGGACAACCTCAAGATCACCACGGCGGGTGACCTGGCGCGGGCCGAACGGATGCTGGCCCAAGGCGGGGAGGTCCGCACCGGCCAGGGGCTTGACGTCCACGCCTTCGGCGAACCGGGAAGCGGGCCGGTGCGGCTCGGCGGCATCGACATCGCCTTCGACCGCGGCCTTGCCGGCCATTCCGACGCCGACGCGGCATTGCACGCCGCCACCGACGCGATCCTGGGTGCGCTTGCCGAAGGCGACATCGGCAGCCATTTCCCGCCGACCGAGTCCGCCTGGAAGGATGCCGATTCAGCCACCTTCCTGAGCCATGCGGCGGCGCTCTTGAAAGGGCGCGGCGGCGTGCTCGTGAACCTCGATCTCACCATCATCTGCGAAGCGCCCAAGATAGCCCCCCACCGGGCCGCCATGCGGGCCCGGATCGCGGAAATCCTCGCCACCACGGTGGAGCGCGTCAGCGTCAAGGCCACCACCACGGAAGGATTGGGCGCGCTGGGCCGGGGCGACGGCATCGCCGCCCAGGCCGTCGCCACCATCCGGCTGGGCGGCGGCGGGTCATGAGCGCGCCGCCGCCGGCCGGCATGTCCTCCTCCCCCCTGCCCCGGGGCTTGAGCTTCTGGAGCGCCCCGGCACTGCTCTCCACGTGGTTCGGCACCGGGCTGCTGCCCAAGGCGCCGGGCACTTGGGGGTCGCTTGCCGCCTTGCCGGTCGCCTGGGCACTGGCGGCAAAGATCGGGCCCTGGGCGGTGGCGGCGGCCGGGGCGGCGCTGTTCGTCCTCGGCCTGTGGGCGGTGACGCGCTACCTCGCCCATGCGCGGCAAAAGGATCCCGGCCCGGTGGTGATCGACGAGGTCGCGGCCCAGCTCCTCGCCGTGGCGCCGGCGGGCCTCGACCCGGTCGCCTTCGGCTTGGGATTCATCCTGTTTCGGACATTCGATATCCTCAAGCCCTGGCCCCTGAAGCGCCTTGAGCGACTGCATCCCGACGCCCTCGGGGTGATGGCGGACGATCTCGGCGCGGCCTTTTACACCTCCCTATGTTTGGCGATTTATTTCATTTTGAATGAGAGGGTTAATGTACTTTTCTAAATCGACACTTGAGGCAGCCGATACCCTCGTGCACGCCGCCTGGACCAAGGGCCTCACGCTCGCCACGGCGGAATCCTGCACCGGCGGCCTGATCGCCGCGGCGATCACCGAGGTGGCCGGCGCCTCCAGCGTCTTCATGCGCGGTTTCGTCACCTATGCCAATGAGGCCAAGGTGGAGGTCTTGGGGGTGCCCGAAGCGGTGCTGGAGCGCGTCGGCGCGGTCAGCGAGGAGGTCGCGCGCGCCATGGCCGAGGGGGCGCTGGCGCGGGCGGATACCGACGTCGCGGTCTCGGCCACCGGGATCGCGGGGCCGGGCGGCGGCAGCGATGCCAAACCCGTCGGCCTGGTGCACCTGGCAGCGGCCCGGCGGGGCGGCGCCACGATCCACGAACGGGTGGTTTTCTCGGGCGACCGTCAATCGGTGCGCGCCCAAGCCGTGGAAACCGCGCTTGCGCTTCTGCTGCAACAAGTCGAAACTGCGCCGGCCCGCCCCTGACCGGTCCCCGCCGCCACACGTCGAACCTTCCGCATTGCGATCCTCCATGACCCCTCCCCCCGGCCCTGCCGCCCCCCGCCTCATCACCATCCGCAGTTTCATCGGCATCACCCTGATGACGGTGCTGATCTTCGTGGTCGGCGGCATCGTCCTGGTGAAGCTCGATCCCACCATCTTCGCCCCCGAGCGCGCGGTGCTGGACAAGCTGCTATGGGCGGCACTGCTGGCCAACGTCGGGGTCTTGGCCTCGACCGGCTATGTGCTCGGCACCCGCACGGTGCAGGGCTGGGGCCTGATCCGGCTGGAGCCGCCCAGCCCTCGCTGGGTGCTGATCGCGCTAGCGACGGCGGCGGCGCTGTTCTTCGCGGGCGAAAGGTTGGACGCCCTGTTCGAGTTCGGCGTCCTGGACAGCGCCCGGACCAATTACGGCCCCAGCCTCAAGACCCAGATCGGGCTGATCGGGCTGTTCGTGGTCCTCGGCGTGGTGGTGCCGATCCCGCTGGAGATCTATTTCCGCGGCGTTCTGTTCAACTTCCTGCGCGGCCTGATCACCGAGGAAGCGGCCATCGGCCTGTCGTCGATCCTTTACGGCTTGCTGTTCTTCAATCCCGCGGCGCCGATCAACATCGCCTACGGCATCGCCCACGGCGCCGTGCTGTGCCTGCTCTACGTGCGGTCCGGCACCCTGTGGACGGCGATCGTCGCCAACGGGGCGCTCGGCGCCTTGACCGTCGCCAAGCTGGCCTGGGGCTAGGCTCCACCCGCTCCCTCCGCCCCCTCACGCCCCGCTCTACAAGGGCCGCGCGGTTTGGGCTATCCTGGCGCCAGCAATCGAGGGGGAGCACCACCATGAAGACACGCGCAGCCCTGGCCGTGAAGGCCGGAAGCCCGCTTGAGATCACCGAGGTCGACTTGGAAGGCCCCAAGGCGGGCGAGGTGCTGGTGGAGGTCAAGGCGACCGGCATCTGCCACACCGACGAATTCACCCTGTCCGGCGCCGATCCGGAGGGCCTGTTCCCGGCCATCCTGGGGCACGAGGGCGCCGGCGTGGTGGTGGAGACCGGCGAAGGCGTGACCAGCGTCAAGCCCGGCGATCACGTGATCCCGCTCTACACGCCGGAATGCCGGCAATGCGAATACTGCCT
>JAOTVC010000237.1 GCA_029863585.1 Alphaproteobacteria bacterium | reverse complement strand
CGTGAGAGCGGAAACGGGGAACGGACCAAGATGAAAGTGATCAAGAAATCCGAGGCTGACGCGGAAAAGTACCTGGACGAGCTGGAGCAGAAGGTCTTGGCCCATTGGGCGGAGACCGTGGAAACCGCGCCCTTCATGGAAGACCTGGTGGCCGGCACCTTGCCCATGGAGAGCATCAAGACGTTCTATTGCAACTGGGGCGCCTTCGTGCCGGTCATCAATTCGCTTTATACGACGCAGTTCTACAACAATCTGTGGTTCTTCGTGTCGAACGTCGATCTGATGGATACCTACACCGAAAAGGTGCTGGACGAATTCGGCCACCCGGCGCCGCCGGGCCATATCAAGATCCTGATTTCCACCGGCGAGGCCTTGGGCCTGACCCAGGACGAGATCCTGATCAAGCCGATGCTGCCCGAAGCCCGGGCGCTGACCGATTTCCAACGGACCCTCGTCAACAATGGGCCGATCCACGAATACTGGGCGTCGGTTTTGTGGGAAAGTTCCTTCGGCCATTCCTGCAACAAGTGGTTCAAGGCGCTGACCACCCATTACGGGATGAGCGCCGAGCAGGCGGATTACTTCCACAAGCATTACGAGGCCGACACCATGGATCACCTGGGGCGCGAGGCGCATTCCTCGGTGACCAAACACGTTCTGGCCCGCATCTTCGACGGCGGCATCGTGGAACGGCCCGGCTATCCGTTCGAATACTGCGCGTTGACGCCGGTGAACCTGTACCGTCAGATGCTGGATGCCTGCTACGCCGCAACGCATTGAGCGGCTCCGGCCGGTGCCCGCAATGGGCACCGGCCGATGATCAACTGGTTCCAAAAAGAGATTCCGCCGCAAACGGGATCCGACGGGTGCCAACCAACCGGGGAGAGAAACAGTGGCCGATCACGTACATTTTCCATACCGGTCCCAGAGCCATCTGCCGTTGCTGCATGTGGTTTCGGAATCGGGGTCGTGGGCGAAGCACGGGCTTGAGGTCGATTACAAGTACAAGATCAGCGCCACCGACGCCCATCTGGAGGTGCCGACGGAAGAGGTGGAATTCGTCGGCGGCAACCATGTCTCGACCTACGCCCACCGGGCGCGGGGGGATACCTGGGTGTATCTCGGCCAGACCCTGAACGCTACCAACGGCCGCCTGGTGGTGCGCCCGGAATCCGGCATTCGCGGCGTCCCCGATCTGCGCAACAAGAAGATCGGCACACGGGGCATGCACCCGGGGCTGAACGACTGGCTCTACTTGAAGCAGCGCGGCCTCGATGTCGATCGCGACGATATCGAGATGGTCGCCCAGGTGGTGACGTCGGGCTCCAGCATCGATCCCGACGCCGGCGCCCAGGTGGACGAACGGCCGATCTGGGAATGGGTGCGCGACGGCAAGGTGGATGCGGCCTTCATCACGCCGCCGGGCTGCGTCTTCGCGGAGCGCGCGGGCCTCAAGGTGATCGACGTCGATCCCCTGCCGATGATCTGGTTCACGACGATCTCGACGTCCTCCACCTTCATCGCCAAGCATCCCGATATCGTCGAGCGGTTCCTTAAGGGCATCATCGAGGGTGTCCATTATTTCAAGACCCATCCCGACGAGGCCACCAAGATCATCCAGGAGCTCTACGACAACGAGGGCGCGCTGGACGACGAGGCGGCGGCCTTCCTGTACAACGATATCAGCCGGCTGTTGGAGCCCAAGCTCTATCCCACCATGCAGGCGATCTCCAATGTCTACGAGGAGGCCATCCGCCAGGACAAGGACGCCACTAAGGTGAACCCCTTGGCGCTGTGGGACCTGCATCACATCCGCCAGATCGACGATCAGGGTTTCGTGGACGAGCTTTACGGCCCGTCCAACGAATGAGCGACGGGGCGGGGCTGGGGATGGAAAACTACGACGGCCTGCGCAGCTTCATCGAAAGCTGCCGCGAAATAGACGAATGCGTCGATATCGACGAGGCCGACTGGGATCTCGAGATCGGCACCCTGACCGAGGCGGCGGCGGAGAAGATCGATGCCCCGCCGATGCTGCTGTTCGACCGCATCAAGGGCTATCCCAAGGGGCGCCGGGTGGTGTGCCTGCCGATCGCCTCGCCCAACCGGGTCGCCCTGGTGCTCGGCCTGCCGCTGGACGCGCCGAAACTGGAACTGGTGCGTCTCGCCGCCCGCAAGATCCGCGATGCGGATCCGATCCCGCCGCGCGAGGTCGCGACCGGCCCGGTGATGGACAACGCGATCGCCGGCGATGATGTCGACGTGCTGGCCTTTCCGGCGCTGCGGTCCCACCCCTGGGACGGCGGGCGCTATATCGGCACCGGCGACAACCTGATCAACCGCGATCCGGATTCGGGTTACGTCAATGTCGGGACCTACCGCATGCAGGTCCACGGGCCGGGTCTTTTGGGCCTGTGGATGAGCCCGGGGCAGCAGGGGCGCACCATCTGCGAACGCTACTGGGCGAAGGGGGAGGCCTGCCCCGTGGTGGCGACCTTCGGCGGCGATCCGCTGATGTTCCTCGCCTCCCACATCAAGTTTCCCTGGGGGACCTCGGAACTGGATGTCGCGGGCGGTCTCCGCGGCACCCCGATGGATGTGGTCAAGGGGCCGCTCACCGGCCTGCCGATCCCGGCCCGGGCCGAGGTGGCGATCGAAGGCGAGGTGCCCCCGCCCGGCGAGCAATCCCAGGACGAAGGGCCGTTCGGCGAATGGCCGGGCTATTATTCCGGGGGCACCATCGGCACGGGCGAAAAGCAGCCGGTGATCCGCGTCAAGGCCATCTATCACCGCGACGATCCGATCCTGATCAACATGGCGCCGCTTTGGCCCGGCGCGCCGCAGGACGGCATCCAGTTCCGTTCCGGCCTGATCTGGGACCAGATCGAGGCGGCCGGCATCCCCGACGTTGTCGGGGTCTACGCCTATCACGCCTACATGGTGGTGGTGGCGATCCGCCAGCGTTATGCGGGCCACGCGCGCCAGGCGGGCATGGCGGCGGTGTCCTGCGCGGCGGCGGCGCGCAACGGAAGGTTCGTGGTGGTGGTGGACGAGGACATCGATCCCACCGACATGAAAGAGGTGAACTGGGCGATCCAGACCCGGGTCGATCCGGCCAGCGATATCGAGATCCTGGACGGCTGGTGGGGGACGCCGCTCGATCCCCGCATGCCGCCCGAGCGGCGCGATGCCGGCGATCACACCAACGGCCGGGCGATCATCTACGCGGTCCGGCCCTACATGTGGCGGGACCGCTTCCCCCGGGTCAACCGGGCGGAGCCGGCCTATCTAAAAGAGGTCATGGAGAAGTATCGCGGCGTGCTCGATTTTCCCAAGGGATAACACGGCGCGCCTGTGATTCGAAAATCGGAAAGGGAGAAACGTGATGAGTAAGGCATCGGTCTTTAAAGGGGGGCTCCTTGCGGCGTCGTTGGTGGTCGCCGCCGGCACCGCCGGGGCCAAGGCGCAGTCCGCCGCGGAGTTCTACAAAGGCAAGTCGATCCGCGTGGTCATCGGCGCGTCTGCCGGCGGCAGTTACGACACCGTCGGCCGCATGATGGCGCGGAACATGAGACGCCATGTGCCCGGCACGCCGAACATGGTGGCCCAGAACCGCACCGGCGCGTCCAGCCGGGTGGCGGCAAACTGGCTTTACAACGCCGGGCCCCGGGACGGCACGGTGATCGGCGCGTTCTCCCAGACCCTCGGGCTCGCCCAGGTCCTGGGACAGCGCGGCGTCAAGTACGATGCGACCAAATTCCTCTGGATCGGCACGCCGATCCAGCCGGTCAGCGTGATGGTCGCGCGCCGCGATACCGGCATCAAGAACCTGCTCGATACCCGCAACAAGGAGCTGGTCGTCGGCGCCACCAGTTCCACGGGCGCGAATTTCATCTATCCGGCGCTGGCCAACTACCTGTTCGACACCAAGCTCAAGATCGTCATCGGCTACAAGGGCGGGACCCAGGTGGACCTGGCGCTGGAACGGGGCGAGATCGGCGCCCGGGGCAGCGCCACCTGGTCGGACATCATGAACACGCGCTCTCACTGGTTGAAGGACAAGCTGATCTACGTGCTGGCGCAGAACAGCTTGACGAAGCACAGGGACCTGCCCGACGTGCCGAGGTTCGTCGATCTCGCCACCGACCCCGACAAGCGCGCGGTGCTGGAACTGATGGGCAAGGTTGCCTCCATCGGCCGCCCGTTGCTGACCAACCGGGGGGTGCCGGCGGACCGGATCGCGGCCCTCCGGGCGGCCTTCGATGCGACCATGAAGGACAAGGCGTTTCTGGCCGATGCCAAGAAGGTGCATGTCGACGTCAACCCCATGCGGGGCGAGGACATCCAGAAGCTGATCGCCGAAATCATGGCCACGCCCAAGAAGATCGTGGGCATGACCAACGCGGCGCTCGCCCGCAACGCCACCCAGTGCCGCCAGTTCACCGATCCCAAGTACTGCCGGTCGAAGAAAAAGAAGAAGAAGGGCAAAAAGAAGAAGCAGGGCTGACCGGGGAGCCTGCCTGCGGGGCCTCGGACCACCGGGGTCCTGTGGGCGGCATCGGTTTGGTGTGACGGCGAAAAGCTGTATCCTGAGGCCCAAGAAGCGAACACCCTTATCCAGGGAGGTTGCATGACCGATACGCTTGAAACCGACGCCGCCTTGGCGGCCCGCCGCAACGAGGCGATGGCGGACCTCCGCGTTTTCCTGGAGGAGGTCGCGGCCAATGGCGAACTGGCCGAGATTGCCGGCGCGAGCGTGGACGAGGAGATCGGCGCCCTGTTCGAGCTGTCCAACGAGCATCTCTACCCGCCGGTGCTGATGTTCAAGGACATTCCCGGTTTCGACCCCAAGTTCCGCATCCTCTCCAACGTGCGCACCGCGAAATTTCTGGTCGGCGATCTGACACTGGACGCGGTCAGGGCCTACCGCCAGCGGCCCAAGGAAAATCCGAACCGA
>JAOTVC010000050.1 GCA_029863585.1 Alphaproteobacteria bacterium | reverse complement strand
TTCCTATGCCAGGACCATCTGCTGGTTCGCCGCCGCCGTGACCGTGGTGGCGTCCCTGGTCGTTGCCGGCACATCGGCGGGCCCGGGCGGGGCGTTCGGCGGCATGTTCATCGCCGACGAATTCGCGCGCTACGGCAAGGTCCTGGTCTTGGCGGGCACCGGCATCGCTTTGGTGTTGTCGATCTCCTATATCGAGCGTGAGGGTCTGGCGCGGTTCGAATACCCCATCCTGTTCCTGTTCGCCTGCCTCGGCATGATGATGATGATCTCGGCCAACGATCTCATCGCGCTCTATGTCGGGCTGGAGTTGCAGTCCCTGGCGCTCTACGTGGCGGCTTCCTTCCGCCGGGATTCGGTCCGCTCGCCTGAAGCGGGGCTCAAATATTTCGTCCTCGGCGCGCTCTCTTCGGGAATGCTGCTCTATGGGGCGTCCCTGGTTTACGGCTTCGCCGGCACCACCGCCTTCGAAGGCATCGCCAAGGTGGTGGGCCATGGCGAGGGGTCCATCGGCGCCCTGGTGGGCATGGTGTTCATCACCGCGGGCCTGGCCTTCAAGGTGTCCGCCGTGCCCTTCCATATGTGGACGCCTGACGTCTACGAAGGCGCGCCGACCTCGGTCACGGCGTTTTTCGCCATCGCGCCGAAGGCGGCGGCGGTGGTTCTGATGGTCCGCGTGCTGGTCGGTCCCTTCGCCCCGATCACCGCCCAATGGCAGCAGGTTATCGTTCTGATCGCCGTCCTTTCCATGGTGCTCGGCGCCTTCGCCGCGATCAACCAGCGCAACATCAAGCGGCTTATGGCCTATTCGTCGATCGGCAATGTCGGCTACATGCTGGTCGGCCTGGCGGCGGGGACCGAAGCCGGGGTGCGCGGCGTGTTGGTCTATCTCGCCATCTACCTGGCCATGACCGCCGGCACCTTCGCGTGCATCCTGTGCATGCGGGTTCACGGCCGGGCGGTCAACGAGATCGACAGCCTGGCCGGGCTTGCCCGTACCAAGCCGCTCTTGGCCCTGGTGCTGGGCATCTTCATGTTTTCCCTGGCCGGCATTCCCCCGTTGGCCGGGTTCTTCGGCAAGCTCTACGTCTTCTTGGCTGCCGTCGAGGCCGGGCTCTACGGGCTCGCGGTGATCGGCTTGCTGGCCTCGGTGGTGGCGGCGTTCTATTACATGCGGATCGTCAAGATCATGTATTTCGACGAACCGGTCGAGAACCTTGACCGGGTGCCGGGGCGCGAGGTGACCTGGGTGCTGGCGGGCACCGGTTTGTTCACGGCTCTGTTCTTCGCTTTCCAGAGCCCCGTCCTGATCTCCGCCGCCGCCGCGGCCAAGTCTCTGTTCCCGGGATAGCCCCGCCCGCGCCCGCCTGGACGCCGTTCCGATGACCCAACCGACTGCTACGCCCGGGCTTCCGGGGTTCTTTGACCATGTGGCGTTCACGACCGTCGCCAGCACCAATGACGAGGCGCTGGCCCGGGCGGCGGATGGTGCGCCGGAGGGCGTCCTTATCACCGCGCGGACCCAGACTGCCGGCCGCGGGCGTCGGGGCCGCGCCTGGGAAAGCGCGGAAGGCAACCTGTTCCTGTCCTTGATCCTGCGTCCCGAGGGCGGGGCCGAGGCCGCCGCGGCCCTGGGGTTCGCCGCGGCGCTCGCCATCGCCGATACGCTTGAGCCGCTGTTGCCCGATGGCGCCGACATCGCCCTGAAATGGCCCAACGACGTGCTCATCGGCCGACGGAAGGTCTCCGGTCTTCTGATCGAACGCGCCCCGGGCGGCCAAGGGGCGGCCTTGGTGTTGGGGGTCGGGGTCAATCTCGCCTCGCATCCCGGCGATACCCCCTATCCCGCAACCGACCTCGCCGCCGAAGGCGGCGGTTTGGTCTCCGCCAACCGCGCCCTAGCGGGTTTTTGCGAGGCATTCCTCGCCCGTTACCGCGCCTGGCAGAGGGACGGCTTTGGGCCGCTCCGCGCCGCCTGGCTGGCGCGCGTGAAGGGGATCGGCGGGCCGATTGCCGTGGAAATCGAGGGCGCGCGCTTCGACGGGGTGTTTCGGGGGATCGATGATGCCGGCGCGCTTTGCCTTGACCTCGGTGCGCAGGGCATGAAAAAAGTCACCGCGGGCGATGTCTATTTCACCGGGCCCGCCGGGGAGGACCCATGCTGATCGCAATCGACTGCGGCAATACCGATACCGTCGTCGGCGTCTATGACGGAGTGGCGCCGAGGGGCGCCTTCCGCCACGTCTACCGCTTCCCCTCCGATGTGTCGCTGGGAGCGACGGACCACCGCATGCGATTCCAGGAGGAGGCCGAGGAGGCAGGCCTCACCGAGGCCGAGCTTGAAGGCGCCGCGATCGCCTGCGTCGTGCCCGACGCCCTCGGCGCCTTGTCCGAATTCGCCGAGGCCGTGACCGGGGCCAAGCCCGTGGTGGTGGGCGCGCTCGGTAACGTCACGGGCTGCGACGTGCTGGTCGATCAGGCGGGCAAGGTCGGGGCCGACCGGCTGGTCAACACGCTCGCTGCCTTCGCGCTTTATCCGGGGCCGTCCATCGTCGTCGATTTCGGCACCGCAACCACCTTCGACGTGGTCACACCTGATGGCGCCTATGCCGGGGGCGTCATCGCACCGGGGGTCAATCTGGCACTGAGCGCGCTGCACCAGGCGGCGGCGTTGCTCCCTGAAATCCAGGTGGCGAAGCCCGAGCGTGTCATCGGCACGTCGACCAATGAGGCGATGCAGTCGGGCATTTACTGGGGCTATGTCAGCCTCGTGGAAGGGGTGATCGCCCGGGTGCGAGCCGAGGCCGCGGGCGGCACGTCCATCAAGGTCATCGCCACCGGCGGTCTGGCGCCGCTGCTGGCCGAGGGCACCGATGCCTTCGATGCCGTCGAGCCCAACCTGACGCTCACCGGCCTGGTTCTCAACTACCGCATCAACCGGCCTTCATGAACGGGTCCGGTGCCGTCATCGAGGCCGCCCGCGACGGGCTCGTCTACGTTCCCATCGGCGGTGCCGGCGAGATCGGCATGAACATGTATGCCTATGGCTGCCAGGGAAAGTGGATCGTGGTCGAATGCGGCATCACCTTCGGCAACGAAACCACGCCCGGCATCGACGTCATGACCGCCGACCCCGCCTTCCTCGAGGAATTGGGCGACGACCTGCTGGCCATGGTCCTGACCCACGCCCATGAGGATCACCAGGGTGCCACCGCCTATCTCTGGCCGCGGCTGCAATGCCCGGTCTACGCCACCCAATTCACGGCGGCCATGGTGCGTCCCCGCCTGGCGGAGGAGGGATTGCTGGATCGCGTGCCGCTCAACGAGGTGCCCCTCAAGGGTGCGATCGAATTGGGCCCGTTCCGCCTGCGGCTGATCACCGTCACCCATTCGATCCCGGAGCCTAACGCGCTGGCCATCGAGACGCCGCTCGGCCGCATCGTCCATACCGGGGACTGGAAGCTCGATCCCGATCCGCTGATCGGCCCGGTCGCCGACGAAGCCGCGTTCCGCAGCCTCGGCGAAAAGGGCATCCTGGCCATGGTCTGCGATTCGACCAACGTCTTCGTGCCGGGCGATTCGGGCTCCGAGGGTGACGTGCGCCGGGCACTCGTCGAAGTGGTGGGACGCTACCGCAACCGGGTGGCGGTGGCCTGCTTCGCATCCAACGTCGCGCGCATCGAATCCATTGCGCTTGCGGCGGAAGCCAACGGGCGCGACGTCGCCCTGGTGGGCCGATCGCTCTGGCGGGTGACGGAGATCGCCCGCGAATGCGGCTACCTGCAGGGCATCAAGCCGTTCCTCACGGAGCACGATGCGGGCTTCGTGCCGCGCGGCAATATCCTGCTGATCTGCACCGGCAGCCAGGGCGAACGGGGATCGGCGCTGGCCAGGATTTCCCAGCACGACCACGCCAACATCGTGCTGGAAGACGGCGACGCGGTGCTGTTCTCGTCGCGCAATATTCCCGGCAACGAGCGGAATATCTACGCCATGCAGGACCGGCTGGTCCATGACGGGGTGGAGATCCTGACCGGCCGCGATGCGCCGATCCATGTTTCCGGCCATCCGGCCCGCGACGAATTGGCCCAGCTCTACGACTGGGTGCGCCCGGGGATTTCGGTGCCCATGCATGGCGAACACCGGCATCTGCGCGAACATGCGGCCTTCGCCCGCAGCCTCGGCATCAACGACGCGCGCATTGTCGCCGATGGCGCGGCGCTCAAGCTGGCTCCCGGCGAGCCCGAAATCGTCGGTCAGGTCCAGGTGGGCCGGCTGGGGCTCGACGGCAAGCGCCTGGTGCCGCTGGAGGACGCTCTGTTGGCCGAGCGCCGGCGCATGAATTTCGCGGGCTTCGCGTTCGTTTCCGTCGGTATCGATTCCCGCGGCCGGCTGGCGGAGGCGCCCCGGATCACCCTGCGGGGCCTCGCCACCGGCGCGGAAGAGGCGGATTTGGCCGACGACATCGAGGCCGAGATCGAGCGCGTGACCGAGCGCCGGGCCCGGCGCAAGTGGGACGCGGAGCGGCTGTCCGAGGATCTGCGCCTTGCGGTCAGGCGCGTTGTCTCCCGGGCCATCGGCAAGAAGCCGGTCACCGAAGTCCACGTTTTCCGGCTATAATGAATCAATTCCGGCCGCCGTGGCCGGGACCCTATCCGCAGCGAAGGAGCCGTGCCGCGTGAGCATCTTCACCGGCTTCATGGTCTATGTCATCGTTTGGTGGCTGGTGCTGTTCACGGTGCTGCCGTTCGGCAACCGGGCGCCCGAGAGCGTCGAGCCGGGTCACGCCGAAAGCGCGCCGGAACGTCCCCGGCTTTGGCTCAAGGCTGGCATCACCACGGCGATCGCCACGTTGATCTGGGGCGGCATTTACTGGATCATTGCGGCGGACCTGATCACCTTCCGCTCCTGAACAGGGGAGACCAAGCTCATGGACGCGCCTGGATTCGCCGTCAAGTTCATCGACCACATCGTGCTCAGAACCGGGGACGTGGAGAAGATGATGGCCTTCTACAAGGACGTCGTCGGCCTCAAGCTCGAACGCCGCACCGACGCGGGCCTGACCCAATTGCGCGCCGGCCAGTGTCTGTTGGACATCGTGCCCGTCGGCGACCGCGATCAGCCGGGCCGCAACGTCGAGCATTTCTGCTTCCGGGTCGATCCCTTCGACATGGACGAGATCCGCGCCCGGCTGTCCGGGGCGGGAGCCGAGATCGTCAAGGAAGGCACGGGCTACGGCGCCGAGGGCAGGGGCCCCAACATCTATTTCAAGGACCCCGACGGCAATGTCGTGGAATTCAAGGGACCGAGCGACGGCAAGCTCTACTCCATGGCCGAATGAGTTACTGCGAGATTTCCAAGGGGCATCCGGTCCACGGTCCCCATCACGACGCCGAATACGGCCGCCCGGTCAGCCGCGACGACGTGCTGCTGGAACGCATCGCGCTTGAGATCAACCAGGCGGGCTTGTCCTGGCTCTTGATCCTGAAGAAGCGCCCGGCCCTGTTCGAGGCGTTCGAAGGCTTCGATCCCGACACGGTCGCGGGATACGGCGAGGCGGAGATCGCGCGGCTGCTCGCCAATGCCGGCATCATCCGCAACCGGCGCAAGATCGAGGCGGTGATCGAGAACGCCAAGCGCGTGCGTGCCATCCGCGACAGCCACGGCGGCCTCGCCGCGTGGCTGGATGAACAGCACCCGATGAAGTTGGACGATTGGGTGAAGCGCATGCGCGCGACCTTCGTCTTCATGGGGCCGGAGGTGGTCAACGAATTCCTCATGAGCACCGGCTACCTGCCGGGCGCCCACGATGCCGACTGCCCGGTCGGCCAGGAGGTCGCCGCCCTCACCCCCGCCTGGATGCGGGCGGCGCCGCCGGGCGGTTGGTAGCGGACCGAACGATCATGCAAGGGCCGG
Source organism: Alphaproteobacteria bacterium (assembly GCA_029863585.1). Classification (GTDB taxonomy): domain Bacteria; phylum Pseudomonadota; class Alphaproteobacteria; order SMXQ01; family SMXQ01; genus SMXQ01. Next base: position 14,887 of record JAOTVC010000050.1, on the reverse strand, counting down.
CCTTCCGGCGCGGCTTCCCATCCGCCTTGCCTTTTCGCCGCTCTCCTTTAAGAGTAGGGGGAAACGGCAGGGGGACTTTTTCGGGATTCCGGTCTCCCGTTCCGGCGGCGTTCCGGCGCCCATAAAATAAAGCCCATCGGGGAGGATCAAGATTGGCCGAGACCACCGCTGCCGAGCCCATACCGCTGCGCGTCCAGCTCGCGGTCTACGCCACGGGGTATCTCTCCACCAGCATGCAGAACATGGCGGGGCTGCTGATCCCGCTCTGGGTGGTGGTCACGCTGAACCCGTCTCCCTTCGTGGTCGGCATCATCCTGGGGGCGCGGAATTTCCTGCCGACGCTGCTGTCCATCCACGGTGGCGCCATGATGGATCACCTCGGTGCCAAGCGGGTGATGATGGCGTTCGCGGCGGTCGGAATTTTGGTGCATCTCCTCTATCCCTTGAGCCCATGGATCGGCGCCGTGATCGTCCTGCAGATGCTGGGCGGGCTGACCACCACCATGTCCTGGGTGGGGTCGCAGACGCTGATCGGCCAGATCATGAAGGGAGATCCCACCCATTCCGGCCGGCTGAGCTCCGCCGCCCTGATCGGCAACCTGACGATCCCGCCGATCATCGGTGCCGCTTGGGATTACCTCGGCGCCTGGGGCGGGTTCTGCCTCATGGCCCTGTGGTCGGCCGGCATCGTTCTTGCCGCGTTCGTGCTGCCGGAGTCGTCCAAGGAATTGGCGCGCGCGGGGGACAAGATGCGGGCGCGGGATTTCCTGCCGCGCCTGTCGAGCTATATCGAGGCCTTCGCCCTGTTCGCAATCCCCGCCATTGCCGTGGTGGTGCTGATCTCGGTCCTGCGCAACACCACCTACGCGATCCGCGGCTCCTTCTACGTGGTGTATCTGGAGGGCATCGGTCTGACCGGGACCGATATCGGGTTCTTGATGTCGGCTGCCGGTTTGTCCGGCGCGGGTGCCGCGCTTCTGGCGGGGCGGCTGACCAGGATGGTCAAGCCGGTCGTCCTCCTGTTCCTGACCGTGGCCGGCGCCATCATCTTCATCGCCATGCCGCCGCTGACCATGTCGTTCTGGGTCTTGTTCGGCATTGCGATGTGCTGGGGGGCTTCCGCCGGCATGAGCATGCCGCTGATGCTGTCGATCATGTCCAAATCCGCCGATGCCAAGTCCCAGGGCAAGGGTGTGGGGCTGCGCATCACCGCCAACCGGCTGAGCGCCACCATCCTGCCGGTCCTCATGGGGGCGGTGGCCGAGGTTTCCGGCGTCGGCAACAGCTTCTTCATCATCGGCGGGGTGATGCTGGTCGCCCTGCTGGCGCTCGTTTTCCAGGCCCGCGCCGTGATCGCCTCTTCTGAAAAAAACTAGGTCTCCGGGCGGAGGCGACGGGGTTGCCTCCGGGCCTGTGCCCGGCGTAGGCTCCTGTACTGGCCGGTGCCGCCGCGCAAGTCCTGCGAAGGCAGACCCGCTGTCAAGACGGGGCCCAGTGCCGGAAGCAACCGATCTTTATTCGAAACAGGGGGTATCACGATGACAAGACCGACAGGACCGGTAGGTCTATGTGCCGCGTTGCTTTGCGCAGCGGCGGTCAGCGCGCCCGCCGGGGCGGAAAGCCCGGCGGAGTTCTACAAGGGCAAGTCCGTCACCATGCTGGTGGGCGCGGCGCCCGGGGGCGGTTATGCGACCTATGCCAACATCCTGGCGCGCCATATCGGCCGGCACATTCCGGGCCAACCCAAGATCATCGCCAAGAGCATGCCCGGTGCCGGCAGCCTGAAGGCGCTCAAGGTGCTGTATCAGCGCTCCAAGAAGGACGGCACCGAGATGGCCGCCGTGTTCCAGGGCGCGTTGATGGAGCCGCTGCTCGGCAATCGCGGGGTTGAGTTCGATGCTCTGAAGCTCAACTATATCGGCGAGCTCAACAGCGAACCTAAGATCTGCATCGCCTGGCACACATCGCCGGTCAAGAAGTTCGAAGACCTGCAGAACCATGAGATGATCGTCGGCGCCTCGGGGGCGACGTCGGGCCTGTTCCAGTACGCCACGGTGCTCAAGAACGTCCTCGGCGCGAAGCTCAAGGTCATTGCCGGGTACAAGGGATCGGCAGGTGCGTCGCTTGCCATGCAGCGGGGCGAGACCCACGGCATGTGCGGCTATTCCTGGTCGTCCTTCGCCACCGGCCACAATGCCTGGATAACCGAGAAGAAGGTGCGGATCCTGACCCAGATCGGCCAAAAGCCGGTGCCGCGTCTGACCGAGATGGGCGTGCCGGAGGTCTGGAAGTTCGTCAAGAATGACGACGAGCGTAAGGCGATGGAGCTGATCTTCAATCCGCCGGGCCGGCCCTACATCCTGCCGCCGGGGGTGCCCAAGGACCGGGTCGAAGCATTGCGCGCGGCGTTCATGGCGACCACCAAGGATGCCAAATTCGTGTCCGAGGCCAAGAAAGCCAAGATCCGCATCAACGCGGCCTCCGGTGCCGAAGTCGAGGCCCTGATGCACAAGCTGTATGAGGCGAGCCCCAACGTCGTGCGCATCGCCAAGGCGGCGCTGTCGCGCAAGGGCATGGTCAAGTGCACGGAGTTCACCAACCCGAAATACTGCCGCGGGGCAAAGAAAAAGAAGAAGAAAAAGAAGGCGTCGTAACCCGCTGCTGCGGGCCTTGGGGGCGGCGCGGGGAGACCGTCGCCGCCCCGTCTCCGTTGCGCGGGTCTGGGCGGCACCGGGAGACAAGCCATGCGCGAGCATCTCAGGGACATCCTGCTGATCGCGATCGTCGCGATCATCTTGTTCTTCGTGGCCGAGCAAGCGGACCTGATCGGCACCGACCTGTCGGGCCGCATGGCCCGCTTCATCAAGGGCGATTCTTGAGCTTTCCCGGCAGGCCATCCGCCCGGAGTTGCCCGGGGTTAAAGGTCGCTTAAGCTGGCTGTGCTTTGCTTCCCCCATGAGCCTGATACGAACCCAGTATTGCCCGTTCACAGCCGCCCTCCTGGCCGGGCTGTTGGTGTTTTCCTCCGTCGCAGGGGCGGCCGAAACCGTCATCGTCACCCGCGCCGATTGCGCCCGCCTGGTCCACCATGTGCCGGACCCGGGTGTCGCCTACCAGCCGGGGGTCGATGTCCGCAGCCGGCCGGTGGCGCCCGCCGACCTTGGCGGGACGCCCAAGATCAAGCTGCCGGATACGCTCGAGATCCCGGTGACGCTCGACATGCTGGCGCGCTACGGCCTGCCGGCCAATTCCAGCCTCTACCGGCTCGACGATACCGTGATCGGGACCGCCCGGGTGCGCGTCAAGGACGGGCGCGCCTGGTTCAACGGCGCGCCGCTCGGCGATGAGGAAACCTTCGCCCTGGCCCGGGCCTGCCGTGAGGCCCGCAAGCGCCATAAGGCGCGCTGAATCCGCACCCTCCGGGTGCCGCCCATTGCGGTTTTGAGGGCCATTGCCTAAAGTCTCTCCGCCCTGCCCGGGCGGCGGGGGCCCAAAACGCAATAGCGGCAGGATCCATGCGCCTTTCCCGATATTACCTTCCCACCCTCAAGGAAACCCCCAAGGAAGCCGAGATCGCTTCGCACCGTCTGATGCTGCGGGCCGGCATGATGCGCCAGTCCGCCGCCGGTATCTATGCGTGGCTGCCGCTGGGCTTGCGGGTGTTGCGCAAGGTCGAGGCCATCGTGCGCGATGAGCAGGACCGGGCCGGCTGCCAGGAAATGCTGATGCCCACGATCCAGCCCGCCGAGCTGTGGCAGCGCTCGGGCCGCTACGACGCCTATGGCCCGGAAATGCTGCGGATCACCGACCGCCACGAGCGCGAATTGCTCTACGGCCCCACCAACGAGGACATGCTCACCGACATCTTCGCCAACACGGTCCGCAGCTACCGCGACCTGCCTAAGCTGCTCTACCACATCCAGTGGAAGTTCCGTGACGAGGTGCGCCCGCGTTTCGGCGTCATGCGGGGCCGCGAATTCCTGATGAAGGATTGCTATTCCTTCGACCTCGATTACGACGGCGCCAGGCGGTCCTACGACCGGATGTTCGTCTGTTACCTGCGCACCTTCGCCCGCATGGGACTGAAGGCGATCCCCATGGAGGCCGAGACCGGGCCCATCGGCGGCAACCTCAGTCACGAGTTCATCATCCTGGCCGATACCGGCGAGACCGAGGTGTTTTGCGACCGCAATTTCCTGGATTTCGACGTGTTGGGCGCGGAGGTCGATTACGACGACCGCGAGGCTGTCAGCGGGGTGATCGCGAACTTCACCAGCCTGTATGCGCGCACCGAGGACAAGCATGAGCCGGCCGCTTTCGAGGCCGAGGTTCCGGCTGACCGCCGCTATCAGGGCCGCGGCATCGAGGTGGGGCAGGTGTTCTATTTCGGCAAGAAATATTCCGAGCCCATGGGCGCCGAGGTCGCGGGGCCGGACGGCCAGGCGATCCCGGTGGAGATGGGGTCCTACGGCATCGGCGTTTCCCGCCTGGTCGGCGCCATCATCGAGGCGAGCCACGACGAGGGCGGCATCATCTGGCCCGACGCGATCGCCCCCTTCGATGTTGCGCTGATCAATTTGCGCGCCGGTGACGACGCGTGCGATGCGGCCTGCGAGGATGTCTATGGCCAGCTTCGCGGCGCCGGCCTCGACGTGCTCTACGACGACCGGGACGAGCGCCCCGGGGTGAAGTTCGCCGACGCCGATCTGGTGGGCCTACCCTGGCGCTTGGTGATCGGCCCCCGCGGCCTAAAGGAGGGCAAGGTGGAACTCAAGCGCCGGGACAAGAGCGTCGAGGACGAGCTTCCCCTGGATCAGGCCATCGCCCGGTTGACCGAAACCGCCGGCGGCTGAGGGCGCCCCCATGGCCTTCAATCCATTCGAGCGCATGGTCGCCTTCCGCTATCTCCGGGGCCGCCGCCGCGAGGGGTTCATCTCGGTCATCACCGGGTTCTCGCTCGCCGGCATTTCGCTGGGCGTCGCCACCCTGATCATCGTCATGGCGGTGATGAACGGCTTCCGCCAGGAGCTGCTGAGCCGCATCCTCGGCGTCGGCGGCCATGTCATGGTCTACGGCACGCCGCAGCCGCTCGACAATTACGCCGAGGTCGCGGCCAAGCTGCGCACGCTTCCCGGCGTCACCCAGGCGCAGCCCCTGGTGATCGGCCAGGCCATGGCGACCATCGGCAGAAGCGCCACCGGCGTCCAGGTCCAGGGCATGACGCCGGACGACCTGGCCCGGCGCAGGATCATCTCCGGCAACATCCGGGGCGGCAGCCTGGACCGCTTCAAGGGACGCAGCGCGCTGCTCGTGGGCACCCGCTTCGCCAGGCGCTTCGGCCTCCGGGTGGGGGACCGGGTCACCTTGGTGTCGCCCACGGTCAATGCCACGGCGTTCGGCGCCATGCCGCGCTCCAAGGCGTTCCGCATCGTCGCCCTGTTCGAGGTCGGCATGTACGAATACGATTCCAATTTCGTCTACATGCCGTTCGAGGCCGCCGAGGTCTTCTTCCGCCAGAAGGGCCGTGCATCCAGCATCGAGCTGCTGGTCGACGATCCCGACGCCGTCGCCAAGACCAAGGCGCAGATCCGCGCGCTCTACGGTGAAGCGGCCCATGTCCGCGACTGGCAGGACGCCAATTCCAGTTTCTTCTCGGCGATCAAGGTCGAACGCAACGTCATGTTCCTGATTCTCACCCTGATCATCCTGGTGGCGGCGCTGAACGTCATTTCCGGCCTGATCATGATGGTCAAGGACAAGGGGCGGGACATCGCCATCCTGCGTTCCATGGGAGCGAGCCGGGGTGCGGTGATGCGCATCTTCATGATGGCCGGGGCCTCGGTCGGCATCGCCGGCACCCTGATCGGCACCGGCCTCGGCATCGCCTTCGCAGCCAATATCGAGACCATCCGCGGCTGGATCCAGAATCTCACGGGCACGAAACTGTTTCCCGAAGAGATCTATTTCCTCTCCCAGCTTCCGGCCGAGATCGAGCGGGGCGAGGTGATCACCGTGGTGGTGATGTCGCTGTCGCTGTCGTTCCTGGCGACGCTGTATCCGTCCTGGCGCGCCGCCCGCCTCGATCCGGTGGAGGCACTGCGCTATGAATGAGGCGGCCCCTACCGCGCCGGCGCTCCGCATGGCCGCCATCGCCCACAGCTATCGCGAGGGCGCCGGGCGGCTCGAGGTGCTGAAGGGCGTCGATCTCGAGATCCAGCGGGGCGAGATCGTCGCGCTCACCGGGCCGTCGGGCTCGGGCAAGTCGACGCTGCTGCATGTGGCGGGATTGATGGAAGGCGCCGAATCGGGCGGGCTGTGGCTGGCAGGGGTCGAGGTGCGGGCGCTCGGCGACGCGGAACGCACCCGTCTGAGGCGCGAACATCTCGGCTTCGTCTATCAGTTCCATCACCTGCTGCCCGAATTCTCGGCCGAGGAAAACGTCATGCTGCCGGCGATGATCGCCGGGCGGACGCGCGATCAGGCCCGGGCCCGGGCGCGCGAGCTTCTCAACGAGGTGGGCTTGGGCGAACGCCTGGAGCATCGCCCTGCGGAGCTTTCGGGCGGCGAGCAGCAGCGCGTCGCCATCGCCCGGGCGCTCGCCAATGCGCCCGATCTCTTGCTTGCCGACGAGCCGACCGGAAACCTCGATCCCGCCACCGCCGGCCACGTCTTCGACGTCTTTATCAAGGTGCTCAAGAACACCGGCCGCGCCGCCCTGATCGCGACCCACAATCCGGAGCTCGCCCGGGCCATGGACCGCACCCTGACCATCGCCGACGGCAGGCTGGTCCCGGCCTGAGCCGCGCCTCTCGTCAACGTTTGCGTCCCGGCCGGCGCGCGCGGGCCAACCGGTTTGCGCCAGCGCCTTGGATCGTGCGGCTGCACCGGGCGGGGACGGCGGTGGCGCGCGGCGCCGGAACCATCCACATGCTTATCCACAACATCCTGCGGTGACGGCGTTAAACCGCCCAAGATGATGTTGCTTGAGCCCTGCGGCTGTGGAATCAATAGGGTGCGCCGGAATTGGGTCCGGCGCGTCTTCGATCCGTCCGGGAGCATCCATGGCCCACGCCGATTTCGTCCACCTTCGGGTCCATTCGGCATATTCCCTGTTGGAAGGCGCGATCAAGATCCCCGAGCTGGTGGAACTCTGCCGCCGCTATGAGATGCCGGCCCTCGCCGTCACCGACACCCGCAACCTGTTCGGCGCGCTGGAATTCTCCTCCGCCATGCTGAAGGCCGGCGTCCAGCCCATCATCGGCTGTGAGCTCGCGATTTCCAGGGAGAGCGCCGATAGCGTCCCGCCGCGCGGCGCCAACGGCGGGTCCCTGCGCCGTGCCGAGCCCGACAAGCTGGTCCTCCTGGTCAAGGACGAGGCGGGATACGCCAACCTGCTCGAGCTCGTCAGCAAGGCGCATCTCGAGACCGAGGCGGGGGAGACCCCGCAGGTTCCGCTTAGCTTGTTGGAGGGGCGAGCCGACGGCCTGATCGCCCTGACGGCGGGGCCCGAGGGCACCTTGGGCCGGCATCTGTCCGAGAATAGGCCGGACGAGGCCGAGGAGGTCTTGGCCCACCTCAAGGCGCTGTTCCCCGGCAACCTCTATATCGAGGTGATGCGCCATGGGCGGGCGGAAGAGGACCGCATCGAAGGGGCGATGATCGACCTCGCCTATGCCCATGACCTGCCGCTGGTCGCCACCAACGAGGCCTTTTTCGCGGATGCGGAGATGTTCGAGGCCCATGACGCCCTGCTCGCCATCGCCGCCGGCGCCCACGTGTCCGATCCCGACCGGCGCCGCCTCAACGCGGAGTACCGTTTCCGCACGCCGGCGGAGATGAAGGCGCTGTTTGCCGATCTTCCCGAAGCCGTCGCCAATACCCTGGTGATCGCCAGGCGCTGTGCCTTTGCCTCGCCGGAGCGCGCGCCGATCCTGCCGCCGTTCGGCGACGGAGCGATCAGCGCCGCCGAACAGCTCCGGGCCCAGGCGCGCGAAGGATTGGAGGCCAGGCTCGAGGCCGCGGTGTGGACGGAAGACATGGATGCCGCGGCGCGCGAGGCGGCGGCCCAACCCTATCGCGAGCGCCTCGATTTCGAACTCGGCGTGATCGAGAGCATGGGCTTCCCGGGCTACTTCCTGATCGTCGCCGACTTCATCTGCTGGGCCAAGGATCACGGCATCCCGGTGGGGCCGGGGCGCGGCTCCGGTGCCGGGTCGGTGGTCGCCTGGTCGTTGACCATCACCGATCTCGATCCCCTGCGCTTCAGCCTGCTGTTCGAACGATTCCTGAACCCCGAGCGCATCTCGATGCCGGACTTCGACATCGATTTCTGCCAGGACCGCCGCGACGAGGTCATCGCTTACGTCCAGGACAGGTACGGCACCGACAAGGTCGCCCAGATCATCACCTTCGGAAAGCTCCAGGCCCGGGCGGTGTTGCGCGATGTTGGGCGAGTCCTCGGCATGCCCTATGGCCAGGTCGACCGCATCTGCAAGCTGGTGCCCAACAATCCCGCCAATCCGGTGACCTTGGCCCAGGCCATCGAGGGCGAGCCGTTGCTGCAGTCCATGCGCGCGGAAGACGAGACGGTGGGCAAGCTGATGGACATCGCGCTCAAGCTCGAAGGGCTCTACCGCCATGTCTCGACCCATGCCGCGGGCGTCGTGATCGGCGACCGGCCGCTTGCGCAGCTGGTGCCGCTCTACCGCGATCCGCGGTCCGACATGCCGGTGACCCAGTTCTCGATGAAATACGTGGAAGCCGCGGGGCTGGTGAAGTTCGACTTCCTCGGCCTCAAGACCCTGACCGTGCTGGCCGAGGCCTTGAAACTGGTGAACGCGCGGCGCAAGGGCGCGGGGGAGGCGGAGCTTGCGCTCGATTCGCTGCCGCTGGACGATGCGCCCACCTACCAGATGATGGCCCGGGGCGAGACCACCGGGGTGTTCCAGCTTGAAAGCTCGGGCATGCGCGACGTGCTCCGGAACCTTCGGCCCGACTGTTTCGAGGACATCATCGCCTTGGTCGCCCTCTATCGGCCGGGGCCGATGGACAACATCCCGCGCTACATCGCCTGCAAGCACGGCCGGGAAGAGCCTGACTACCTGCACCCGACGCTCGAGGACATCCTGAAGGAAACCTTCGGGGTGATGATCTACCAGGAACAGGTCATGCAGATCGCCCAGGTGCTGTCGGGCTATTCGCTGGGCGGCGCCGATATCCTGCGCCGCGCCATGGGCAAGAAGATCAAGTCGGAGATGGACGAGCAGCGCCAGACCTTCATCGACGGCGCCGTGGAACGCGGCGTCGCGAAGCGCACGGCCGGCCACATCTTCGATCAGGTGGACAAGTTCGCGGGCTACGGCTTCAACAAATCCCACGCTGCCGCCTATGCCCTGATCGCCTACCAGACCGCTTGGTTCAAGGCCAATTACCCGGTCGAGTTCATGGCCGCGTCGATGACCCTCGATATGGGCAACACCGACAAGCTCAATGTCTTCCGCCAGGAGCTCGACCGCGTCGGCATCAAGCTGCTGCCGCCCGATGTGAACGCCTCCTTTGCCCGTTTCTCGGTCGAGTTGCTTGACGACGGCAACCGCGCCATCCGCTACGCGCTGGGCGCGGTCAAGGGGGTGGGCGCCGCCGCCATGGATCAGCTGGTGGCGCAACGCGAGGCGGGCGGCCCGTTCCCCGATCTGTTTGCCTTCGCCGAACGGTGCGACCAGAAGGTGGTGAGCAAGCGGCAGATGGAAAGCCTGGTCTGTGCCGGCGCGTTCGACGCGCTGAATGAGAATCGGGCCCAGACGCTGACCGCGGTGGGGGAATTGACCCGCCGGGCCCAGGCGGCGGCGAGCGAGCGGGCGAGCGGACAGGGCAGCCTGTTCGGCGGCGACGCGCCGGAACAGGCTGCGGGACCCCGCCTGCCCGAGGAACGTCCCTGGCCCGCCATGGAACGCCTGCGCCGCGAGTTCGAGGCGATCGGCTTCTACCTCTCCGCCCATCCGTTGGACGCCTACGGCAGCCGGCTGGAGCGTCTCCATGTGGTGCGCGCCGCCGACCTGATGAGCCGCGTCGGCCCGGGGGGCGAGGACAAGCGCTTCAGGCTGGCGGGCACGGTGATTTCCAAGAAGGAACGCACCTCGGCCCGGGGCAGCCGTTTCGCCTTCGTGCAGATGTCGGACCCGTCGGGGATGTACGAGATCACGGTGTTTTCGGAAGTGCTGGGCCGTGCCCGGGAGTTGCTCGACGCCGGGGGCAATGTGCTGGTGAGCGCCGATGTGCGGCGCGAGGGCGAGGGCCTGCGCCTCACCGCCCAGGGGATCGAGCCGTTGGACGACGCCATCGCCCATGCGGCTCCGGGGCTCAAGGTGACGGTGGGCAGTGCCGAGGCGCTGACGCCGCTCAGAGAGGCGCTTGCGGCCAGCCAGGGGGGGCGGGGCGAGGTCAGCCTGATCCTGAACACCGCGCCCGGGCGGGAGGTCGAGGTCGCGGTCAAGGGCCGTTTTTCGGTCTCGCCCGCCGTGCTGATGGACCTCAGATCGGTGCCGGGCATATCCGAGGTGCGCGAGATCTAGGACCGGCGCCACCCGCAAAAGCCGCAATTCGCCCCGATAATCCTTGCTATTCCAGCCGCTTGGCGGTATTGAACCGCCCATTCAATCTCGCACGCGGGACTGCGGGGGCATGTGTTGTGCCGCCGATCCGGTGTCTGGCTTGGGCCGGGCTCACCCCGCGGAGGCACAACCGGAGAAGGAAAACATGGCGATTCCCACGTTCACCATGCGCCAGCTGCTGGAAGCCGGCGTTCATTTCGGCCACCGCACCGGCCGCTGGAACCCCAAGATGGGCCCCTACATTTTCGGGGAACGCAACGGGGTCCATATCATCGATCTGCAACAGACCGTGCCGATGCTGTACGCGGCCCTCCAGGCGGTGCGCGACATCGTGTCGAACGGCGGCCGTGTGCTGTTCGTCGGCACCAAGCATCAGGCAGCGACCAAGGTCGCCGAATCGGGCCAGCGCTGCGGCCAGTATTTCGTCAATCACCGCTGGTTGGGCGGCATGATGACCAACTGGAATACCGTGACGGCTTCGGTCAAGCGCCTGAAAGTCCTCGAAGATCAGCTCGCGGGTGACGAAGGCGCGATGGGCCTGACCAAGAAGGAATTGCTGCAGCTGACCCGGGAGAAGGACAAGCTCGACCGGGCGCTCGGCGGCATCAAGGATATGGGCGCCCTGCCGGACATCCTGTTCGTGATCGACACCAACAAGGAAGACATCGCCGTTTCCGAGGCGAAGAAGCTGGGGATTCCGGTGGTCGCCGTGGTCGACAGCAATTCCGATCCGGCCAACATCGATTATCCCATCCCCGGCAATGACGACGCCATCCGCGCCATCGCCCTCTATTGCGACCTGATGGCCGATGCCGTGCTCGACGGCATCCAGGAAGAACTGACCTCGCGCGGGGTCGATATCGGCGCCGCCGTCGAGGCTCCGGTTGAGGATCTGGCCGCGGTCGAGGCGGCCGCCGAGGCGGCACCACCCGCGGCACCTGCGGCGCCCGAGGCGGCACCCGCGGCACCTGAGGCGGCACCCGCGGCGCCCGAGGCGGCGCCTGCGGCGCCCGAGGCGGCGCCGGCTGCCGAGGGGGATTCGAAAGGCGCATAAAATTGCCTTAATTCAACGAGATATGAGACGTAGCTAAGGTGGGGAAGAAAGCAAATGGCTGAGATTACAGCGGCTCTTGTCAAGCAATTGCGCGAGAAAAGCGGTGCCGGCATGATGGACTGCAAGACGGCGCTGACGGAATCCGGTGGCGATATGGAGGCCGCGGTCGACTGGCTCCGCACCAAGGGCCTGGCGGCGGCCAGCAAGAAGGCCGGCCGCGTCGCCGCCGAGGGCCTGGTCGCCTGCGCCGTTGCCGACGGCAAGGGGGTCGTGGTCGAGGTCAATTCGGAGACCGATTTCGTTGCCCGTAACGAGGAATTCCAGAAATTCGTCGCCGCCGTGGCCGACGCGGCCTTGACCGTCGACGGCGATCTCGAACGGCTTGCGGGGGCCGAATTGCCGGGCGCCGGCAAGCCGGTCGCCGATGCCCTGACCGACATGGTGGCGACCATCGGCGAGAACATGACGCTTCGCCGGTCCCAGGGACTTTCCGTGGGCGAGGGCGTGGTGGCGAGCTACGTGCACGCGGCGGCGGCCCCGGGCCTCGGGCGGATCGGCGTCCTGGTGGCCCTCGAGTCCGGTGGCGACAAGGAGCAGCTCGCGGCGCTCGGCAAGCAGCTCGCCATGCATGTGGCGGCGACCAATCCTCAGTCGGTCAGCGTCGACAGCCTCGATCCCGCGGCGATCGAGCGCGAGCGCGCGGTTTTGACCGAGCAGGCGCAGGAGTCCGGGCGTCCCGACGACATCATTGCCAAGATGGTCGAGGGCCGGCTGCGCAAGTTCTATGAAGAGGTGGTGCTGGCCGAGCAGACCTTCGTGATCGACAACGAGACCAAGATCGCCAAGGTGTTGGAAAATGCTGCCAAGGATGTCGGCGCGCCGGTCACGGTCGCCGGGTTCGTCCGCTTTGCCCTGGGCGAGGGGATCGAACGCGAAGAGAAGGATTTTGCCGCGGAGGTTGCGGAACAGCTCGGCGGCTGATCCCGCCCCACCGGATCACGCGGCACGCCAGCCATGTCCGATACCGCCCCATATCGCCGTGTTCTCCTGAAGCTTTCGGGAGAGGCCCTGATGGGCGGCCAGGACTACGGCTTGGAATCCGAGACTCTGCGGCGCGTCGCCCAGGAGATCCACGCGGTCCACGCCAAGGGCATCCAGATCGGCGTGGTCATCGGCGGCGGCAATATCTTTCGCGGCATCAGCGGGGCCAGCCAGGGGATCGAGCGCGCCAGCGGGGATTTCATGGGCATGCTGGCCACCGTCATCAACGCCATCGCCATGCAGAACATGCTGGAATCGGTGGGAGCACCCACCCGGGTGCTGTCGGCCATTTCCATGCGCGAGGTGTGCGAGCCCTACATCCGGCGCCGCGCCATCCGCCACATGGAAAAGGGGCGCATCGTGATCTGCGCGGCGGGAACCGGAAACCCGTATTTCACCACCGACACGGCCGCCGCGTTGCGTGCGGCGGAACTCGGCTGCGATGCCCTTCTCAAGGCGACACAGGTGGACGGGGTCTATTCGTCGGACCCCAAGACCGATGCTGGAGCGGAGCGGTATGAAGCGCTGAGTTTCCACGATGTGCTGGCCCGCGACCTCAAGGTCATGGACGCCTCGGCGATCTCCCTCGCCCGGGAAAATAACATTCCGATTCTGGTTTTTTCGGTCCACAATTCCGGGGCGTTGGATGACGTGGTCCATGGCCGCGGCCGTTTCACCGTGATCAACGAAAATGGCGAGAACGGAGGAGGTTGAGAATGGCTGATCCCGACATCGACGATATCAAGCGCCGCATGCAGGGCGCGGTTTCGGTTCTGGACGAGGAATTCGGCGGCCTGCGCACGGGCCGGGCGTCGGCCAGTCTGCTGGACCGCGTGGTGGTCAATGCCTATGGTTCGGAGATGCCCCTGAACCAAGTGGCTACGGTGAGCGTTCCCGAGGCGCGCATGCTGCTGGTCAACGTCTGGGACGGGGGCAATGTCCACGCCGTCGAGCGGGCGATCCGGGAATCCGATCTCGGCCTCAACCCGGCCACCGAGGGGCAGACGCTTCGGGTGCCGATTCCCGAGCTGAGCGCGGAACGCCGCGAGGAAATGGTCAAGATTGCCCACCGCTATGCGGAACAGGCCCGGGTGTCGGTGCGCAACGTCCGGCGCGACGGCATGGACCAGCTCAAGAAGATGGAGAGGGACGGCGACCTGTCCAAGGACGAACACCACGTCTGGGGTGAAGAAATCCAGGAACTGACCGACGGTTTCATCAAGCGCATCGATGAATCCCTGGCCGAGAAGGAAGCCGAAGTCCGGCAGATCTGAGCGATGGAACCCGACGCGGAAACGCCCCTCATGCCGCCCCGGCATGTCGCCATTATCATGGATGGCAACGGACGCTGGGCCGAGGCGCGCGGCCAGCCGCGAACCTTGGGCCATCGTGAAGGTGCCAACGCGGTGCGGCGCACGGTCGAGGCCGCCATGGAGATCGGTATCGCATACCTGACCCTGTTCGGTTTCTCGTCGGAGAACTGGAAGCGGCCGGCGACGGAAATCAGCGACCTGATGGGCCTGCTGGCCCGCTACCTGCGCAGTGAGATCGCCGACATCCACAAGAACAACGTGCGGTTCCGCGTGGTGGGGGGACGCAGCGCATTTTCCCGGGAGATCATCGGCCTGATCGACGAGGGCGAATCGCTTACCCGCGACAATAACGGCCTGAACCTGACCGTGGCGCTCAATTACGGCGGGCGCGCCGACATCACCCTGGCGGCGCGGCGGGCAGCGGAAGAGGTTGCCAAGGGACAGTTGGCCCCGGAGGACATCACCGAGGAGCGTTTCGCCGGCTGGCTGTCGACGGCGGGGATTCCGGACCCCGATCTTGTCATCCGCACGTCCGGCGAGCAGCGCATCTCCAATTTCCTTCTGTGGCAATCGGCATATTCCGAGTTCGTCTTCCTCGATACCCTGTGGCCCGACTTCTCCAAGGAGGACCTGGTGGGCGCGGTGACGGAGTTCGGCCGGCGGGAAAGGCGATACGGCGCATCCCGTGGCTAGCACGGAAATCACTCCCCTGACGCGTCGTTTCCTGTCGGCGGCGGTCCTGATGCCCTTGGCACTGGCGGCGATTTGGGCCGGCGGCGGGTGGTTCGCGGCGCTGCTGCTGGTGGCGGCCGGTCTGATGGCCAAGGAATGGATCGACATCTGTTTTTCCCGCGGCGGAGGTTCCGGCC
>JAOTVC010000049.1 GCA_029863585.1 Alphaproteobacteria bacterium | reverse complement strand
TTCGCGCATCAATTTTTCCGACAGGTCGTGCCAGCCGTGGTAGCGCTCCTCGGCCAGGGCGAAGACGGTCCGCACATTGGCGTCACCGGGCATGGAGGGAAAGAAAGGCATGGCAGCGACCTCTGGGTCAGACGTTCATGCGCACCATCATGCGCTCGGGATAGCGGGTACCGGCGACCGCCCCGGGCGGGCAGATTTCCTCGATCCGTGCGAGATCCTCGGCAGTGAGCTTCACCTCCAGCGCCTTCAGATTGTCCTCCAGGTGGGCGCGGCACTTGGATGACGGTATGGGCACGATGTCGTCCCCCTGATGCAGCACCCAGGCGATGGCGAGGCAGGGCAGGCTGAGGCCCTTTTCCGCCGCCATCTCTTCGAGCTGAGCCAGGATTTTCGCGTTATGGGCCATGTTCTCTGCCGAATAGCGCGGGTAGGTCTTGCGGGTATCGCCTTCGGGGATGTCGTCGGCCGAATGGACCTGGCCCGAGAGGATGCCGCGGCCCAAGGGCGAATAGGCCATGAACCCCATGCCCTTTTCCCGGGCGTAATCGTGGTTGCCGTATACCAGGGGATCGCGGGAGAACACCGAAAGCTCGAACTGCAGGGAGGCGATGGGATGCACCGTCCAGGCCCGGGCCATGGATTCGGGCGAGGCTTCGGACAGCGCGATGTAGCGGGTCTTGCCCTCCTCCACCATGCGGGCCATGGTGCCGACCGATTCCTCGATCGGAACCTCGCGGTCGACCCGGGACATGCAGAGGATGTCCAGGCAATCGGTTTCGAGCCGCCGCAGGCTTTCTTCACAGATCATGCGCAGATATTTCTCGCTGCCGGCGCCGCGATTGAGGTCGTTCTCGTCCCTGGGCGGCGGCGCGCCGGACTTGGAGTGAATGACCACCTGGTCGCGTCTTCCCTTGATTGCCCTCCCGATCAGGGTCTGGTTGTGCCCTTCGCCGTAGGAATAGGACGTATCGAGGAAATTGACGCCGAGATCCATCGCCCGGTGGATGGTGGCGATGCACTCATCGTCGTCTTGGGCTCCGTAACAGCCCGACATGCTCATGCAACCGAGTCCCATCCGCGAAACGGTGTAATCGGTGACTGTGCCGAATGGAATCATCTGCATGGGCGCCGTCTCCCCTCATCGATTACGTGATGTCCTGACGCGGCCTCTTCCCGGGCCCGGATTGCCCGGAACCGTATCGCCGCCGTCCCCGGCTGGCAAGGGCCGTCGCCCGCGTTCCCAACGTGAATTTGCTGAGATCTTTGGATTTGGGTTCTTTACCGCCCCGGGCCCGGTATGCGAGAATGCTTATACTTCTAATCAAATATTGGCCTGTTCCGCTCGGGGGCGGGCCGCGGAGGCACCGGCCCCGGCGGGCCGCAACGGGCCAAGGAAGGGAAACGGACAATGCGCGAAGTTCACACGCTCAACAGCAAGTCAGCCGCCGTCAAGAAACGGCTGGATTACCCGGTCATCGATGCCGACGCCCATGTGCTGGAATGCGAATGGGCGCTGATGGACTACGTCCGCGACATCGGCGGGCCCAAGATCGCCGCCAAGTTCGAACAGACCGGCCGTCCCGGCTATACCTCGTCCCATCGGTCGATGTTCTGGGCGGCGCCGTCCGGCAAATACACCATCGACCGTGCCACCTGCATGCTGCCGAAGCTCTACGCCGAGCGCCTGGAAGATGCCGGTATCGATTTCGCAATCGTCTACACCACCTACGGCATTTCCGCCAACCAGGTGCGCGATGACGAGATGCGCCAGGTTCTGGCGCGCTCGCTCAACACGCTTTATGCCGAAATGTTCGACGAGGTGAAGGACCGCATGACGCCGTCGGCGGTCGTGCCCACCTGGACCCCGGAAGAGGCGATCAGCGAGCTGGAGTACTGCGTCAATACGCTCGGCCTCAAGACCGTCACCATTTCCGGCGAAGTGCGCGACGCGGTCCCCGAAGTCGCCGCAGTCGATCCCAAGCTCGGCGAGCTGACCCAGCGGGTGACGTCGATCTGCATGGAGCCGCGGGACGGCAATGACTATGACCCGTTCTGGCAGAGGTTGATCGACCTCAAGGTCCTGCCGGCGGGCCATTCCGGCGCCCAGAAGACCCAACGCCGCCAGTCGCCAAACTGCTATTCCTTCAACCGGCTCGGCACGTTCTCGGTGGGCAACGAATTTTTCGCCCGCTCGTTGTTCTTCTCCGGCGTCCTGAAGCGCTTCCCGCAGCTCAACGTGGCTTTCCTGGAGGGCGGCGTCGCCTGGGCCTCGCAGCTTTACAACGACCTCATGGAAATCTTCGAGAAGCGCAACCTCGACTGGATTTACGAGCATCAGGATCCTTCCAAGCTCGACATCGAGCTGATGGAGGAAATGTTCGACCGCTACGGCCACATGTCCTACATGACCAAGGAAAAATGGCGCGCGTGCCAGGAGCTGCCTCAGTCCCAGATCAACGAGACCCGGCCGATGAACGATTTCGAGGCCGCCGGCGTCACCACCCGGGAAGAGATCCGCGACCAGTTCGTGCCGAACTTCTATTACGGCGCGGAAGCCGACGACAAGATGACGGCTCTCGCCTTCAACGAGAAGATGAACCACTTCGGCGTCAAGCTGAAGGCGATCTTCTCCTCCGATATCGGCCATTGGGACGTGCCCGACATGTCCGGCGTCCTGCACGAAGCTTGGGAAATGGTCGAGCATGGAACCATCACAGAGGACGACTTCAGGCTGTTCGTCTTCGAAAACACGGCCGAAATGCATACCAAGATGAACCCGGACTTCTACAAGGGCACCGTGGTCGAGGACGCCGTCACCAAGCTGATGGCGGGCCGCCAGAAGACATCGGCCTCGGCCGCCGAATAGCCTTTCCTGTGATTCTGAAGGCCCCGCGGCTCGGAAACGGGTCGCGGGGTTGATTTTGGCGAATGGCTTCAATCACCCTCTTTCAGTTTCAATGAAGCCGCCTCTGACGAATGGATGTCCCGGACAAGCCGGGGCATGACAAGCGTTTCATTAGCGCAATCGTCATCGCCCGGTTTATCCGGGCGATCCGTGAGGGGCGTCATGACGGAGCCTGACGGTTTCAAGCACCGGATACGCGGCCCCAACCTACTCCATCCCAACGAAAGCCGCCGGTTCGCGGCACACCATCCCTGCGGCATCGGGCCCCAGGGACCCGTCCCACAGGCTGCCGTTGAACCGCCCGCCGGTCACGCCGTCGGAGCCCGGCGAACACAGCCAGATCAGCACCGGGTTCATGACATCCACAGGGAGAAGGCTCTGGCCCGGTTTTTTCTCCCGCTCCGGATCCGAATCGCAGGCGCCCCCCGGCAGAAGCGCATTGCAGGTGACCCCGGTGCCGGCGAGGTCCTTGGCCCAGATATAGGTTTCCGCGTCCACCGCCGCCTTGGTGACGCCGTAAGGGCTGTTGGCGCGGCCCGAGAAGTTATGCACCGAGGTCGTGAGATTGATGATCTTGCCGCGTCCCTGCTCGATGAAATAGGGTGCCACGGTATAGGCCATAAAGAAGGTGCCGGTGACATTCACCTCCACGGTTTCCTTGTAGATCTGCGGATTGGTCTCGTAAAACGGAAAGGAATTGCCGGTCGGCGGCAGGCCTGGACCCCGATGGGGACGGCGCGCGTTATTGACCAGAACGTCGAGGCCGTGGAAGGCCTCCAGGGTTTGAGCAAGACAGGCCCGGCAAGACGCCAGGTCCGTAATATCGGTTTTGAGGGCGAACGCGCGGTCGGGCCCCGCGGTGGCGGCGATCTCGCTCGCGACAACGCGGAGCGCATCGAATGCGGGCGATGCCAGGACCACCCGGGCCCCCTTTTCCGCCAGGCCCAGGCTCATCGCCCGGCCGAGGCCGCGGTCGGCGCCGGTCACGATGACAACGCGGCCATCGAGGTCGATGTCGGGCAAGGTTCTATCTACCATAACGGGTTTCCTCCCTCTTCTTTATTGATTTGGTTTAACGCACGAATATACGGATATGCTGGCCTCTGGGGAAGAGCGCGATTAGAGTTGCGTCATGTTGAGATTGCGCCTGCCGACCGTCGGCTTTTTCCTGGTTGTCACCCTTGCTACCCTTTTGGGACTGTTGCTTGCTGGGCCTCCGGCCGCCGCGCAAGACCGGTCCAGCGTCTCGCTGCTGCTGGAAAACGACAGCTTCGGCGGCTCCGACCGGCACTACACCAATGGGCTCAAGGCAAGCTGGCTCAGCCGCAAGGACCAGTTCACCGACTTCAGCCATTGGCTCGCGCGCGCCCTGCCCCTTTTTCCGGAAACGGGAGAACGGCGGGTCGGCTTCGCAATCGGCCAGAACATGTACACGCCCACTGATATTGCCGCTACCACGCTGCAGACCGAGGACCAGCCCTATGCCGGCTGGCTGTATGGCGAGGTCGGCCTGGTCTCCAAGACCGACGACCGCCATGATGCGGTTTCGATCTCCATCGGCGTCATCGGCCCCGCCTCCCAGGCCGAGAATGCCCAAAAATTCTGGCACGACACCTTCGGCTTCAGCGAGCCCAAGGGCTGGGACAATCAGCTGGAGAACGAACCGGCCCTCAACCTCACCTACATGCACAGCCGGCGCTTCTTCAAGGAGGACTTGCCGCTTTTCGGCCTCGATGCCGACGTCATCCCCCATGCGGGCGTCAGCCTCGGCAATGTCTTCACCTATGCCGCCGCGGGCCTGACGCTTCGGCTCGGTGACGATTTCAAGGGCGATTTCTCCGGCCCCGACCGCATCCGCCCTTCGATGCCGGGCGCCGTGCATTTCGAGCCGCCGGGCGGCTTGTTCGGCTGGTATGTCTTCGCCGGGGTCGAAGGCCGGGCCATGGCGCGGAACATCTTCCTCGACGGCAATACCTTCACCGACAGCCATAGCGTGGATCGGAAACTCTGGGTCGGCGACGCGCAGATCGGCTTGGCCCTGATCTTCCGCCGCTTCCGAATCACCTATACCCAGGTGCTGCGCACCATCGAATTCGACGGCCAGGACCATCCCCACAATTTCGGGGCACTCAGCTTGACCGCGAATTTCTGATACGCCACGCTCTCACGCCGCGGGCCGGTAGAACGCCGCATCGCCGGCGACCGTGGTGCGGTGCAGGCGGCGGATATCGTCCATGCCGTAGCCGCCGACGGCGCGGTGGTTGACCGAGCGGTTGTCCCACAGCACTACGTCCCCGTCGCGCCATTTGTAGCGCAGGTGATACGGCGCCCTGCGGTCGGTCAGATACGAAAAAAGCGCATCCAGGATCGCCTGGGCCTCGGTCTCGTCCATGCCGTCGATGGCGATGGTGAAGCGCGGGCTGGCATAGACCGAAGGCCGCCCGGTTTCCGGATGGGTGCGCAGGAGGGGCTGGCGGGCATGGGGCCGTTCGCGCGCGGATTCTTCGTAATTCTCCTGGGCATCGGGGCGGCTGGTCGAAATGATCGCCCGGGGATTGAGCAATTTCGAGGCATGATGAACGCCGAACCTTCCGGCGATCCGGCGGCGCAATTCCTCGGGCAGGGCGTCATGGACCGCATGCATGTCGCAGAACTCGGTGTCGCCGCCGCGCGTCGGCCGCCTGACCGAATGAAGCAGCGTCATCTTGGCCGGAACAGCGTGGTGCGAAGAATCGGAATGCCACATGTCTCCCGCGTCGATCACGCCGATGGGACGGCCGTCCGGCCCGATTTCGTTGGTGAGCAGCAGCACATAGGGGTTGTCGGGATGGCGGTAGCGCCGGTTGGCATGTTCCCCGATCGGGCCGAAGCGCCGGGTAAAATCCACCTGCTGGTCGGCGGATATGTCCTGGTCGCGGATCGCCAAGACATGGAAATCGAGGAAGGCCTGATAGAGCGCGTCGAATTCGCCGTCCGCAATCGGTCGGGAAAGATCAATCCCCGTCACCTCCGCCCCAAAGGTGGCATCGGCGAAGGGGGTAACGATCATCGCCGCGATCCCCTGCGCCTCAAGCGGCCCGCTGGTCGGTATACGTCCGGTCGCCGGCAACGACGGTGCGGTGCAGGCAGCGGATGTCGGGAAGTCCGTAGCCGCCGACCGCCCGATGGCAGACGCAGCGGTTGTCCCAAAACACCAGATCATTGTCCTGCCACTTGTGCCGGTAATGCCAGCGGCGCTTGCGGTCGGTGATATAGGCGAACAGCTCGTCCAGGATCGGATCGGCTTCTTCCTCCGTCATCCCCTGGATGCCGAGGGTGAAGCGCGGCGAACAATAGAGCGCCTTGCGCCCGGTTTCCGGATGGGTGAGGACCAGCGGCTGCAACACATCCTCGCGTGTATTGGCCTGCATCTCGTAGAAATCCTTGGCACCGGGCCGGCCGGGGGAAATCGTAACGCGCTTGTTCTTCACCTTGGAGACGTGATGAATGCCGAGCTTGCCCTCGATTTTGGCCTTGGTCTCCTCGGGCAGGTCTTCATAGACCTTGTACATGTTGCAGAACTCGGTATCGCCGCCCTTGGAGGGATGGCGCACCGATTGCAGGATGGTGATCATGGACGGCACGGTGTGGTGCGAGGAATCCGAATGCCAGAAATCGCCACCGTCGACGACGCCGACGGCCGAGCCGTCGGGCCGGATCTCGTTGGACAGAATCATGACGCGGTTGCTGTCCCCATGGGTATGCTGGACGTTGTCCGGGATCTCAAGCTCGCCCCACTGGGACGAAAACGCGACCTGCTCAAGGGGCGTCAGGTGCTGGTCTCTGATGACCAGGACCTGATATTTCAAGAACGCGTCGTGCAGGGCGGTCCTGGTTTCCTCGTCCATGGGCACGGACAGGTTTACCCCGGTGACCTCGGCGCCGATGATGTCGGATACGGGCGTGACTTCCATGGTCGGTGTTTTCTCCGCTCAAGAATCATTCGTTTTCTAATAATAAGCCCCGCCCCCTGGTTCGGTCAAATCCGCTGAAAAACGGCGAATCGCGGGACTTTGGTCTTAAGATAGGCCGCGCCAGGCCGCAGGCAAGGCCGGAGACAGGGGAGATCGCCATGGGGGAAATGGTCGCATTGATCGGCGTCGGCAAGATGGGCCGCGCGCTGCTGCACAGGCTGAAACTGCAGGGCCATGATGTCGCCGCTTTCGACATCGCAAGCGAGCCCATGGAGACGGCCCGCGCGCTTGGCGCAGAGACCGCCGCCTCATCGGCGGAAGCGGCCCAAGCTGCTGCCATCGTTCACGTCTTCGTCCACAACGACCAGGAAGTGTTCGACGCGACCCTCGGCCCCGCAGGGGTGCTCGAAGGGGCGAAGCCCGGCACGCTCGTGCTGCTCCATTCCACCATCCTGCCGGCAACCACGTTCCGCGTTGCGGAAGCGGCGGGAACGCGTGGCATCGACGTCTTAGACGCAGCCGTCACCTCGGTTCCCCGCCGCCTGCAGGCCGGGGAAGGAAACTTCCTGGTCGGCGGCCGGGAAGAACTGGTGACCCGGGCCCGGGCGCATCTCCTGCCGCTCGGAAAGAGCGTCCATCATTTCGGGCCGCTTGGCGCCGGCAACACCGCCAAGATCGCCAAGAACCTGACCAATGCCGTGGAGCGGGTGATGCTGGCCGAATGTGTGCGGATCGTGGAGACCGCGGGACTCGACGTCAGCCAGTTCCTCAATATGGCCCGAGATGCGAGCAGCGGTGCCATGGTCCAGACCTGGGAACGCTTCATCCGCTTCGACGATGCCGGCCATGCCGGCCCGGCGCGCGCCCGCGGCCTTCTCAGCAAGGACGTCCAACACGCGGCACGGGTGGCGGGCGAACTCGGCCTCGACCTTCCGGTGACCCGCGCGACCGCCGAAACCGCGCTCAAGTGGCTCGCCGCCTGGGCCGAAGAGCCGGCATCCGGCCCCGCCAAGGACGCGGGCTGAGGCCCAGCCGAAAAAAGTCAATGCATGGCCGCGCCGCCGTCCACCACCATGGTCTGGCCGGTCATGAAGTCGCTTTCCGCCGACGCCAGGAACACCACGGCACCGGTCAGATCTTCCGGCCGTTCGTGACGCTTGAAACAGCGGGTGGCGGGGGTCGCGGAATTCTCGTATTCGTCCCGGCCCTCGAGCGCTTCCGACAGCGTCATCCCCGGCGCGATGGCGTTGACGCAGATGTTGTCGTCGCCCAGTTCCCGCGCCATGACCCGGGTCATGGCGATCACCGCGCCTTTCGAGGCGACGTAATGGCACAGCCCGGGTGATCCCTTGAACACCGTGCCCGAGGCGATGTTGATGATCTTGCCGTAATGGCGCTTGCGCATGTCGGGCACCACCGCCTTGACGCATTCGAACACGCCGCGGGTGTTGACGCTCATCACCTTGTCCCAGGCGTCGGACGTGATGTCCATGAAATGGCTGCGGTTGAGGTCGGCGAAGACCGCGGCATTGTTGACGAGCACGTCCACCTTGCCGAATTTGGCGACGGTTTCAGCGACCAGGTCGGCCACCGCGGCGGCGTCGGTGACGTCGCATTTGATGCCGATCGCGTCGCCGCCCTGTTGCCGGATGATGTCAACGGTCCGCTGGGTATCGCGGATGTCGGTGGCGCAAACCTTGGCGCCTTCGGCCGCCAGCGCCTTGGCATAGGCGATGCCGATGCCCCGCCCCGCCCCGGTCACGATCGCCACCCTGTCTTCGAGTCTTGGCACGGTTTTTCCCCTTTGATCCTCTGTGGCAGACGAATATAACCGATGAAGCCAATAACAAACCAAGGGAGTTCTTCATCATGGCCAAGCCCAAGGTCTTCGTCTTCGCGCCCATCCGGGAATCCGATGAGTGGCAACAAACCTTCGAGGATGCCGGTTGCGAGCTGGTGCTCGGCAATGCCGATTGGCACAATCCGCACGGCAATAACGAAGAGGAGATGATGGAAATGGCCAAGGGTGCGGTTGCCCTGATGGGAACCTCCATCCGCTCCAGCCCGATCACCACCAGGATCATGGATGCCGCCGGGCCCGACCTTCGGATTATCGCCAAATGCACCATCGGGGTCGATGACGTGGACGTGGCCGGCGCCACCGCCAAGAACGTCATGGTCACCCACGCGCCGACCGAATCCAACTGGGGCGGCGTGGCCGAGGGCACCATCGCCATGATCCTGACCATCCTGAAAAAGGCGCGCGAACGCGACCGCACCATGAAGGAAGGCATCTGGCGCCTGCCGGAATTGCAGGGGCTCTATCTCGGCTCCCGCGAGCAGGACGACTATCCCGGCATGACCGTCGGCATCGTCGGGATGGGCCGCATCGGCAGCAGGGTCGCGAAGCTCCTGAAGCCCTGGGGCTGTCCCATGATCGGCTGCGATCCTTACGTCCCCGATTCCCATTTCGACGAGCTGGGCGTCGAACGGGTCGATTACGACACGCTGTTGTCGCGCGCGGAGATCATCACTTTCCACGTCACCTTGACGCCGGAAACGCGGCAGATGTTCAACGCCGAGGCGATCGCCAAGACGCAGCCGGGCACCATCCTGATCAACGATTCCCGCGGTCAGGTGGTGAACGGCGACGCGCTATGCGATGCATTGGAATCCGATCACATCGCGGCTGCGGCGCTCGACGTGTTCGAAGACGAGCCGGTCGATCCCGACGCGCGAATCTTGAAGATGGGCGACAAGGTATTGCTGTCGCCGCACATGGTGTCGTCCAACCTGCGCGGTGGCTTGCACCCCGGGTTGATCTGGGCCACCAAATGCGTGTTGTCGGCACTCCGCGGCGAGGTGCCCGAAGCGGTCTTCAACAAGGACGTGCTGCCGACCTGGGAGCAGCGCTACAAGGCGAAGAACATCCTGCCCTCCTAAGAACGTTGCGGGCCCCGGTCGCGGTCCGGCGCCGGGGCCGGGGCCGGAACCTGATCCATGGACATCGCGATCTACCGGGAACGGATCAAGGGCGAGCTCGACGCGCTGGCGCAGGCGAGTGCCGACGCCAGGGACGCCCGGGCGCCGGTGGAATTGGATCAGCAAAGCGTCGGGCGCCTGTCACGCATGGATGCCATGCAGGTCCAGGCCATGGCCAAGGAGACCGAACGCCGCCGCAAGGCCCGGATGGAGGTGCTCCGCGGCGCCATCAAGCGGATGGATGCGGGAGAGTTCGGCTTCTGCACCGCCTGCGGCGAGGAGATCGCGGAAAAGCGGCTGGATCTGGATGCGGCCGTTGCGACCTGCATCGATTGCGCGGCGGGCGGGCGGCGGGGGCGTTAAGCCCGGCCCGCCGCGCCCTCGGCGCGGGCGCGCAGCATCAGGTACCCCCAGGAACCGGCAATAGCCGCCATCAGGTGCTTGATGGTATGGCCGGAAATCAAGCCGCCGGTCGCCTGGAAGACCGCGGCGTCGAAAAAATCAAACCCTATGGCGGCGGTATAGCAGGCGAGCGCGGCAACGAGGTAGCGCTTCTGGCCGAAGGCGTGGGCGAATCCCAAAAGCATCACCAAGGCCGACGTGAAGACGGTCGCCTGAAGGGCGAAATAAAACCTGAGATCATCGACCCAGCGCCAATAAAGCAGCGTCGCCACCCCGACCAAGACAATCGCCGGCAACAGCTTTTCAAGGCGCGGCTCCACATGTTCGGCCAGCAATGCCGTATAAAGCGCGGTGAATGTGATGGCCATGGCAAGACGGTCCCAGAACAGCGTCGCGTTAGAAGGTGCCCAGTGGTAATAGCCCGAGCCGAAGGTGACCAGAACGAAGCCCGCGAAGAACACGCGCCACGCCCTAAACGCGCCGTCCGGTTGCCGTCTCAGGCAAAGGCCGAGGCCGAGAACGCCCGGCACGAGAAACGTGAGATTGGAGCTCAGATCACCGAAATTCGGGATCCCCGCAAGCGGGCGTTTGTCTGCGAAGTCGTGATAGGACGGCGGCTGGGGAAAGGGATCGGCGAAGACGAGCGCCCCCAATCCGGCCGCAACGGGAATGGCGCAAAGGATGCAATGCTTCCAGCCCCACTTGGCTGTCATTTTTGCTCCGACCTTTCTCAGTCGATCTTCCCCGCCTCCAAGGATTCGCGCAAACTCTCGAGCTCGAGCCAGCGCGCTTCGGCGGCTTCGATTTCCGCCTTCGCCGCTTGCAACCGGGCGGCGCCCGCGGCGAAGCCGTCGGGGTCCCTGACGAAGAAATCGGGCGCGGCGAGGCGTTCGTTCAGGCCCGCGATTTCGGCCTCGAGGTCATCGATGCGGCCGGGCAGGCCGTCCAACTCACGCTGATCCTTGTAGCTCAACTTGCGCGGGCTTCCCTCGCGCCGGCGGTCAGGCCCCGACCCGGCATCAACCTCCTTGGCCGGGCGCTTCGCCTTCACGGCACCCGCGGGAGCGGCCCTGCGCTGGCGGAGATAGTCGCGATAGCCGCCGATATATTCGCTGACCTGGCCGCCGCCCTCCAGCACGATCAGGCTGGTCACCAGCTTGTCGACGAAATCGCGGTCGTGGCTCACCAGGATCAGGGTGCCGTCATAGGCGTCGAGCGTCTCGAGCAAGCGGTCGAGGGTATCCATGTCGAGATCGTTGGTCGGCTCGTCGAGCACCAGAAGGTTCGACGGCCGGGCCAACACCTTGGCCAGCATCAGGCGATTGCGCTGCCCCCCCGAAAGGGTCGCGATGGCGCTCTTGGCATCGTCTTCATCGAACATGAACTCCTTGAGGTACCCCACCACATGGCGCAAATGGCCCCGCACGTTGACCTGATCGCCGCCGTCCGGGCAGAGGAATCGCCAAGGCGTCTCCGCCGCATCGATGTCGCGCCGGGCCTGATCGAAATAGGAAATTTCGGTGCGCCGGCCGAGCCGCACCCGGCCGCTATCGGGTTCGAGTTCCCCCAACAACAGGCGCAGCATGGTGGTTTTGCCTGATCCGTTGGGCCCGATCAGGCCGACCCGGTCGCCGCGCATGATGCGGGTCGTGAAATCCCGCACGATGGGGGTTTCGCTGCCGCCATTGCCGGTAAAACTCTTCGAGACTCGGTGGAGGTCGGCCACCATCTGGCTTGCCGGCGGGCCCTCCCCCGCCGCCATCGCCACCGATGAACGGCCGACCTGACGCTGGCGGCGCGCTTCGCGCAGGTCTTCGAGTTTCCGCAGGCGGCCCTGATTGCGCTTGCGCCGGGCCGTGACACCCCGGTGCAGCCAGCGGGTTTCGCGTTCGATATGCTTGTTCAGCCGTTCGGCGGTTCTGATTTCTCGGTCGAGGATTTCTTCGGACCAGGCCTCGAATTCGGAAAACCGGCGGTTCATCACCAGCAGGCTGCGCCGCTGCAACCAAAGGGTCGCGGTGGAGACGTTCTCCAGGAAACTGCGGTCATGACTGATGACGAGCACCGTCCCGGGAAATCCCCGAAGCGTGGTTTCCAGCGCCTCGATGGCGGCAAGATCCAGGTGATTGGTGGGCTCGTCCAGCAAAAGGACATCCGGATCCCGCGCAAGCGCCCGGGCCAACGCCGCGCGGCGGTTCTCCCCGCCCGACAGCGGGCCGCCGGTGCGTTCGGGATCGAGCCCCGCCTGGATCAAAGCGTGTTCCGCGCGATGGCGTTCGAGCAGGGCCTTTTCCGCCCGCACCCCGTCGCGCGTCTGATCCGGGCGCCGCACGAAATCGAGCAGGCTTTCGCCTGCCGGGACCTCCTGGTCTTGCGGGACCCAGGCGATGGTGGTGCCCGGCTGGACGAACCGTTCCCCGGAATCGAGGTCGATGATTCCGGCGAGGCACTTCAGCAGGGTCGACTTGCCGGATCCGTTGGAGCCCACCAGGGCGGCGCGCTGGCCGCGTCCGAGATGTACCGTGAGGTCCTCGAACAGGACCTTATCGCTGAAAGCCAGGCGGGCGTTGCGGAGTGCGAGGATGGGCGGCGCCGAAGACATGGTGAGGCCGGAGGCTAGAGCAAAACGCCAATGAGGTGAACCGCCACATCATTCCGCCCGGTCTTCATGCTCCGGACCCGTCCGCAACGGCGCAACGCCCGGTACGATGGACCCGGCGCAGAGAACCTCCGGCTGGACCAGCCGTTGTGACCTTAAGTTCCAAAAATGACCGTCGGCGCTGCGAGGACGCGCCAAACCGTTGCGATTAACTAGCGTTGGCGTTCTGCAGGGCGTCGCGGATCGTCGAGAACGTGGTGTTCAGTTCCGTGCCGACGATGGTGATCGCGGCGATGATGGCAACGGCGATCAGAGCGGCGATGAGGCCGTATTCGATGGCCGTGACGCCTTCGTCGCGATCAAGAGCGGTTTTGATCCAGGTCAAGGCATAGCTAAGCATTAGGTCCTCCCGGGACAAAAAAAACGAACTTCAAAAAGACAAACTTCTTAATGAAGCGGTTACCACAATCGGGACAATTTTAAAATATGTAAAATACATTCAATTTCAAAATGGTACCGGGGATTATTCATTTACCATGTTTACTTCATTAATTGCGCTGGGCCTATCGAATCGCGGACATTGGCGGCCCCGGCATTCGGTTTTTTTGGACGCTTGATTGCATCCCTGTTCCCTATTCGGCGCGCTTTTCCTTCAACTCCGATGTTGCGCGATGATTGGCGGGATTCGCCCGAACCGTTAGAATAGCCAGCCAAGCCGTAAACACCGTCCGCGCAAGATAAGTTCCGCCCAAAACCAAGGGGAAAGAAACATGAGCCTTCGGATCGTCGACGCCGACGCCCACGTCATCGAGACACCACTTACGTTTTCCTACCTGCGTAAGGATGAGGAAAAATATCGGCCCGTCGTCTTGAGCCCTGCCGGGGCCGACAAGATCGAAACCCAGATCGACATGCAAGCAAAGCAGTACTGGCTGGTCGACGGCGCTGTTTGGACCGGGACCCGAAACCAGGACTACACGGAGGTTACGGCGGGCCAGAGGGAAATGGATGACATCGCCGGGCGTCTCGCGCACATGGATCAGATGGGGGTCGACGTCCAAGTCCTGTACCCCACGTTTTTCCTAAGCGGCAAGACCGACGATCCCCGATGGGACACGGCACTGGGGCGGAGCTACAATCGATGGCTCGCCGACATCTGGAAACAGAGCGATAACCGGCTGCGTTGGGCCGCCATTCCGCCGCTCAGGACTATGGACGGGCTTCGCGAGGAGCTCGCCTTCTGCAAGGAGCACGGCGCCTGCGGCGTTTTCCTGGTCGGCATCGAGGACGGCAAGGAACTCGACGACCCCTACTTCTACCCGCTGTGGGAAGCGGCGCAGGAACTCGACCTCGCGGCATGCATCCATTCCGGCAACCATTGCAGCACCTATATGGGGCTGTTCAAGAATTCCTCGACCCGCTTCATGTCGAATCGCTCGCCCGGCGTCGGCGCCTTTCATTCGCTGATCATGCGCGATATCCCGCAAAAATTTCCCGGGATGCGCTGGGGTTTCGTCGAATTCTCGGCCTCCTGGCTGCCCTATGCCATCAACTACACCGAGCTGAGCTATTGGAAGAACCGCAACGATCCGGATTGGCGCTCCACCGATATCCTCAAGCGCAACAACATCTATGTGGCATGTCAGGTCACCGATGACCTGCCTTACATCGTCAAGCAAGTGGGCGAAGACAATCTGGTGATCGGCACCGACTATGGCCATCACGACCAGGCGACGGAGATCGAAGCGATCGGCAAGCTGCGGGACGACGGGGTTCTTCCCGGCCACGTCGTCGATAAGATTCTCGATGCCAATGCGCGGGCACTCTACGGCTTGGATTGATAGCGGGATCAAGCCGCGGGGCGTTTGAGCTGAATTGCTGCACCTTGCAGCCGGAAACCGCCGCCATTTCCGGGAAAATATTCGAAATCGTCACTCGCTTGAGAATTGCTTTTACCAAGGAAGTATGCATTTTTACCCGTTCTAGGGACGACATTCGATCGATTAGAAACCCGGAATACAATCAAAGGAGCATCTTCAGAATGAAGACACTCAGTAAGATATCGGGCATGGCCCTCGTTGCGATCGCGTTGGCGCTGACGGGCTGGACCTCTACTGCAGCGGCTTCCGACTTTACGAAAGCCTTGACCAAGGATTATTTCGCGCTTGCGCGGGTCCAGTATTACTATTCCCACGACAAGTTCGCCGTGAAAGCACGGGCCGCCGATCAGGGCAAGAACGTGCTTCCCGACGATCCGGCCAAATTCAAGAAGCTTCCGTCCGGCGCGGCAGCCGAACTGCGCGACGGTCATGCCCGGCTGATGCGGGCCCTGAATGGCGGCTTCCGGTCTCAGGACCCTAAGCAGGCATCCAAGGCGCAGACCAGCTTCGATTGTTGGCTGTGGGCGGTCGCCGAAAAGGACAAAAAGTGCATCGGCAAGTGCAAGCGCGCTTTCGAGAAGGCCCTTGCCGCTTGGAAGCCGCCGGTCGTGATGAAGCCCAAGCCGGCACCAGCGCCGGTGGCCAAGCCCGCACCGGCCCCGCCGCCGCCGCCGCGTTCGTTCATCGTGTTCTTCGATTGGAACCGCGCCGGCATCCGTGCCGATGCCCTGCGTGTGCTTGAAGCGGCCGCCGCTTACGCGAAGCAACGCGGCTTCACCAAGGTGATGCTGACCGGCCATGCCGACCGGTCCGGTGCAGCCAATTACAACATGGGCCTGTCCCAGCGCCGCGCCGCTGCCGCCAAGGCGGCTTTGGTCAAGCTCGGCCTCTCGGCCGGCGGCATTTCGACAGTCGGCAAGGGTGAAAGCGCGCCGCTGGTATCCACCAGCGACGGTGTCCGCGAACCCCGCAACCGGCGGGTTGAAATCAACTTCTGATAAGACGCAAAAATTGGCAGCAGTGCCGGCCCGCGCCCTTCGGGGCGCGGGCTTTCTTTTGGCCCCGGGGGAATGCGGGGAGCAGTCACAACCGACCAATGCCCGGCCAATCGGATCGTGCGCTATTGCAGTGTCGGCGGTTCGTGACGATGTTCCTTCCCGGGACAATCTCAGGTCCCGAATCCGATCGCGTAGCCAGCCACCCGGACCGCGGGTGTGCCCGCGGCATTTGGGCCACAGAGAGATTCGGGTCACGAATTTTTGCCTATGCGGTGCCGCCGCACCGGCAATTTCCACCGGCATGATCGGTTCGGCGTCGGCTCAGAACCGCGATCGGAACCGCGACGGCCAGGTGGAACCAGGTTCAAATTCCGAGCAGTTTGAACGCGGCCGCCGTTCCCGGGGAGAAGATCGCGGCAACCGCGGCGAAGAAGATCGCAGGGCAAGACCCGGCGACCGCCGCAGCCGTCGAGACGGCAATCCACAGAGGCAAGCCCAACCCGCGAGGCAGCCCAAGCGCGGGAGTCCCGGCCAGCAGCGTCGGGCTCGGCCCGAGAGCCCGCCCAGTCGACGCGACGCCGACCAGGCACGCCAGGCGCGCCAACGCGATGATCGCAAACCCGAACGGCAGTGGCAGGGGGAAATGTCCCGCCGGCCGCGGGCGGTCTATGTCCCGCGGCGCTGGTCGCACCGTGACAGGCCCCACCACAGGCACCCAGCGAACAGGAAGCACGGCCGGGCCTGGTGGTGCGGCGCCGGATGCCGGATCTCTCTCCTGTTCGGTTGCAACGTTTGGGCGCCCCAGACGGTCCTTTACCACAACTTCAGCTACAGCTTTCCCGTCTGGGAGGCCCTGGAATATAACCAGACCGGGGAGACATCCCTTTGGGAATCCGATTGGGGCTATCTCGAGTTCACGCCGACCAGGACATATACCCGAAGATTCGGACGATCTCTGCGCGATTGCCGGGACTTCGTCCGGGTGGTGGTCCAGAACAACGGCGTCGAGCGTCGCTTCAACGGCACGGCATGCCGCAATCCCGACGGTGCCTGGTGGGTCGAATCCTAACCCCAAGGGCCGGATCGGACCGGGCCCAGGTCGGTGCGGCACTCCCGACCGGGTGAGAATTTGAAATTGTCGCCTCGGCGCCGCGCTGCCAAGGCCGCGGGGCTGAGGTGCTTTTCCCCTTTTTGAGCTTTTTGCATTATTCTGCGCCCCAACCGTGATGGCGCGGTGGCCGTAGCCTTGGGCGAGAGGCCGCCACGGACTGCGGCGCGCCAGGTGCCACCCGGTGTCGCCGAGCTGAAAAGAGGTAAAGAACACACAGATGAATGATTCGCTGATCGACGTTTTGGTGCATAGCGTAACATCCGCGGCCGAGGGCATTCGCGCCTTCGAGCTGCATGCCGCAGACGGCCGCGACCTGCCGGCCTTCACCGCCGGGTCGCATATCGATCTGCACCTGCCCAATGGGCTGGTGCGAAACTATTCCCTGGTCAATTCACCGGCCGAACGTCACCGCTACGTCATCGCCGTTTCCCTGGATGCCAACTCCACCGGCGGATCGAAATACCTGCACGAAAACGACCTTCAGGGCGCGGTGCTGAAGATCAGCACGCCGCGCAACAACTTCCCGCTGATAGAAGACGGCGCGCCGAAGATCCTGATTGCCGGGGGGATCGGCATCACGCCGCTTTACGCCATGATCCAGCGCATGGAGGAAATCGGCGATCTCTGGATGCTGTTTTACGGCGCCCGCAGCAGGGCGTGTGCGGCTTTCCGGGAAGAGCTTGAAGCCCTGGACGCCAAGCAACCGGGCCGGGTCAATTTCAATTTCGACGACGAAGCCGGACAGATGCTGGACGTCACTTCCATCGCGGTCCGCGCCCCCTTGGCGGCGCACCTCTATTGCTGCGGTCCCTCCCCCATGCTCGATGCCTTCAACATGGTCACAGCCAACCGCATGCCCGATATGGTCCATGTCGAATACTTCACAGCGCCCACGACCGCGTCCGAGAACGCGGCCGACGCCGCCGATCTGCCGGAGACCTTCACGGTGGAGATCGCCGGGACCGGCCAGAGCTTCGAGGTCAAGAGAGGCCAGTCGATCCTCGGCGTGCTGATGGAAAACGGGGTCTACGCTGCGTCATCCTGCCAGGAAGGATGCTGCGGCACCTGCGTCGTGCAGGTCCTGGAAGGGATTCCCGATCATAAGGATTTCGTCCTCAGCGATCGTGAGCGCGCCACCAACCAGATGATGACGATCTGCGTGTCGGGCAGTAAATCCAAAAAGCTGCTGATCGATCTCGACTGACGGGCCTTGGTCACACCGGGAGACCGGCGATTCTCCAGCCATCATCCCGTCAATGCCCCCTTCCATGGTGGGTCTTTTCGGCTAACATGCCCGCAAGACCGAAGCCTAAAGAACCGGGGGGACGCCATGACGAAATACCAGACGGATGTTGCTATCATCGGCGCTGGCGGCGCGGGTGTCGCCGCCGGGATAGAGGCCTGCGATGCCGGCGCCATGGCGATCGCCTTCGAAAAAGCCCCGGAACCGGGCGGCGCAGCGGCCATCTCCGGCGGCGGCTGCATGATCGTCGGCACCCCTTTGCAGAAGGAAAAGGGGATCGAGGACACGCCCGACCTCGCCTTCGACGACTGGATGAAATGGGGCGGCCCCTCGGCGGACGAGGTCTGGGCGCGGTACTACATCGAGCATTCCCTGCACGACCTCTACCACTGGGCCGAAAGCCACGGCGTCAAATGGGTCGACATGAAGCCCCAGGAAGGTAATTCGGTGATGCGCTGGACCCGGTCCCAGAACAATGGGCTCGGCCTGATGACCCACCTGATCGCCGCGTTCCAAAAACGCGGCGGCGAAATCGTCTCCGGCACGGAGATCACGGAGATCAAGCGCGACGGCAATCGCGTCACCGGAATCAAGGGCGTGAACACGGAGAACGGAGCGCCGGTCGATGTCGACGCCAAGACCGTGGTGGTGACCACCGGCGGCTTCAACTCGAACCTCGACATGGTGTTGGAGGCGCGGCCGGAACTCGGCAACGACCGGGTGATGGAGGGCTCCGGCCTGGGCTCGACCGGTTCGGGTCACAAGATGGTCCGGCAGATCGGCGGCTACCTGACCCATATGGATCACATCTGGTTCTACGTCTATGCCACCCCCGATTACCGCGATCCCAGCCAGCGCCGCGGCCTGGTGTTCCGCCAGGCGCCCGGCTACATCTGGGTCAACCAGCAGGGCAACCGCTTCCACAACGAGGCCCGCTCGGGCGGCAATTCTGCCTCCCCCGCCCTGATGGCGCAGACCCCGCGCCATGCCTGGGCCATCGTCGATACGCCGATGAAGGCGAACATGGAGATTGCCGATCCCTATTATCGCGAAGGCGACAAGGTGGCCCGGGACAAGGTGGAGGAGCTCTTGGAGAAATCCCCCTTCATCAAGAAGTCCGACACGTTGGAGGGATTAGCCAAGGAGATCCAGGTCGACGAAAAGACCTTCCTGGAGACCGTGTCGCGGTACAACGCGGCCTTCGATGCCGGGCTCGAGGTGGAGCCGGAATTCTCCAAACCGCTGAAGCAGTCAAAGAAATTCGACACCCCGCCCTACTACGCCATTCAGATCTTTCCACTGGCACGCAAGAATTTCGGCGGCATAAAGACCGACCTTCATTGCCGCGTGCTGGACAAGCATTTCGAGCCCATCCAGGGCCTCTATGCCGCCGGCGAAGCCTGCGGCATGGCCGGCGGACACA
This sequence comes from Alphaproteobacteria bacterium, assembly GCA_029863585.1. Lineage (GTDB taxonomy): Bacteria > Pseudomonadota > Alphaproteobacteria > SMXQ01 > SMXQ01 > SMXQ01. The sequence goes on along the minus strand of JAOTVC010000049.1, from coordinate 1,317 downwards.
TCAACGGCCGCGCCGGCCTGGAGGGAACCATGCTGGGGCCCTCGGTCTTCTCGGGCCGGGTCGCGGGCGGCTGGGCCGCCCAGGAGGCCGGCCACGGGGAAGGCTTCGTCGGCAAGGCTAACCGGGCGTGAGGCGTCTCAAAGCCTGAAGCGCAGGCCCGCGGTGGTGAAGGTCGCAGATCCGTCGTCGAACAGGCCAAAGACGTTGCTGCGGTGGTGCAGGCGCAGGAGAATCGCGATTTCCGGATGGCGCGGCAGGGCCAGGGTGATTTCCGGCGCGAAGAAGCCCAACAGCCTTGAATCGTCGTTGCCGTGAAAACGCCGTTCGTGCGCCGGCACCTCGGAGGTGTAATCGAGCCCGACCAGCGTCAGGCCGAAGGTCGTCGCGATCACGTCGTTCCAGGGGAAATCGCGCCAACGCAGGCCTGCCCCGGCCCAAACCTCCCACAGGGATTCGTCACCGAAGCGCCGGCCGATCCCCACCTCGGCCTCGACCTCCAAGCCGAAGGCAAAACGATGCAGCCGCGCCGTCACCCCGGCGGCGGCGAGATTCACGTCCGCCGTATCGAAACCGAGCGCGCCGAACAGGTCGTCCTCGCTCGCGACACCGCCATAGATAAAACCCGAATAGGGCCGGCTTTCCGTGCCCAGTCCACCGCCCTCCCGCCCCATCATTTGGGCGATGGTATAAGGACCGGCTCCGGGCGCCACCATGGGCGGGACCGTGTTCCACCGATCCGCGCCGGCCGGCGCATTGGCGCGCCGCGCCGCGGCCTCGGGCAGGCGATTGCCGATCCAGGGATGGGTCTGATAGAGAAGCACCGCGATGTCGTAGCCGGTTGCCGATGCCCGGGCCGGGCCGACGCCCGCGGCCAGGACCAGCAGGGCCGCCAGGATCGCCAGTGCGCCTCCCACTCGCGTCCGGAAATCTCCGAAACCAATTTGCATCGCAGCGATCACGCGACGGTTCCCCGATAAGCCGCCGGAAGGCCGACACGTTACGCGATTTGACCGGTCAGGGGAACCACAGCGACCGCCCCTACGGCGCGGGATTCCTTGTCTCAGGCAATTTCCTTCGTATGATTGCCGATGCGGGCATTCACTGGCCCTCAACCAGATCGGGGAGCGATCCGTGACCATCACCGACAATTACAACGCCCAGGGTCCGGGCGACGCGGCCACGAAGGAATTCAACGAACCGCCGCCCTTCTATGATGCCTGGCAACACAAGGAAGGCATCCCGGTCTACGAGAGCTTCTTCATCGAGGATTTGATGAAGGTCGAACTCGATATGTGGAAGCGCTTCGGCGTGCCCGCG
>JAOTVC010000047.1 GCA_029863585.1 Alphaproteobacteria bacterium | reverse complement strand
GTGCCGACCATCACGCTGCCGATCCACCGGACGGATGATGGCCTGCCGGTGGGGATCCAGCTGGTCGGCCGGCCGCGGGAGGACGCGGGCCTCTTGGCGGTGGCGCGCTGGACCCTGGCGCGGCTCAAGGGGAGCGACCCATGAAGCTCGAAAACGCCTTCGAGGTGCCGCTGCCCCCCGATGAGGCCTGGGCAGTGCTCCGCGATATCGAGCGTATCGCCCCCTGCATGCCGGGCGCCGCGATCACCGAGGTTCTGGGGCCCGACGAATACAAGGGCACGGTGGCGCTGCGCCTCGGCCCGGTGGGGTTGAGCTTCGCCGGCAAGGCCGCGTTCATCGAGCTGGACGATGCCGGCCGCTGCGCCCGGGTCAAGGCGCAAGGGGCCGATACCAAGGGCCGGGGCGGTGCCGTGGCCGAGGTCACCTTCCGGGTGGTTCCGGCGCAGGCGGGCGCCCGGGTGGAGATCGAGACCGATTTGAATCTGTCCGGATCCATCGCCCAGTACGGGCGGGGGCCCGGCATCATCCAGGCGACGGCGGAACAGCTGATCGGCGAATTCGCCGAAAACCTGCGGGCCCAGATCGCTCAGTCCGGCGGCGCTTCCGGCGCCGCCGACGCAGCGCCGGCGGCAGGGGACGGTCCCGGCCCCGGCGATGAGGCAACGGCGGCGGGCCGGGTCAAGGCCGAGGTGAAACCGATCGCCGGTTTCGCTCTGATGTTCCGTGTGATCCGGACCTTACTCAAACGCCTGTTCGGGGGCGGGCGATGAGGCGGACCGGAACGGCAAATCACAAAGGGAGAGGATTATGAAGCTAGTCAGTTTCCGCCACGGCGGCCGCGAGGGGTTCGGCGTGCTCAAGGGCGAACGGGTCATCGACCTGACGGCGGCGTTCTTCTTTGAAACGCGATACGCCAACCTGCGCGAGGTGCTGGCCGCCGGCGCCGTAGATGAGCTCAGGTCCGCCGCCGAAGGGTCGGAGCCGGATCTGGGGCTGTCGGACATCGACCTGCTGCTGCCGATCCCGAGTCCGGGCAAGATCATCCTGGTGGGCCAGAACTATTACGCCGATGCCGAGGCCAAGGCGGCCGGCGCGCGGCCGGATCACCCCAACATCTTCGGGCGCAATGTCGATTCCTTCGTTCCCGACGGCGCGGCCCTGATCAAGCCGAAGCTGTCCGATCAGTTCGATTACGAGGGCGAGCTCGGCGTCGTCATCGGCCGCCGGGGCCGGCATATCGCCGAAGCCGACGCGCTCGATTACGTGGCGGGCTATACCTGCATCAATGACGGCTCGGTGCGCGATTGGCAGGCGATGGGGTCCCAGAACTATCCCGGCAAGAACTTCCACCATTCCGGCGCCATCGGCCCCGCCCTGGTCACCGCCGACGAAATCCCCGATCCGGCGGCGCTCGAGATCACCACCAGGGTCAATGGCGAGGTCCGCCAGCAGGGCGGCACCGACCTGCTGGTGTTTCCGATCCCGTTCCTGATCGCCTACGTTTCGCAATTCGCCCAGCTTGAACCCGGCGACATCATCTCCACCGGCAGCCCGAAACTGACCGCCGCAGACATGGATCCGCCGGCCTGGCTCAAGCCCGGGGACCGGCTGCAGGTCGAAATCTCCGGCATTGGCACCCTCAGGAATCCGGTGGAGGCCGAATAGGCAGCGCTTCAAGGCGGCGCCCGGCGCGCCGTTCAAGCCCTTCGTCGTCTAGGGATCGCGTCGGGCCGGCGGGCCCGCGCGCCCGGGGCCGGCAAGATCACCGCGAATCCGGGTTCGCCCATTGCCATCATTCGGTATTTCGGATATATACGAACGATGAAAGAGGACGATGCCGTTGCCGCCTTCGCGGCCCTCGCCCATCCTCATCGGCTGAGCGTGTTTCGCATCCTGGTGAAAGTGGCGCCGGAGGCGCTTCCGGCGGGAAAGATCGCGGCGATGATCGGCGCGCCGCCCTCGACCCTATCCACCCATCTGGCGCAGTTGCAGCGTTCGGGCTTGATCCGCTCGACACGGGAACGCCAGCGCATCCTGTACAGCTTCGATGACGCGGGAACCCGGCAATTGGTCGCCTTCCTGGTGGACGACTGCTGTGGGGGCCAGCCGGAAATCTGCGGCTATGGCCGTGTCGCCGCCGACGCAGCCGATGCCGTGGGCCCATGACACAAGGGGAGGATTTCATGACCGCCCGACGGCCCTACAACGTCCTGTTCGTTTGCACGGGAAACTCCGCGCGCAGCATCATGGCGGAATGCATCATCAATCGGGAAGGCATGGGAAATTTTAAGGGGTTCAGCGCCGGCAGCCACCCGCGCGAGGAGGTTCATCCCATGGCCATCGACCTCCTGAAGAGCAACAATTACAAGGTCGAAGACCTCGCGCCCAAGGATTGGGAATCGTTTACCAAGCCGGGCGCGCCGGAACTCGATTTCGTGTTCACCATGTGCGATTCCGCGGCCAATGAGGTTTGCCCGGTCTTTCCCGGCCAGCCGATCAGCGCTCACTGGGGAATGCCCGATCCCGCGTCGGTGCAAGGGACCGAGGCGGAGCGCCGCTTCGCCTTCGCCGACACCTTCCGCATGATCACGCAGCGGGTCGGCATCTTCGTCAACCTGCCCCTCCGATCCCTCGACCGGCTGAGCCTGCAAAAGCGCATGGATGAGATCGGCCGCGGCGAGGGCGCGGACGCGTCGGCGGAAGCGCCCTGAGGCGGGGGATCGCCGAAGGCGCAGCCATCAACTAGAACGGAGGCGGGGGAGATGGAGGAAAACGGACTATCGCGGCGGTTGGCGGCCGAATTCGGCGGCACCGCTGTTCTGCTCGCGGCGGTGGTCGGCTCGGGGATCATGGCGGAGCGCCTGGCGGGGGGGAATGTCGCGGTCGCGCTGCTCGGCAATACCATACCGACCGGCGCGATCCTCGTGGTCCTGATTACCGCGCTCGGGCCGGTGTCGGGGGCGCATTTCAATCCCGCGGTCACCCTGGCCTTCCTCATCCGCCGCGAAATCGCGGTCTCCAAGGCTGCCCTCTACCTGGTGTTCCAGGTCGCGGGCGCGGTGTCCGGCACCCTGCTGGCACACGGCATGTTCGAGGAAGCGCTGTGGCAGGCCTCCGCCCATGTCCGCACCGGACCCGCCCAGTGGCTTTCGGAGGCCGTCGCCACCTTCGGTCTCGTGGGCGCCATTTTCGCGGCCTTGCGATGGCGGCCCGATGGGGTCGCCTGGATGGTGGGGCTCTATATCACCGCGGCCTATTGGTTCACCGCGTCCACCAGCTTCGCCAACCCGGCGGTGACCATCGCCCGGGCCTTGACCGACACCTTCTCGGGCATCCGTCCGGCCGATGCTCCGGCCTTCATCGTCGCCCAATGCCTGGGTGCCGTTTTGGCGACCCTGGCGGTGGGCTGGTTGCTGCATCCGAAGGGCTATCCCGAAGCCGGCGCGGGCCGCCAGAAAGCGGCCGCCGCGTCCGATTGACGCCGCCGCGTCCTTGCGGGCGCCGGGCGCCGGGCACCGGGACGCAGGGACGCCACTGGGCGAGGCGCGGGCGCTGGATCAGGCCGGCATCCTACAGGACCCGCAGGTGATAGGTGACGGCGGGGGCGCTCGGATCCGCGCGTTTCGGTTCTCAGCGATCTGAAGCCTGCGGCAGGCCATGCCGAGCGGCACCAAACGCCGAGGAAAATATTAATCAATACAAAATATTACTATATGCATAGTAAGCCTTCCCGATCGGGGTCGATCGGGAAGGCCTGTTTGCGATCCGAAGGAAGCCCGAGCCCCTGAGGTCGAGGGTTCCCATTGCTAGTTGGCAGAACTGGGGATATGACCGGAAACCCGAAAAAGGAATCTCCGCAGCGGGATGGTTCCCGCCGAGGGGCAGGGGCGGACAAGGAAGTGACGTCGGTCCTGGGTATGCGCGGTACGGTATTCGAGAGACGGGCGGGGGTAAATCCCACCGATATCTCCGACGCGCCGTTCCGCCAGCTCGTCGAAATCGCGCCGGACGCGATATTGGCGACCGATCGCCAGGGGCGGATCTGTCTCTTCAATCGCGGTGCGGAGATCACCTTCGGATACGATGCAAAGGCGGTGCTCGGCAAATCCCTGGAGATCCTCCTGCCCGGCCGCTTCAGGAAGGGCCATGAAAGGCATTTCGCGGCTTTCGCGCGGTCAACCGATTCCAGCCGAATGATGGGTGAGCGCGCGGAAATCGTCGGCTTGAGAAAGGACGGCACCGAGTTTCCGGCACGGGCCTCGGTCACGAAATTCAATCTGGGCGAGGAGCCCATTTTTTCGGTCATTCTGCAGGATATCACCGAACAAAAGCATTTCGAGGAGACGCTGGAACACCAGTATTGCGAGCTCCGGGATACCAAGGAGCGACTCGAGAGGCAGGTGGTTGATTCCATTCAACTGGCAGAGGATTTGGCTAGGGCCCGGGACAGGGCCGAAGAAAGCGAGAGGCGCTATCGAACCCTGGCCGAATCCAGCCCCGTCGGCATCTGGCAGGTGGCGCCGGACGGGCGTTGCCTCTATGCCAACCCCCCTATGGCCGTGCTCCTTGGGACGGAATCTGTCCAAGAAATACACGGGACGTCCTTCATGTCGTATTTCGCGGCCGGATCCGCCGGTTCGCTGCGGGGAGCCTTTGCCGCCTGGGTAAGGGGAAGGAGCGCACGGTGCGAGGCTCGGCTGGTCGGGACAGGAGATGGCGGCGGCCGCGATGTCGAGATATCCGGGGCACCCGTGATTTCGGCCTCTGGCGAGCTGCTCAGCATCCTGATGACAGTGGTCGATATCACCGAGCGGAAAGAAGCCGAGGATACCATCTGGCGAATGGCACATCACGACCCGCTGACGCAACTGCCCAACCGTCAGCTTTTCCGCCAGCGATTGGAGGAGGCAATTCGGAACGCCGATCGCTCGGGGCGCATGGTCGCCCTGATGTTTCTTGATCTCGACAAGTTCAAGGGGGTCAACGACAACTATGGCCATCCGGTCGGTGATCAACTCCTATGTGCAGTAGCGGATCAACTCCTCGACATCGTTCGAGAAACGGATACCGTTGCCCGACTGGGCGGCGACGAGTTTGCGATCATCCTCACAAACCTGGAGCACGTGGTTCCCGTCGATACTCTGGCCAATCGCATCGTCGGCCAGATCTCCCAGCCGCAGGTCGTTGATGGTTGCCTGCTAACTGTCGGAACCAGCATCGGGATCAGTTTCTGCCCCCTAGATGACACAGACCCGGACGAGCTCATTCGAAAGGCCGACCTCGCCCTCTACAGAGCGAAGGCGGAGGGCCGCGGCCGCTATCATATTTATGACGATGTCCTCCACAATAAGGTCACAACTCAAGTTTCCCTCGAGAACGAACTTCGCCTGGCCTTGGTGCGCGGGGAATTCCTGCTGCACTATCAGCCGCAGATCCGCATCTCGGACGGCGAGGTGGTCGGGTTGGAGGCCCTTATCCGCTGGGACCACCCGGTGCGGGGATTGATCCCTCCGAGCGAATGGATCCCCATTGCTGAAGCGGGCGGCCTCATCATTCCCATCGGCGATTGGGTGTTGCAGGCGGCATGTTCGCAGAACAAGGCCTGGCAGGAGGCCGGACTGCCGTTTTTCCAGATTGCCGTCAACATATCGGCCGCTCAATTCCGGAGCGGCGCTTTCGTCACTTCCGTCGAATTCGCGCTCAAGGAATCGAAGCTGGACCCGCAGTGGTTGGAGTTGGAGATCACCGAAAGCATGATGATCGACGGCGTAGAGCAGACCATCGAAAAACTACGGCGACTTCATGACACCGGCATAGAAATCGCCATCGACGATTTCGGCACCGGCTATTCCTCTCTCGGCTATCTCAAGCGCTTCCCTATCCAAAGACTGAAGATCGACCAGTCTTTCGTGAAAAATATCCTGATCGACGCCAATGATGATGCCATCGTCGACGCGATCATCCGGATGGGACACAGCCTCGATTTGGCGGTTATCGCCGAGGGGGTGGAGACCAGGGAACAGCTTGCTTCCCTGAGCGCAAAGAAATGCGACGAAGCGCAGGGGTACTATGTCAGTCGCCCCCTGTCGGCCGAGGATCTCGCTGAGTGGATTGGCTCCGACGCCGGGGCTGATTCCGTCGCAAGAACGGCATCCTGAGGCCGTTGGAGATCATTCCTCTCCGATTCTGCCGGCGTGGAAGGCAGTGAGGCGGAGCGCGACCGCACGCCTTGATCGCCCGGGGGGCGAAGGCGGCGGTGGTCAGGATGGCGGCGATGCCGCCGGTTCAGGCAGGCTGAACCATTTTCGCTTGGGCGGGATCATGGGACGGAATCGGATCCGCGCTCCTGCGCCCCTTAGCGCCGTTTCCTGGGCTTGCGCGTGCCGCCGTGACCCGCGATCCACGCCGCCGCGCCCTTGAGGGCACCGGGCACCAGGGCGCAGGGACGCCATTGGGCGAGACGCGTGCGCTGGATCAGGCCGGCCTCCTCCAGCACCCGCAGGTGATAGGTGACGGCGGGGGCGCTCAGGTCGAAGGGACGGGCCAGGTCCTGGACGGAGGCGGCGCCGCCGGCCAGGCGGTCGAGGATGGCGCGGCGGGTGGGGTCGGCGAGGGCGGCGAATACCGGGCTCAGGTCATCGGTTTCCATGATCGGGGCGGCTCCTTTTGCAACGCTGCAAGAGCCTTATTTAACCATCTTTCTAATTAAGGATATATTTAAACAAGGCCGTTGCGCGCCGGTGACGACGCCCCGGGGCAATCCAAGAAAGGCAAGCCGGACCCGGCGGCCGGGCCGAACCTCCTGGGTTCGGTCCCCCGCCACCGCCGGACCGGCCGCCTTCCTTCGCTTTGCCGGTTGGGTCTATTTCTTCTTCTTTTTGTCCTTGGATACGGCCGGCGGCCACAGGGTCGCGGCGACGGCCACCACGTCCTTGGACGCCGCGTAGGCTTTCTTGAGCGCCGCTTCGACCGCCGCCCCGGTCATCGGGTCGGGCGTGATGCGCATGCGTTTGGCGTCGGCCAGGAACTTGGGATCCTTCATGGTGTCGTCGAACGCCTTGCGCAGCGCGGTGACAAGATATTTCGGGACCTTGGGCGGGAACAGGTAGGGCCGGCCCACGTCGTTGCGGACGCTCAGGAGCTCCAGCGCCTGCATCTGCTTGGGGTCCTTCACGAAGCTCGAGACCAGCGGCACATCGGGCAATTCCTTGATGCGCTTCGGCGCGTCCTGGATCAGGAACCGGATCTGCTTCTTCTTCAACCAATCGGGATTGGCCGCGGCATAGGTGTCGTAGGAGAAGCCGCAAATGCCATCGACCTCGCCGCGCTCCACCGCGAGCCGCGTGCCCATGGTCGTGTAGCCATGGATCACCTTGAACTTGGTGCCGAGAAGGGTGTTCAGCATCTTCGGCATCTTCGCCGAGTTCCCCGACAGCCCGGTCGTCGATACCTTGACCTCGGTCTTCTTGGCGTCGTCGATCGTCTGGATCTTGGACGTGTGCCACACCATGCAGGTGTTGTACTGGTTGGTGATGGAGCCGATCCATTCGAACTGGGTGGGATCGAACTTGGCCTTGACGTTGCCGAGCAGCGGTTCGGTCAGGTTGGTGTTGTAGGTCATGCCCATGATCGTGCCGTCGCGCGCCGCCACGTTGTAGAGGTAGTTGGTGCCGCGAATGCCGCTGGCGCCCGGCATGTTCTGGTTGATCATGCGCGGGGTGCCCGGGATATGCCGGTTGAGGTGGCGGGACAGGAACCGTGAATAGGTGTCGTAGCCGCCGCCGGCGCCGGAGACGATGATCATGGTCAGCTTCTTGCCCTGGTAAAAGTCCTTGGCGGACTGGGCGTTCGCCGGCTGTGGCGCCGCCAGGGCGGCGCCGGCAAGAACGGCCGCGGCGAGCGTAGCCGAGTTGGGCCCAAAATGTCGTGAGATTCGGTTCATCCTTTGCTCCCTTCGATGTGCCCCTATGGGCGTTTGGTGTCGCTTCTTGGGATCTATGATTTCACGAAAATCGGCCAACCCGCTAGCGATTGTTTTGGGGCCTGCTCCTGTGACAGCCTCATCCTTCGACAGGCTCAGGATGAGGAGACGTTCAGGATAGGGAGGGCATAGGACGACGGGCTCAGGTTGGCGACCGAGCTCCGGCACCTCGTCCCGCGCCTGTCGAAGGACGACGGGCGCGCCTCATGGATCGGCGTGGGGCGGGGTGCGGGGCGACCGCCCCCCTACATCCTGAATTCGTCGCCGCGCTTGCGGCCCTGGGAGACGTCGATGAACAGTTCGTCCAGCGGGATCTCGCGTTTGATCATGCCCTGTTCATGGGAATAGCCCACCAGGATCTTGAGCTGGTTCTCGTTCTTTTCCGTCATGCCGTATTCCCACGGATCGGGGCCCAGCACCTCTTCCTGCTCTTCCCAGGCTTCGCGGTACCAAGCCAGCGGCACGATGCGCGGGTTGACCATGCGCTTCATGGCCAGGCTCTTCGCCTCATTGAAGGCGTGATAGAGGTTGATCGGCACCCAGGGGTGTTGGTCGACGATCTCCTGGCGGATGCCCATGACGTGCATGATGGGGAAGATCTGGGTGCGCTTGTAGAACGCCATCTCTTCCTCCTTGAAATTGGGAAACAGCCGCCCGACCCGCGGGTCGCCCTCCACCAGGGGATGGATCAGATCGGGATGCAGCACGGCGTCCAACTCGCCCTCGGCCAGCATCGCCTCGACCGACTGGTCGTTGGCCAGTTTGGTGATCTTTAGATCGGGCGGCGGGTTGAACTCGATGCTTTCGTCGAGCTCGGTAAACCACTCCATGGACCGGTGCGGCACGCCGTATTCGTGCTCCAGGATGCCGCGCATCCAGAGCTGGGCGCTCGATTGGTACTGCTTGGTGCCCATCTTGCAGCCGATCAGGTCGGTCGGCTTTTCGATGCCCTTGGTGGTGTTGATGAACATGAAGCCGTGGCGGAAGCGCCGGTGCAGGAAGACGGGGATGCCGGCGAACGGCATGCCCTGGTCGCGCGCCACCAGGTAGGACGAACACGATACCTCGCCGACGTCGAAATCGCCGTTGCGCAGGAAGCGCCAGTGCCGGGTGGTCGAATCCATGTCGGTAAGTACCGTCAGCTCGATGCCGTCGGGCTGCACGGTGCCTTCCTTGAGCGCGCGGACGATCTCGTAATCGCCGATGGCGCAGGACAGTTGAAGTTTCTTGGCCATGAGCGGCGTTTCTCCTCCGGTCAGTTCTGTTGCGCGGCGCGCAGGATGGTGCGCAGCCGCTGCGGCGTGATGGGCAGCCGGGCGACGGCGCCGGGAATGCCGATGGCGTCGTTCACGGCCCCGGCGATGGCGGCGCCGACGCCGTTGATGCCGCCCTCGCCGGCGCTCTTCATGCCGAGCGGGTTGAGCGGGCTCGGCGCGTCCTCGGTGATCAGGCATTCGATCGCCGGCGCGTCGCCCATGGTCGGCAGCAGGTAATCGGCGAAGGTGACGGCGAGCGGCTGGCCGTCTTCGTCATAGGCGAATTCCTCGTACAGCGCGCCGCCCAGCCCCTGCAGGCAGCCGCCCACCAGCTGGCCCTCGACCATCGCCGGGTTGACCGCGCGGCCGACGTCGTAGGCGACCATGAAGCGCTCCACCGTGATGCCGCCGGTGCCGGGATCGACCCGCACTTGCGCGAGATGCACGCCGTAGGGAAAGACGGTCTCGGTGGGATTGAAGAAATCCTCGGCCCACAGGCCCGGGGCCCGGCCGCCGAGCGCCTTGGAGCCGGGCGCCAGGCGCTTGGCGATGTCGCCGAGCGTCATGGTGGGGCCGGCCGGATCGTTCCGCTTCTGCACCACGCCGTCGACGATGTCGAGCGCCTCCGCCGGGGTCTGCAGCAGCTCCGCCGCCATGTCGAGCGCCTTGGCCCGAAGGGTCAGCGCGGTCTGATAGACGGCGCCACCGGTCAGCACCGTGGCGCGGGTCGCATGCGCGCCGATGCCGTAGGGGATGCGGTCGGTCTGGCCGTGGACGACGCGGATCTTCTTGTAATCGACGCCCAAACCCTCGGCGCAGAGCTGGGCCATGGCGGTTTCGAACCCCTGGCCGAGCGACGCCCCGCCGGTGACCACCTCGATGCCGCCCTTCGCATCCACCGATATGATGGCGCCGTCCGACGGCCCGCGCCCGCCTTCCTCCAGGAACAGGCCGATGCCGGTGCCGACCATCTCGCCGGCGGCCCGGCGTCGGGCCAGGTCCTCCTGCGCCGCATCCCAGCCGAAGGCCTCGAGCGCCTTGTCCATCAGCAATTCGTACTTGCCGGAATCGAATTCCAGGTTGCCGACGTGGGGCTCGTCGAAGGCCAATACATAGGGGAAGGCGTCTTCCGGGATCAGGTTTTGCCGCCGCACGGTGATGCGGTCGAGATCGAGCTCGGCGGCGATGGCGTCGACCAGCTGTTCGCGCACATAGGTGCTTTCGAACCGGCCCGGCGCGCGGTAGGTGGCGCAGGGCGTCTTGTTCGTCAGGCGGAAATGGGCGACGGCGCGGAAGGCCGGCACGTCGTAAAGCCCGGTCAGCATGCACATGGTGCGGTTGGCGACGTTGGAGCCGTGGGTGCGGACGTAAGCGCCCTGGTCGTGGAAGATCTCGTCGTCCATGGCGAGGATGCGGCCGGTCTCGTCGACGGCGACGCGCGCGAGGTGGCGCTGCTCGCGCCCCTGGTTGGCGCACATCAAATGCTCCATCCGGTCCTCGATCCACTTGACCGGGCGGCCCAGGCGCTTGGCGGCGACCAGCACCAGGACGTCCTCGGGGTAGAGCTCGCCGCGGATGCCGAAGCCGCCGCCGACATGGCTTTCATGGACGTGGATCTGATTGGGCTGCAACCCCAGCATGCCGACCAGGGTGTCCTTGTTGCGGTGCGGCACCTTGGCGGCGCCGTGCAGCTCCAAGACGTCGCGCGCCGCGTCATAGCGGCCGATGGCGCCCCTTGTTTCCAGCGGCACGCCGGAATGGCGGCCGGTCAAGAGGTCCAGTTCGATCACCTTGTGCGCCTTGGCGAAGGCGGCGTCCACCTCGCCGAAGGTGTGGGTCAAAAGTGCCGCTTCGGTCCCAAAGCCGGTATCGAATTCGCCGGGGTCCTGATCGGCCCGGGTGATGACGGGAAGCTCTTCGTATTCGACGACGATCAGCTCCGCCGCGTCTTCCGCCAGGTAGGCGTCGTCGGCGAACACGGCGGCGACGGGATCGCCGACATAGCGCACCCGTCCCTTGGCCAGCACTGGCTGGCGATAGGGCTTGAGGATTTCCGACGCCCGGTCGGCGCGGAAATCGACGGGGCCGAGCTCGGCGATGTCCTCGGACGTCCAAACCGCGAAGACGCCGGGAAGCGCTTCGGCGGCGGAGGTGTCGATCGCCTTGATCCGCGCGTGGGCGTGGGGGCTGCGCAGGATGCGCATGTGCAGTTGGTGGGGGAAGTTGATGTCGCCGGCATATCGCCCCCGGCCGGTGACCAGCGGCGGGTCCTCCAGCCGCTCGACGGCGTGGCCGAGGACGCGGGTCTTTTCGGTTGCCATCAGCGCCTCCGCATCTCTTGGGCGGCGGCGCGCACCGCCTTGAGGATATTGGCGTATCCGGTGCAGCGGCAGAGGTTGGCCGAAAGCGCCTCGGCCAGCGCGTCATCGCCGATGTCGGGGTCCTTTTCCAGGATGCCGGCGGCCAGCACCAGGAAGCCCGGCGTGCAATAGCCGCATTGCAGGGCATGGTGCTTCATGAAGCTCTCCTGCAGCGGGTGCAGATCGTCGCCCTCGGCAAGTCCCTCCACGGTGCGGATGGCCTTGCCTTGGGCTTGGACCGCGAACATCAGGCAGGACCGCACCGGCTCGCCGTCGAGCAACACCGTGCAGGTGCCGCAGATGCCGTGCTCGCAGCCGAGATGGGTGCCGGTCAGGCCGCAATCGTCGCGGATGGCATCGGCCAGCGTCCGCCGGGGCTCGACGCTGACGGCATGATCGCGGCCGTTGAGGTTCAGCGTGATGTTCCTCTTGGCGCTCATGGCTGGGCCCTTTTCAAGGCGCGGATCGTCAGCGCGGCGGCAAGTTCGCGCCGGTAGGCGGCATCGGTGGCGTGATCCTCCATGGGATCGAGCGCCTCGGCCACGGCGCGGGCGGCCGCCTCGAACGCCGGCGCGCCGGGCGCGGCCCCGTCGAGCGCGGCCTCGGCTTGGCCGATGCGGCGCGGGCGGTCCTCGGCCCCGCCGATGCCGATGCGCGCATCCGTGATCTTGCCGTCCTCGATGCGGTAGGCGGCCAGCGCCATGGCGAGGGCGAAGTCTCCGGCCCGGCGGTTGAACTCGGCGAAACCGAAGTGGGTGCCCTCGGCAGGCAGGGGCACGCACGCCTCGGTCAACAGCTCGTCCTCCGTCAGTGCCGTCGTCATGGCGCCCTGGATCAGGTCGGCGGCCGCGATCTCGCGGCTGCCCCGGATGCTCTGGGCGGTGACGGAGGCGCCCAGGGTGACCGCCAGCAAAACCCATTCCGAGGCGGGGTCGGCCTGGGCCAGGCTGCCCGTGAAGGTGCCCCGCGCGCGGATCGGCGCGTGGCCGATATGGCGTGCCATCTCGGCCATCAGGGGGCCGAGGGGCCCCTCCGCCACCGGCGCATGAAAGGCGGCGTGGCGGGCGAGCGCGCCGATCACCAACCGCCCCCCGGCCTCCTCGATCCGATCCAGTCCGGCGATGCCGTTGATGTCCACCAGGTGGGGCGGCTGCGCCAGGCGGAAGGCCATGGTCGGCACGAGGCTCTGGCCGCCGGCCAGCACCCGGCCGCCGTCGGGCGCGACCTCGGCGAGGAGGGCGACCGCGTCGTCGACGGTGGCGGGCGCGTGATATTCGAAGGCCGCGGGTTTCATGAAGCAGGCCGCCCGCGCCCGCGCGGCGAAGAAAAACTATGGACGGAAACCGAATGCATGAGGCCCCTGACTTGCCGGTGACGGCGCTTCGCGGCGGACGGCCCGGCGCCATTTCTGTTCCATTCTAGACCGGCGACGGCGAGGAGCGCACGGTCCCACGCCTGAGTTTAGGGGGGCGGCTGTTCAAAATTCAATAATTTTCCCAAAAATGTGCCATTGCGGTTGTCGGCTCGGGCGCGTTGGGTCACAGTTGCGGCTGAGGACAACCACCCGGTGGAGGAGGAGCCCCGATGGCGAACAAGGACCTGAGGGCGTGGATCGACGAAATCGAGGCCGCGGGCGAGCTCACCCGGATCAGCGGTGCCGAGCGCGAAAAGGAGATCGGCGGCATCGTCGATCTCCTGATGCGCAAGATGACCAACCCGGCGGTGCTGTTCGACGCGGTGCCGGGCTTCGACGCCAATTATCGGGTGCTCGCCAACATCCTGTGCTCGACCCCCCGGGTCAACCTGGCGGTCGGCCTGCCGGCGGAGGCGCCGCCCATCGACCTGGTCCAGTATTGGCGCAGATACATGGCGGACCCGCCACTGGTCGCGCCCAAGCCGGTCAATGGCGGGCCGGTCCTGGAGAACCTCGCGGAAGGGGAGGCGGTGAACCTGGAAAAGTTCCCGACGCCGCGATGGCACGAACTCGACGGCGGCTATTACATCGGCACCGCGGCCATGGTGGTGATGAAGGATCCCGATTCGGATTGGATCAATTGCGGCATCTACCGGGTGCAGTCCCACGACGCCAGGACCGCCTCGGTGATGATCTCGAGCGGCAAGCAGGGCGGCATGATCCTCAAGAAGTATCATGAGCGCGGCGAGCCCTGCCCGGTGGCCGTGGTCGCCGGCATGCACCCGGCCTTCTTCATGATCGCCGGCACCGAGATGCCCCATGGCAAGAGCGAGTTCGAATATGCGGGCGGCATCCTGGGCGAGGCCATCGAGGTGATCAACGGCCCCACCACCGGCCTGCCGATCCCGGCCGATGCGGAGATCGCCTTCGAGGGCCTGATCCATCCCGGCGACACCGTGCTGGAAGGGCCCTTGGGCGAATGGACCGGGTATTACGCGGGCGGCGCCAATCAGGAGCCCGCCATCCGCGTCACCACCCTGATGCACCGCAACGATCCCATCCTGGTCGGCGCCATTCCCGCTGTGCCGCCTAACGACAACACCTTCTTCCGCGGCTTTTCGCGCAGCGGCATGGTGTGGTCGCAGCTGGAGGCCGCCGGTATCCCCGAGGTCAAGGGCGTGTGGACCCACGAAGCCGGCGGCGGGCGCATGTGGCTGACCGTTGCCATCAGGCAGATGTACCCAGGCCATTCCAAGCAGGCGGGCTTCATTGCCTCGCAATGCCACGCGGGGGCTTACGCCAACCGCTGGGTGATCGTGGTCGACGACGACATCGACCCGGCCAACATGAACGACGTGGTCTGGGCGATGTGCACCCGCTGCGATCCGCGCGAAGGCGTCGACGTGCTGAACGGCTGCTGGAGCACCCGGCTCGATCCCATGGCTTACGGCGAGGACGATCCGCGCAATTCCCGGGTGGTGGTGGACGCCTGCATCCCCTACCGGCGCAAGGCGAGCTTCCCGGTGATGGCGCGTTCGAGCCCGGAGCTGGACGCCGAGATCCGCGCCAAGTGGGGCAAGGACCTGCCGCCGGGCGCCTGACCGTGCTGCGCTTCGACGATATCGGCGACCGGCTCAAGGCGTTCCGCCTGGGCTCGGGCCTGACGGCGGACGAGATCGCCAAGCGGATCGGCATCTCCCGGACCGCGCTCTACCGCTTCGAGAAGGGCGAGGTCGCCAAGATCGAGACTTTGGAAAAGCTCGCCGAACTGCTGGACGTATCGGTGCCGACGCTGCTCGGCGTCGGCGTCGAATACGTCTCCCAGGCGGTCAGCTTCTTCGAGCGCCTGCGCCAGATCGAGGAAACGTCCGAGCACATCACCGTCCTCGCCGGTCCGGTGTCGCTGCTGCTGGCCTCCAATGCCTTCGATGACGCGCTCGAGGACGTGCTGACCGAAAGCATTCCCGCCGACCTTGCGGATCGGGCCGCGGCCTTGCGCGAGATCGCCGACCTGATGCCGATCCTGCGCGCGCGCAAAGCGACCTACCGCACGCGCAAACCCGGCATTCTCAATTTGATTTCCGGTGCCGAGATCGACCGCTTCCTGCGCAACGGCCTGGTGGGTCGGCTCGACTTGCCGGAAGACGTCCGCGCCCGGCGCCGCGCCCGGGCCCGGGCCGAGGCGGAGCACCTGGCCGGGATGATGGCGGATGCGCCGATCGGCGTGCAGATCGGCATCGTGCCGGGGACGCTGCCCCATATGAGCTTCCAGATCTTCCGCCAGCCCGACCGTAAGATCCTGGCCCTCAGCCCCTTCCGCCTGGGCGAGCAGCCCAACGTACTGGGCGGCATCGCCATGATCACCTCCGCCCCGGAGGCGCTCAGCTTGCATGAACGCGCGGTGGAGGATATGTGGCGCCGGGCGCTGAAGGGCCAGGCGGCGGCCGATTTCCTGCGGCAGCTGATCGCCCGGCATCCGGCGTGAATGGGGAATCTAACGGATTGAAACATAATGAGAAAAAAGAGGCTTGTACCAAAAAAGAGAAAAATTTTGTTTTTTGAACAGACCCGTGGTTAGATGCGGACGCGGGGCCAAATGAAGCCGATGAGACGCATCCGATGATTTCTGCGCGGTTGCGGATACGGGAGAGACGCGGTGAGCATGCGGGAATATGAATTTGCCAGCCGGCCCTTCGTGGTGGGCCAAAGCGAGGAGGGGGACTTTCCTTCCGCCGCGCCGATCGAGGAGACCCTGACCGAGGTGGTCTCCCACGACTGGGTCAACGACGAATACAAACACATGGTGGTGACGGCCTCGCCCAAGGCGCTGGCCGTGGCGCCGGGCCAGTTTTTCCACGTGCTCTGCCCATCGCCGGACGAAGGCGATCTCTGGTTCCGCCGGCCCCAGAGCATCTACGCCATCGACCGGGACAACGCGCGCCTCGAATTCCTCTATAAATGCGTCGGGCGCGGCACCCACGGTCTGGCCACCTTGGAACCGGGCGACAAATGCAACATCGTCGGGCCCTTGGGCGTGGGCTTTTCCCTCGATCCCGCGTCGAAGAACGTCGTCGTGCTGGGTCGCGGCGTCGGGCTCGCCACCCTGGCGCCGATCTCCCAACTGGCGGGGGAGCAGGGCGTCGGCGTCACCGCGATCCTGAGCGCGCGCAATCCGGATTACGTGCTGTCCCGGGAACGCTTCGAAAAGATCGGGGCCGAGATCGTTCCGGTCACCGATTCCGACGGCACATCGGACCTCGACAACGTGGAGACGATCCTGCGCGGCCTGATCAATGACGGCAAGGCCGATGCCTTCTACACTTGCGGCTCCAATCGCCTGTTTCAACTGATGCGCCGCTTGGGCAAGGAATATTCCATTCCCGGCCAGGTCGCCATGGAGCAGGTCATGGCCTGCGGCCTGGGGCCGTGTTACGTCTGCGTCAAGACCTTCGAGGTCGATGGCGAGCGGATCCTGCGCCGGGTCTGCGTCGAGGGCCCGGTGTTCGACATGCAGGAGGCGGTGGGATGGTAGATCTTTCGGTCAAGGTGGGGGACCTGACCCTGCAGAACCCGGTGATGCCGGCGTCCGGCGCGTTCTCGACCGAATATGCGCGGGTGATCGACATCAACCGCCTGGGCGCCCTGGTGGCCAAGACGGTGTCGCGCAATTTCCGTGCCGGCAATCCGCCGCCGCGCGCGGCGGAGGTCGAGGCCGGAATGATCAATTCCATCGGCCTGCCAACCAAGGGATTGCAATATTTCCTCGACGAGCAGCTGCCCGACTACAAGCAGTACACGCCGCCGCTGATCGCCAGCATATCGGCCGAGGATGCCGACGATTTCCAGGCCATGGCGCGGGACATCGCGGCGCCGGGCGTCGACGCCATCGAGATCAACATCTCCTGCCCGACCCGCAAGCCGGGCGGCGGCAATTTCGCGCTGCAGGCCGAACATACGCGGGACATCGTCCGCCGGGTGCGCGGCGAAACCGACAAGCCGGTCTGGGCGAAGCTGTCGCCCAACGCGGGCGAGATCGTCGACGTGGCGCTGGCGGCGGAAGAGGCCGGCGCCGATGCGCTCACCGTTGCCAACACCATCCTTGCCATGAAGATCGACGTGAATAGCTTCCGCCCGGCGCTCGGCAACAAGGTGGGCGGGTTCTCCGGCCCCGCCGTCAAGCCCATCATCATGCGCATGGTCTATCAGATCGGGAAGGCGGTCTCGATCCCGATCATCGGCTGCGGCGGCATCTCCAACGCCGAGGACGTGATCGAATACATGCTGGCCGGCGCCAGCGCGGTCGAGATCGGCTATATCAATTTCCGCAACCCGACGGCGATGATCTCGATCATCGACGATCTCACCACCTGGTGCGACAAGCGCGGCATCGCGCGGATCGCCGACCTCACCGGCGCGGTGCGGGACGGCGACATGGAGACCGACACCTACGCCGCCGCCGCCCAGGGACTCTAGGCGGCACCCGGGGGATCGCCCCATGACCGAGCGCATCACCATCCGCAAGCCCGACGACTGGCATCTGCACGTGCGCGACGGGGCGATGCTGAAGGCGGTGATGGGCTTCACCGCAAGGCATTTCGGGCGCGCCATCATCATGCCCAACCTGGTGCCGCCGGTGACCACGATCGCCGACGCGCTGGCCTACCGGGAGCGGGTGATGGCGGCGCTGCCGGAAGGCTCGACGTTCCAGCCCCTGATGACCTGTTACCTGACCGACGAGACCGACCCGGACGAGGTCGAGCGCGGGTTTGCCGACGGCGTGTTCACCGGGGTCAAGCTCTATCCCGTCGGCGCCACCACCAATTCGGCCGCCGGCGTCACCGATTTCGAAAAGATCCGCCCGGTGCTCGCCCGCATGGAGAAAATCGGCATGCGGCTGCTGATCCATGGCGAGGAGGCCGCCGATCCGGCCGTCGACGTCTTCGACCGGGAGGCGGTGTTCATCGAGAAGCGGCTCGAGCCGATGACCAAGGACTACCCCGGCTTGCGCATCGTGCTGGAGCACCTGTCATCGCGCATCGGCGTCGATTACGTGCGGGCCAAGGCGCCCCAGATCGGCGGCACCATCACGCCCTATCACACGCTGCTCAACCGCAACCACATGCTGGGTTCGGGCATCCGGCCATACTACTACTGCATGCCCATCGTCAAACGGGAGGAAGACCGCCGCGCGGTCCACGATGCCGCCGTTTCGGGCGAGGCGTGCTTCTTCCTCGGCACCGATTCGGCGCCCCATCCGATGGCCGCCAAGCTCGCCGTGGTGGGCTGCGCCGGGCTGTTCAATGCGCCGGTGGCGATCGAGACCTACGCCAAGGTGTTCGACGAGGCCGGCGCGCTGGACAAGTTCGAGGCGTTCGCCTCCCTGAACGGCCCGGCCCATTACGGCCTTGCCCCCAACGAGGACACCATCACCCTGGAACGCAGCCCGTGGACCGGGCCGGATGAGGTCAAGATCGACGGGCCCGAGGATCGCGCGCTGATCTACCGCGCCGGCGAAACCATCGAATGGCGGGTGGTCGAGGGTTGAGCCGAGGCGGCGGTCCCACTGGTCGTAATCCCCCGGCGTTCCCTTAATCGTCATGCCCCGGGTCGTGCGAATGCACGCATTCGCGTGACTCCGGGGCACCTCTCGATCCGGGTCCACGACTGATCGGCGCGAGACCCCCCCGGACGCGCCGGGGGTAACGGGCGGTAATGGTGGTGATAGGTGATGGCGCGCGGTTAGGGCGCCGGTCGTCCATCGCCGGCGGTCCATTCGTACGCGACGATGCCGACAAACACCCCTACTGAACCCATCAGCCCAGTGAGCACTGTTGTCGCGAAGACACCGGAAAACTCGATGACAAAAAAGAGGTGGAACCATAACCAACTATGCCCGAACACGCCGAAAGCGAAGAACGCCGAGCGCATCACAACGCTTTTGAACGGCAGCGTGTGGCGCAGCATCACGAACATCTGCCCGGCCCAGGCGCCAAGCGCGACGAGCAAACCATACTGCAGCGATGATCTGGGACGCAGCAGCAAATCCGCCGTCTCACCGAACGGAACGGCAAAGACTACGGATCCAAGGGTGTGCACCGCTACGAATCCCAACCCTACGAAGACAACGGCCAGCCAAGGTTTCGAAATTTCACGCGGAGCCGAAAGTGAATCCTGTCCGAGCATCAGCCCAACGAAGCATCCGGCGGCGGCCAATCCCGTGAGATCGATCAGGCAATTTAGAATCTCGGCGCGAAGGGTTGTCCCGAGAAACGCCCAGCCGGTGAGGAACCCGAACGCCCAAATGACGCCGAGCGAGGTCCCGTACAGCAGTCCTTTTAACCCGGCGTGAAGCGCCCAGCGGTGCTGAAGGACTGAGAAAAACGCCGTCATCATGCCGAGCGCGACAACCAAGTAAACGAAGATGGCCAAGTCTCGTACACTGGCAGCGACAAACCAGCTGCGCTCAAGGCTATTCACCAGGCCGTCGGGAGGGTAGTAGTCCCATGTCGGGTGGAAAAGTCGTGCCCAGATGACGACCATCGTGATGATCGCCGCAACGGCCATCCCTGCGTAACGTTTTCGGAGCATGTCGTCCCCTCTTAAACCTGGTCGCGGAGCCTATGTGGAGTCGAGTATTTGCCAACGGCACTTCGGTCGGCATGCGATGCTGCCAGCAGCTGGGTACTATCCTCGCGATGTCCGCTTCGGGTCAGTAGAAGAAATTGTCGCGCAATTCCAGTGAGCGGCTGCTTTCAGGTGCATACCAGCCCGTCGATAGTTCTCTGGGTACAGGCCGCCCGCGCCTAGGACCTGGATTACGGGAAAGGCCGATCCGGCCTTCACGCTCGGAG
The DNA here is from genome assembly GCA_029863585.1 of Alphaproteobacteria bacterium. Taxonomy (GTDB): domain Bacteria; phylum Pseudomonadota; class Alphaproteobacteria; order SMXQ01; family SMXQ01; genus SMXQ01. Next base: position 1,393 of record JAOTVC010000047.1, on the reverse strand, counting down.
GCTTCCGGCCGGATCATGGCTTCCCTCAAAACCCGTTTGGACCAACATAGAAACTGGGCCGGCTAACGGGGCAAGGCCATATTCGGTCTGGGCTTTTATAAAATCGCTCAAGGCTTCATAAAGTCTAACCATCATGCGGCCCGTCCCGCCATCCCCGCAAGGGATGCAACGCGGGAAGAAACTGAGGGCCGCTCAGCTGCCCGCTTTGAGGCCGCGGACGGCGGCGGCGATGTCGCGGCTGACCTTGGCGAGACCGGTGCTAAGGGCGGCGGCGACGCCGTCGCTGCCCTGGCCGGGGGCGGTTTCGGAGGCGACCGACTTGCCGCTCACCAGCAGCGTGCGCTTGCGGTAATCGAAGATGCGCCAGCGCGCGATCAGGGCGACCCGGCGGTCCGTTTGCACCGCCAGGCGCGCGACGTCCACCGTCACCTGGTAATCGATCGGGATGTTGCGGTCCCAGGGATAGCCGGCGATGCGGTCGGTCGGCACCAGGAGCGAGAGGTTCTCGGTCAGCACCCGGGTCATGTTCTCGTCAAGTTCCTCGCCCCAGCGGTCGAATTCCAGCAGGTCGATGCGGTTGCCGGAGCGGTGCACCACCATCTGGGTGCGGCCCAGATGCTTGGGCAGCTTCACCGGGCCGATCGCCAGCCGCGGCCCGGCGGCGGGGTCGGGACCCGCCATCCGGGCATCGGTGCCGAGCGGCTCCAGCACGTAAAAGCGCGAAGGCTGGGTCTGGGCGGCGCAGGCCCCAAGCGCAAGGGCGGTCACCAGGCAGGCGATGTGCGCGATTCTCGATGTTCCGGTTCCGAAGAGTTTCATCACTGTGCCCCTTGATTGCCCTTGCCGCGCACCAGCGCTTCGGGATGGCGTTCGAGGTATTCGCTGAGCGCCCGGATCGACCGTGCGGCGCCCGCCAGCTCCCGCATCATATTGGTGAATTCCTGTCGCACGTCGGAGCGCACGTCCACCAGGGAATCGATCTTGGCGACGGCGCCCGAAGCGCGGGCGAAGGATTTTTCGATCGCCTGGGTCATGGCGCGGAACTGCTTGGCCGAAGCCGGCACCTCGCGATTGGCGGTGGCGGCCAGCTTGTCCATGGACCCGGCCAGGGTGGAGAGCCGTTGAAACGCCGTGCCGGCCTCCTCCGCCGCCTTGCGCGTGGCGGTGACGGTGGCGCGCAGCTCCGTGGTCAGGGGCGCGACTTCGGATTCGATCTTCAGCGCAAGCCGCTCGACCGCCTTCAGGGTCGAGGACGCGGCCTTGATCGCCGCCTTGGTGTCCGGGGAACCGGTGATCGAGCGGATGTCGTTGACCACGTGGGTGAAGGCGGAGACCAGTCCCTGCAGGTCGAGCGCCTTGATGGTTTCGGAGATCTGCTCGACCTTGGACGGGA
>JAOTVC010000236.1 GCA_029863585.1 Alphaproteobacteria bacterium | reverse complement strand
GAAGGTCTCGAAGAACCGGCAATCTTCTCCGCGCGCTCCAGCAGGGCCGAGTGGCGGACGCGGGCGAAGGCCGGGATCATGACGTTCTTCGAAGGGTCTTCGTTGAAGCCCTTGCCGGCAACGGCGGCACGTTCGCCCAGGGTTACGGAGCTCCGCGTATGCGACAGGCGCGTCGTCGAGCGCAGGATGACGGGCGTATCGAACCTTTCCGAGATATCGAACGCGGCGCGGGTGAAATCGAGCGCCTCCTGGGCATCGCTCGGCTCCAGCACCGGCACCATGGCAAAGCGGGCGAAAACCCGGGTGTCCTGCTCGTTCTGCGAGCTGTGGATGCCGGGGTCGTCGCAGACCGCGATCACCAGGCCGCCGTTCGTGCCCACGTAGGTGATCGACATCAGGGCGTCGGCGGCGACGTTGAGCCCGACGTGTTTCATGACCGCAAGCGCGCGCACGCCTTCGAAGGACGCGCCGATGGCGACGTCCAGGGCCACCTTTTCGTTGGTCGACCACTGGGCGCAGATGTCCGCTTCTGGGAAAGTTGCAACGGTTTCGAGAATTTCCGTGCTCGGCGTTCCCGGATAGGCGGCGGCGACCCTGACGCCGGCCTCCCAGGCACCGCGGGCGATCGCCTCGTTGCCCATCAGGGGCCGGGTTTCGGCATTGGTTCGCCTTCTCTGCGCCAATGACAGTCTCTGATCCATGATCCCTGTCCTTCGGTCGCTGCCGTTAACCATTAAAAGGGCGCGGCACCCACTACGGGTGGGGGCCAAAAGATCAATTTTCCGGGGACTATCTAAAAGAGGCAACCTTTATTGTGGGTTGCCACAAAATAGAGATTTCCCATGGAAAAATTGTGGATATTTACCTACTATTCTGCGCCTGAGACCCCCTATAAGGAAAGACCCCAAGGAAGGTCATTCAGCAGAGGAGGCAGAATAATGTATCTGGGACGCATCAAGCACTTCGCCATCGCTCTCGCGGCTACGACCTTGGCCCTTGGCGTTTCCGTCACCGAAGCCGCCGAGGCCATAAAGATCGGCTCGTTCCTATCGGTATCCGGCCCGGCATCGTTCCTGGGCGATCCGGAAAAGAAAACCCTGGAAATGTATGTCGACAAGATCAACGCGGAAGGCGGCGTCCTCGGTCGCAAGCTCGAACTTGTTCTTTATGACGACGCAACCAATGCCAAGAATGCGGTCACCTTCGCCAAGAGACTGATGCTGCAGGACAATGTCGACGTGATCGTCGGCGGAACCACGACCGGCAACACCATGGCCGCGATCAAGGTCATCGAGGAAGAGGGCGTGCCCTTTATTTCATTGGCCGGCGCCGGTGTCATCGTCGATCCGGTCAAGAAGTGGGTGTTCAAGACACCCCATACCGATGGCATCGCGGTCGAAAAAATCTTCCTCGACATGAAAAACCGCGGTCTGAACAAGGTCGGGCTGCTCTCGGGCAGCGGCGGCTTCGACAAGTCCTGCCGCGGCAATGCCCAGGCTCTGGCATCGAAGGGTGGCATCACCATCGTTGCCGACGAAACCCACGGCAAAGGCGATACCGACATGACCGTGCAGTTGACAAAGATCAAGGGGTCGGGCGCCGATGCCTTCCTCTACTGCGGGTTCGGCGCGCCGACATCCATCGTGGCCAAGAATTTCAAGCAGATCGGCATGAGCATGCCCCACTACCAGACCCATGGTTCCGCTTCCATGCGCTTCATCGAGGGAGCGGAAGGTGCCGCCGAGGGCGTGCGTCTTCCCGCCGCCGCTTTGCTGGTTGTCGATCAGCTTCCCGATTCTCATCCGCAAAAGAAGGTCGCAGCCGCCTACAAGGAAATGTACGAAAGCAAGACCGGCGACAGCATTTCCACCTTCGGCGGACACGCCTATGACGGTCTGATGATTGCCGTCGAAGCGATCGAGCGGGCCGGCTCCACCGATAAGGCCAAAGTGCTGGCCGAGATCGAAAAGACCAACAACTTCGTCGGCGCGGACGGTATTTTCACCATGTCTCCGACGGATCATCTGGGCCTCGACGCGGCGTCTTTCGTCATGGTCGAGGTCGAGGATGGCGGCTGGCAGCTTCTTAAGTAGGTTTTCCGCCAGATTTCTTGCTAGGCTTCCCCGTCACTTGCCGGGGAAGCCGCTTTTTCCTTTCATGCCGAGACCATGTCCGCCGAGTTCCTTCAATTCCTGATCTCCGGCGTCACCGTAGGCGCGACCTATGGTCTCGTCGGGCTCGGCTTCGCACTCATCTACAACGCAAGCCACGTGATCAATTTCGCCCAGGGCGAGTTCGTCATGCTGGGCGGCATGGCGACGGTGTTCCTGCTGGGCTTCGGGTTGCCGCTGCCGCTGGCGATCGCGCTGGCCGTCGCCATGACCGTCCTGGCCGGACTGGCGCTCGAGCGGTTCGCCATCGAGCCCGCCAAGGGCGCCTCGACCGTCACGCTGATCATCATCACCATCGGCGCCTCGATCTTTCTGCGCGGCGGCGCGCAGGTCGCCTGGGGGCGCAACTTCCACAGCATGCCGGCGTTCTCCGGCAACGATCCCATCGTCGTCGGCGGCGCCGCCATCCTGCCGCAAAGCCTTTGGGTGATGGGGGGCACCGCGCTGGTCGTCGTCGCGCTCAGATGGTTCTTCAACCGGACCCGGACCGGAAAGGCGATGGTGGCGAGCGCTCACAACCCCCTCGCCGCCCAGCTTGCCGGCATCAATGGAAGATTCATCCTGCTTCTCAGTTTCGGGCTCTCGGCCATGTTGGGCAGCATCGCCGGCATTCTGATCGCGCCGATCTCGCTGACCTATCCGGGCGTCGGCATCATGCTCGGACTGAAGGGATTTTGCGCCGCCATTCTGGGCGGGCTCGGCAATCCCATGGGCGCGGTGCTGGGCGGGCTGATCCTTGGCATCAGCGAGGCCATGACGGCGGGCTACATTTCCTCGGCCTACAAGGACGCCGTGGCCTTCGTCATCATCCTTGCCGTGCTGTTCTTCCTGCCCAGCGGCCTGTTCGGCACGCGCGGCACGGAGCGGGTTTGATGAATCTTGGAACGCCCCAAACCGGTGGCGTTCTTGCCTTTGCAATCGTGATCGCGGTCCTGCCGCTGTTCCTGCCGAACGCATTCTTTTACGATGTCGTCATCCTGATCGGCATCAACGCCATCGCCTGCGTGGGCCTCAACCTTTTGATCGGCTACGCCGGCCAGATCAGCCTCGGACATGCGGGGTTTTTCGGCATCGGCGCCTATGTCTCGGCTGTTCTGACCGATGCACACGGCTGGCCGCCGCTGGCCGCGCTGCTGGCAGGCATGCTGTTCGTCGGTCTCTTGTCGTTCGTCCTGGCGCGGCCGATCATGAGGTTGAAGGGTCACTATCTGGCCATGGGAACCCTCGGCATGGGAGTGATCATCTCGATCGTTCTGACCCAGGAGGTGGAGCTGACCGGGGGGCCGGACGGCATGCCGGTGGCTGCGCTTTCGGTATTCGGCTGGCAGGCCAGTGGCGAGAAAGTCTGGTACTGGATCGTCGCGGCCGTGCTGCTGGCGACCGTCTGGCTGGCGCTCAACCTGATTGCCTCGCCGGTCGGGCGTGCGCTTCGGGCCGTTCATGGCTCGGAGGTCGCCGCCCAGACGCTCGGTGTCGACGTGGTCCGCTACAAGGTGCTGGTGTTCGTCACCTCTGCCGTTCTCGCCAGCCTGGCCGGCAGCCTGTTCGCCCACTACGCCGGGTTCGTCACGCCCGACGAAGCCGACTTCATCCACTCGATCCAGTTGGTCACCATGGTCGTTCTGGGGGGCATGGCGTCCGTTTTCGGCGCCGTTGCCGGGGCCGCCATTCTGACCGTGCTGCCGCAGATGCTGACGGTTTTTCACGACTACGAGCAGCTCGTCTTCGGCGCGGTGCTGATCGGCACCATGATTTTCATGCGCCGTGGCCTTGTCCCGACCATCGGCGCCTTGCTTGGCAAGGGGCGCCTGTGAGTCTCCTTCGCATGTCGTCCCTCAGTCGCTCCTTCGGCGGGCTCAACGCCGTCGACAACCTGGACCTTGTCATCGAGCCGGGACCTATCCACTCCATCATCGGCCCCAACGGCGCCGGCAAGACGACGCTGTTCAATCTGATCTCCGGCCTCTACAGGCCCACGGGCGGAAATGTCTTTTTCGAGAACAAAGACGTCACCGGCCAGCCGGCCTGGAAGCTGGCCGGGCTTGGGCTGTCGCGCACGTTTCAGAACCTGCAGATCTTTTTCAATATGTCGGCGGTCGAAAACGTCATGGTGGGCATGCACCTGAAGTGCGACACGCGGTTCATCCCCTCCCTGCTCAGATCCAGGAGCGTCGTCCGGGACGACCGGAAAAACAGGGAACGGGCCGGGGAATTGCTCGAGTTCGTCGGGCTCGGCGGGTACCTCGGCGCCGAGGCCTCGGCCATGCCCTACGGCGCCCTGAAGCGGCTGGAAATCGCACGCGCCCTCGCGGCTGGGCCGAAGGTCATGCTTCTGGACGAGCCGGCGGCCGGGCTCAATCCGGCCGAAACGGCAGCCATCGACGACCTGATCCGCGAGATCGCGGCGGCCGGGGTCACGGTCGTGCTGGTGGAGCACGACATGCGCCTAGTGATGGGGGTATCGGACCACATCTTCGTACTCGAACGCGGCCGCTTGCTGGCCGAGGGCAACGGCCACGAGATTCGCCACAACCCGGACGTGGTCGCCGCCTATCTCGGCGAAAGCGCAAGGGATCGCTGATGCTGCTCGAGGTCAGGGGACTGGACTTCCACTACGGGCGTATTCAAGCCCTGTACGATATCGATCTCGCCATCGATAAAGGCGAACTGGTTGCTCTGGTCGGCGCCAATGGCGCAGGCAAGACGACCTTGCTGCGCACATTATCGGGGATTGGATCGGCGAGCGGCGGCGATGTCACCTTCGAGGGACGCGACATCACCCATGCGCCCTCCCACGACAGGGTGCGCGCCGGCATCGTGCAGGTGCCCGAGGGCCGGCAGATGTTCGGCCCGATGAGCGTCGAGGACAACCTGATCATCGGCGGCTACACCCGGAGCGCCTCGGAACGCGAGGAGACGCTGGAGCAGGTCTACGCCATGTTTCCGGT
>JAOTVC010000235.1 GCA_029863585.1 Alphaproteobacteria bacterium | reverse complement strand
CAGAGGGCCACAGGGGCTATGGCCTTGGCGCGGCTTGATGGGCTTGAAACAGGGACCAAGCGCCGGCCGGCCCGATATCTCCATTGGCGCGGAGATTGGGAGTTCGCTAATCTTGCCCCGTTGCCCGCAACGGAGCAGGAATCTTGATGCGCAGCTCTTGGGGACGTGCCGTCGCCGCCGCCCTCACAGTCACGGCTATTGCAGGCTGCGAGATCACCAGCGAACTCGCCGGCAACAGTCGTGGCACCCGAGCGGGGACGGAACCGGTGGAAAAGGCGCCGCCGCCGACGATCAAGCAGGCCAAGAAGCCCAAGAAGAAGCCATCCCCCGCCCAGCCGGTGCAATCCGCCCCCATCCTGCCTCAAGCCGCCAAGGGGCCGCCAAAGCCCACCGGCCCCGATTCAAAAACCCTGGTCGGTAAGAACGAGGTCGAGTTGAAGGATTTCCTTGGCCCCCCGAAAGCAGTCCGCAACGAGCCGCCGGCCATGGTGTGGAGCTATCAGGCACGGGAATGCAACCTGGATGTGTTCCTGTATTTCGACGTCGGTCAGAAAAAATTCAGGACTCTCGCCTACAGGTTCTTCCCGGAGACCCGGGTCACCCAAGTGGAGCGCGAGTGCCTGGCGGAAATCCGCAGCGCCCGCCCGAAAACAGAGAAGAAGGAATAGGATTCAACGCCCATGGCCAGCATCATGATCGTTGATGACGACGACCTGTTCAGGGAATCGGTCGCCCAGAATCTCTCAGACAACGGGTTCAACGTGACGGCTTTCTCCCGGGGCGAGGATGCCATGGCCCATTTCGAGGCGGAAACCGGGACGGACCTCGTGCTGCTGGACTGGAAGATGCCGGGCATGACGGGGATCGACGTGCTGGCGCGCATGCGCGAGACCGGCATCCAGACTCCCGTGATCTTTTTCACCGTGTTGAACGATCAGATTTACGAGGAGGCCGCCCTGACCAGCGGCGCGGTCGATTTCGTCGAGAAATCCCGCAGTTTCCATATCCTGCTGCGCCGCATCGAGCTGATCCTGGCCGGCACCAAGAGCGGCCAGGACGCGCCGGAGCCGGCAGCGAACGACGCCGAGGAATTCGTCCTGGGCGATCTCGACCTCAGGCTGGTGACCAGCCGCGCCTATTGGAAGGGCCAGGAAGTGGGACTGACGCTCGGCGAATTCCGGATCGTGCATTTTCTGGCGACCCGGGCGGGCCAGGATATCCGTTATCGCGACCTTTACGATCAGGTCCACGACACCGGTTTTTTCGCGGGCACCGGGCCGGAAGGATTCCGGGTCAACGTGCGCACCTTCATCAAGCGGATCCGGCAAAAGTTTCGGGGCCTCGATCCCAAATTCGACGCCATCGAGAACTACCCCGGTTTCGGATACCGGTGGTCGAATGAGTGAGCTTCAGCTCACCGGCCTGGCCCGCCTGCGCCACGATTCCCGCTCCCTGGCGGTCAAAATCGCGATCCTGGTGGTCATCTTCATCGCCTGTCCCCTGATCATCTATGCCGAGTTGCGCGACGCGGACGCGGAGAAAAACCTGCTCATCCTGCAGAGCGTCCAGAACCAGGGCCTCTTGATCGCCAAGTCGCTGGCGCCCCTGATCCAGCGCTCGGGCGAGGCAAGTGCGCCTGACCTGCAAAAGGAACTGCAGCGCCTGGACACCGGCGGCGTGCGGGTCAAGGTGCTGTTGCAGCGGGCCAGCGCCAAGCAACATGACAGCTACCTCTACGTCGCCTCCCTGCCGCCCCTGCCGGCGGCCTACCTGGCCCAGGAGCATAAGGAGATCATGCGCCAGCGGATCCTCGACCGGCTGGGCGACACCTGCGCGGGCTACAAGGCGCTGGCCATCCAATACATCAATCCCGCGGGCGAGACGGAACTGCTGAGCTCCCTCACGCCCATCCACAACAAGGCCGGCTGCTGGGTGATCCTGACGTCCTATCCGCCCACCGGCGTGGCCGGCATCGCCATCGGTCAGCACTACTGGAAGAAGCCCGAGGTTCAGATCGCGGTGACGATCTACGTCATCATGGCGGTGCTGGTGTTTTTCCTGTTCCTCTCGATCTGGCGCTCTCTCCAGCGTTTCGGCGCCTTGGCCCAGACCATCCGCGAACGCCCCGGCACCGCCGCATCCTTCGCCGAATTGAACAGCGTGCCGGAACTGGTCGATGTCGCGCGGGAATTCGACCTCATGGTGGGAACGCTGGGGAAATCGGAGAAGGCCATGCAGGAAGCGGCGGAGGAGAACGCGCATGCCTTCAAGACCCCGATCGCCGTCATCTCCCAATCGGTAGAGCCGCTGAAGCGGGCGGTCCCGGATTCTGACCCCGCGGCCAGGCGCTCCATCGATCTCATCGAACGCTCGGTCAACCGTCTCGATTCGCTGGTCGGCGCGGCCAGGCGCATGGATCACACCATGGCCGACCTGATCAATCCCCCGCGCGAACACATCAACCTTTCCCTGCTGCTGTCGCGCATGATCGAGGCGTACCAGGAAACCGCCCATATGCGCCGCGTCACCCTGTTGCCCAATATCGTCCCGGACACCCATGTGCGGGCCGGGGAAGACCTGTTGGAAACGGTGTTCGAGAACATCCTCGACAACGCGCTGGAATACTCGCCGGAAGGCGGCGCGATCTTCGCCGAGCTCGGCCGCGAAGGGAGATACGCGACGGTCAAGATCACCGATCAGGGGCCCGGCGTCGATCCCCGGAACCTGGAGCGGATCTTCGACCGCTATTTCTCGGAACGCGTGTTGCCCGACGGGATCCGGGAAAACGGCTGCGAAAACGGCGGCGGCAACGGCCATTTCGGCATCGGCCTTTGGATCGCCCGGCGCAATATCGAAGCCGTCGGCGGCGAAGTGACCGCGGCCAACGCGGCCAAGGGCGGCCTGACGGTCTCGGTACGGCTGCCTCTCGACCGCTGAGCCTCCGCCGGACGTTTCCTAGACCAGGCGGTCGGCGTCGTTGTTGGCCGACGGCGACTTGGCCTCCTTGCTGGACTTGACGTCGACGACCGCCGGAAGGCCGGAGTCAAGGGCCTCGCGCAACGCATCCCTGACGTCCGCCGGATCCTCGACCCGTGCGCCGAACGCCCCGAATGCGCGCGCCACGGCGGCAAAATCAACGTCGCGGAAATCGATCACATCGGGGATGTAGTGCCCGTTCCAATGCCGCACCTGGGTATGATACTCGGACGCGAGCGCCGCGTTGTTCAGCACCACGGCGACGACGGGGATCTCCAGCCGGAGCGCGGTCTCCAGCTCCGCGATGTGGTAGAGCATGCCGCCGTCGCCGGAGACTGCGACCGTGCGCCGGCCGGGCGCCGCGAGGCCCGCCCCCATGGCGCCGGGAAAGACCCAGCCCAGCGAGCCGTTGGCCCGCACCATGGTCTTGCCGGCCTCGACCGGAAACAGCGAGCCGACCCAGGCGCCGTGGGCCCCGGTATCGGCGCCGACGATGTCGCTGGGTGCCATCAGCCCGCGCAGTTCGGACAGCACATGGGCCGGATTGATCCCGTCGTCATAGGTCTGCTTGGCGAAGTCGGCCGCATGGCCGCGCCAGGCCTTGATGTCGGCGGCGATCTCCTCCGCCCAGGGGGTCCGCCCCCGGGCGAGGCCGCGGGCCTCGATATCGGCGACGCCCGCGTCGAGGGCGTCGCGGGCATCGGCCAGGACCGTAATCTCGGCCGGGAAGTTGTGACCCAGGATGGCGGCGTTGGAATCGATCTGCATCAGCGCCTTTTCCCCAAAGGGCAGGGTCCAGCGGTGCGACGCGAGCCCGCCCAGCCGCGTGCCGATGGCAAGAACGGTATCGCATTTGCGCACCGTGTCGTTGCCCACCTTGCGGGAATTGCGGCCCATGGTGCCGACCGCGAGGTCCCAGGATTCGGCAATCGCGCCCTTGCCGCCCAGCGACGTCACCACCGGAATGTTGAGCGCCTCGGCATAACGGCGGAGCGCGTCCCAGGCCTCGGAAATCACGACGCCCTTGCCGGCGACGATGATGGGACGCTCGGCCGCGATGAGCCGATCGTTCACCCGGGCCATGACGCCCGCCGGCGGCGGGATGCGACGGGCGGTGACGGTGCCGAGCGCCTCGTCCCGAATGTCGGTGTCGGCGCCGGCATCGGCCGAGAACATGTCGGCCGGGATCTCCAAATGCACCGGACCGGGCGCCGGACCGGTGGCGATGCGGATCGCCGCGCGGACCATGGCGGCGGCGCGTTCGGGCGCCGACACCGTCTTGTTCCAGCGCGTCACCGCGTCGTGCATCGGCAGGCCGTCGAGTTCCTGGTATTCGAAGCGGTCGCGGGAGCTCATGGCGATGGAGCTTGTCAGGGACACCACCGGGCTCGAAGCCCAGAGCGGGTCCGCCATGGCGCCGGCGACGTTGGACACGCCCGGCCCCCGCTGCCCATAGACGAACCCGGGCTTGCCGGAGACCCGGGCGTAACCGTCGGCCATGTAAACCGCGCCCGCCTCGCTGCGGCAATTGATGATGCGGATGCCGACCTGCTCCAGCCCGTACCAAAGCTCGTGATCGCCGCCGCAAAAACAGAAGAAGTATTCGGTGCCGTAGGCCTTGAGCGTCTGGCCCACCGCCTCGCCGACTGTGGTCATGGCATCGTTCCCTTGTTGCCCGCGATCAGCCGCGGCGGTGGCGCATGGCCTCGGCTCTGGCCGCCTCGCCGCCGAGACCCAAATTGAGCCCATAGAACCGGTCCGAGGCGACCGCTTCGGGGTAGAATTTCGACAGGTCGTGATCGGGGTAGTTATCGAGCATCCATTGCGCGATCTCGCCCCGCGTGGTGATCCACACCTTGGGCCGGCTCTTGACGTATTCCAGAAGCTCCTCCAGCGGGCGGATGCGGTAGGCCATGGCCAGCGGCGGATGGGTGCCGTAGGCCAGCATCTTCGGGTAGCCGCGCGCACCCTCGTCATACAGCTGGTCGAAGAAATCGCGCCAGATATTGAGCACCTCGCGCGGGGTGCGGTCGGAGCCCCCCATGGAGCGGGTGTCGGACACGTCGTAGCTGGTCATGCCCACGATCTTCTTGTCGCCCACCGGGATGATGAAGGGCACCTCGGCGTTGCGCAGCCCACAGGAATAG
>JAOTVC010000234.1 GCA_029863585.1 Alphaproteobacteria bacterium | reverse complement strand
TCCGTCGCCGGTGCCGATACCGGTGGTGATGCCGATCCGGCCCACGAGTTTGGCGTCGAATGGCGCGGCAAGGTCGGCCCCGGCAGCATCCGTGCCACTTGGGGTGCCACCCTCATGCCGGGCGACGAGCCTGACGGTCCCACGACCTTCGAGGACAACAACTTCGGCTGGCGTGCCGGCATTACCTACAGCCAGGGTCCGTGGACCGTGGCCGCCGGCTACAAGGACGCCGGTGAATGGGCCCGCTTCGACGAGACCGGCGACATCACCGGCTTCGATGTCGGCGTCGCCTATAACGGCGGGCGCTGGGAAGTGGCGCTGGTCCACATCAACACCAAGGCCGCCGACGACGGCGGCGACAACAAGTGGAAGCACACCATGTTGACGGGCGCCTACAACTTCGGCGGCGGGTTGACGGGCAACGTCGCCCTGCACCTGTTCGACCTGGATGAGCCGCTCGACACCGACGATGGCGGCAACAGTGGTACCGCCATCATCCTGGGCCTCGGCGCCAAGTTCTAAAAAAATCAGCATTACACCTTTCAGGCGGCGGGCCGGTTTCGGTCCGCCGCTTTTTTTTGCGCGATCGGCCGGCAAGCCATCCTCCCATGACCCGGCCGGGAAAAACCTGTTGCGGCTCGGGGACGGATTTGCTGCACTTCACACGCGCGTTTGTCCGGCATCGCAAGCCAGTCGACCCGCCGGCACTCACCCCTTGGGACATCGCCCCGAACCGTGAATTCGGATTCTTGCTTTCAACAGACATTTCGGGCCGCATGCCGGATTCACGATGCCGGTCGGCCGGATGAAGCCGAACCGCTCTACCGCCGGCTCCTCGAGTCCCGGCCGGGTGCGGTGGACCCGTGTTACCGGCTGGCCATGGCGCTGACCCAACAGGGCAAGACGGGCGAAGCGGAAGAACAGCTCCGAGATCTCATTGCCCGCCACCCCGAGCTGGCCGAGGCGCATTTTCACCGCGGCAACCTATTGGCCGCCAGCGGACGATATCCCGATGCGGTCGAAAGTTTCGCCGCCGCTGTCGCCCTGCAGCCGCAGTTCGTCGATGCCCGGGTCAATCTCGGCAATGCCCTGCAGGCCCTGAAACGATCCGAAGAGGCGTTTGAGCAATTCAATGAAGTTGTCAGCCGCCAGCCGGGGCTGGCCGCGGCCTGGTTTAACCGGGGCAATGCCCTCAGTGACCTCGGCCGACACCGGGACGCGATCGCCAGTTTCGATCGCGCCCTTGAACTCGATCCCCGGCTGGGCCAGGCGTGGAACAACAAGGGCGCCGCGCTGGAACGACTCAATCGGCACGAGGACGCCATCGATTGTTATCGATCGGCCTTGGCGATCCGGCCCGATCACGGGCAGACCTACCGGAATTTGGGGGCTGCCCTTTTCGAGGCCCGGCGCTTTGCGGAGTCGGTCGCCGCCTACCAGCACGCGCGCGTCCTCGATCCAGATCAGGAGTATCTCTTCGGCGCCCTGCTTGGTGCCAAGGCGAGTCTATGCGACTGGACGACCCATGCTGCGGATACCGCGTCCGTGGTTGCCGAAGTCCGGGCCGGCAAGCGGGCGATTCACCCCTTCATTTTTCTGGGACTCTGGGATCGTCCCGAAGATCACCAAGCCTGTGCCCGGATTTGGAGCAATCACCATTATCCGCCGGCGGGGATGCCACTTTGGCGGGGTGAACGCTATACCCACGACCGCATCCGCATCGCTTACGTGTCCGCCGACTTTCACGACCACCCCATGGCCTACCTCATGTCCGGCCTGTTCGAATGCCACGACCGCTCGAGGTTCGAGACCATGGCAATCTCCTTTGGCCCACCGAGCGACGGACCTCAGCGCAAGCGGTTCGAAGCTGCGTTCGAGCGGTTCATCGACGTCCGTTCCCGCAGCGACGGCGATATCGCCCGGCTGCTGCGCGACCTGGAGGTCGATATCGCCGTCGATCGCAAGGGATTCACCCGCGGCGCACGGCCCAGGATATTCGCGATGCGGCCGGCACCGGTTCAGGTGAGCTATGTCGCCTATACCGGAACCATGGCGGCGCCCTATATCGACTATCTGATTGCCGATTCCACCGTGATTTCGACCGAAGTCCGGCCGTACTTCAGCGAGCAGATCGTGGATCTCCCCGGATGTTATCTGCCCAACGACGGCGCGCGGCCGATCGCCACCCGTCAACCCGGGCGCGCCGAAATGGGCCTTCCGGAGGACGGATTCATCTATTGCGCTTTCGTCAACAGCTGGAAAATCACGCCGGACATGTTCGGCCTCTGGATGCGGATCCTGCAAGCCGTCGAAGGCAGCGTGCTGTGGCTGATGGAGCATTCCACGGACACCACCCGGAACCTCCGGACGGAAGCCCGGGCCCGCGGGGTCTCTGCCGACCGGCTTGTCTTCGCCCGCCACATCCCCAACCCGGATCACCTGGCGCGCCACAAACTGGCCGGCCTCAGCCTTGATACCCTTCCCTATGGGGCCCACACCACGGCAAGCGATTCGCTTTGGGCGGGGGTACCGATCGTCACCTGCCCCGGCGCCGCGTTCGCCGGCCGCGTGACTGCCAGCATGTTGCTGAGTCTCGGCCTGCCAAGACTTGTCGCCGGCAGCCTCGATGAATACGAGACCCTTGCAGTGCGGCTGGGGCAGGAGCCCGATGAGTTGGCACAACTGCGCGAACGGCTCGCGGCCAACCTCGTGACCCGTCCGTTGTTCAACACCGCTCTTTCCTGCCGCCATCTTGAAGCCGCCTATGAGACGATGTGGCGGCGCCATCAAGCCGGTGAAGCCCCCAGCGGATTTGCCGTGCTCGACCTTTCCGGTGCCTCGGAATAGGGCATGGTAGCGATCTGGCGGTCTATTCGTGAGGTTCCAGACGGCGGCCCCACCCGCCGGGCCAGCCGGTCGGACCATCTGGACCTTGACCGGGCAACCGATCTAAGATACGAGCCATGCGGATACGCCCCGGTGCGCCTTGTTCGCTGCACCCAGGCAGATCCTTCTCGGCATCGAAAACATTAGGAATATGACAGTGACCCCGTCGCTATTTAGAACACCCCGTTCCATCAGCAAATTTTGCCTGGCCTGTGCGGTCGTCCTGCTGGCGGGTTGCGCCGTCGGTGTCGACAAGGAACAGGATTTTCCCGAATTCGAATCCCGAGACGCCTATCGTGAGCGGATCGAGGGGCTGGAAGGCGGCAAGGAAAAGGTGTTCGGCGACCTGTCGCTTGGCGGCGAAGACAAGAAGCGGGGCGCCGCCGGGGATAGCTTTTCCACGGTTAATTACTATCTCTGGCGGGCGACCTTGGAGACGCTTGATCTCGGGCCGCTGGAAAGCGCCGATCCTTTCGGTGGTGTCATCATTACCGATTGGTTCTCCCTGGAGGAGGAACCGGGCAGCCAGTATCGGGTGACCGCCTATATCCTCGGACGCGAACTGCGCACCGACAACATCAAGGTGGCGCTCTACGTCAAGAACCGCAGCCAGGGCCAGACCTCGGCCCGGCGCGGCTCCAAGACGGCCGAAACCAAGCTGGAGAACGCCATCCTCGCAAAGGCGCGCGACATCCGCGCGAACCAGTTCCGCTAGACCGCTGACCGTCCCCTGCCGCCCGCACCCTGGCGCGGCCCCGGGGACCGCCGTCTGCCAGCGGCGAACGGACCTTGCACCAACGCACCCGCCGGGCCAAAATCCGCGCGGTCAGGACAGAACCCAAACCCCGGGCACAGACTTCATGCCGCGTTACAATGCCAAGGAAATCGAAGCCAAATGGCAGTCCGCCTGGGCGGGCGCCGATGTCTTCGCCACGCCCGCGCCGGGCACCGGCAGGAAATGCTATGTCCTTGAAATGTTCCCCTATCCCTCGGGTCACATCCATGTGGGCCATGTGCGGGTCTACACCCTCGGCGACGTGATCGCACGGTTCAAACGGGCCCAGGGATACGCCGTGCTGCACCCGATGGGCTGGGATGCCTTCGGCCTGCCTGCCGAGAACGCCGCTATCGAGAACAAGGTCCACCCCGCCAAATGGACCTATGAGAACATCGATCACATGCGGGGGCAGCTCAAATCCATGGGCTTGTCCATCGACTGGTCGCGCGAGGTCACGACCTGTGATCCGGACTACTACCGCCATGAACAGAAGATGTTCCTGGATTTTCTGGCGGCCGGCCTGGCCTATCGCAGGGAGTCCTGGGTCAACTGGGACCCGGTCGACCAGACGGTGCTGGCCAACGAGCAGGTGATCGACGGCAAGGGTTGGCGCTCCGGGGCAGAGGTCGAAAAACGTAAGTTAAACCAATGGTTTCTGAAGATCACGGCGTTCGCCGACAGCCTCCTTGAGGAGCTCGCGCAGCTCGACGGCTGGCCCGAGCGGGTCCGCATCATGCAGGAAAACTGGATCGGGCGTTCGGAGGGCGCGCGAATCGCCTTTTCTCTCGACGGCGCGCCCGATGCCGCCGGCGCCACCCTCGACGTGTTCACCACCCGGCCCGATACCCTTTTCGGTGCGGCATTCCTTGCGATTTCCCCGAACCATCCCCTGGCCGAGGCCCTTGCCACGAACGACTCCGATCTCCGCGCCTTCATCGCCGAATGTAACCGGCTAGGCACGTCGGAAGAGGCGATCGAAACGGCCGAGAAGAAAGGCTACCGCACGGGGATCACGGCACGGCACCCTTTCCGCAAGGGTGAAGACCTGCCGCTCTATGTCGCCAACTTCGTGCTGATGGATTACGGCACCGGTGCGATTTTCGGCTGCCCCGCCCATGATCAGCGCGACCTGGAATTCGCGCGCAAATACGATTTGCCGGTCCGCCCGGTCGTCATTCCCGACGGCGTCGACGCGGCGGGCTTCGAGATCGGAGAAGAAGCCTATGTGGGCGAAGGGGTACACGCCAATTCGGACTTCCTCGACGGCCTCAACGTCATAGACGGCAAGCGCGAAGCCACCAAACGGCTGGCCGATACGGGGCAGGGCGCAGCCCAGGTGACCTATCGGCTGCGGGACTGGGGGGTGTCCCGCCAGCGCTATTGGGGATGCCCGATTCCCATCATCTACTGCCCGGCCTGCGGCCCGGTGCCGGTGCCCGAGGCCGACCTCCCCGTCACCCT
>JAOTVC010000233.1 GCA_029863585.1 Alphaproteobacteria bacterium | reverse complement strand
GCTTCGGGCCGAGCGCTCGTGGATCGCCTGGGCGGCGAGTTCCTTGCCGGTGCCGCTCTCGCCGGTGATCAGGACCGGGGCATCCACCGCCGCCACCTTGCGAATGGTGGAGAAGACATCCAGCATCGCCTTGCTGGAGCCCACCATGTGATCGGCGGTTTCGGCCCTATCGGCATTCGGGGATGCGTCCTCCGCCACCGTGGCGTTGTTCCTGACGGCCGAGGTGATTCGGTTGAAGGTATCGGGGCTCTCGGCCGCGGCCTGCATGATCAACTGGACCAATCGCTCCTTGTCGAGCGATTCGATCAGGTCGGGCGTGAGATGACGCTCCGATTCGGATGAAATTGGATTGCTCTTTTGACGCATACTGCCTCAACCTGGGATACCAACGAATGAAAACGGAACTGCGACGTTTTCCCCCAAGGAGAGAGCTTACTGACCGGCAAGCGACCGCGAAATTTCGGCCATACGCGTTCAGATCAGGATGCTGAGACAGCAATAAGCTCCCTGCAATAATCGCAGGACGAATGATAAATTGTTTGGGTTACACGTGGATTCCCACCCTCCCTGTCAGCCCCTTTTTTGCCCCTGGTACGCTCTACTTCGCTCTTCCCGCCGGAAGCTCAGGCAAACTGCGCCCGGCGGATCATCGGTTGCGGCCCTGTCCCGAAATCGGGTTTTCCACATGGTTCCATGGGATTGGCCGCGTCCCTTGAGAAACCACTCAACAAAAATTAACCATAAATATTAACTATGACTTCAATTTATAGTTAACAGACTGTTTCTTTTCTTATTCTTAACAAAAGATTTATTCGAAAATGGAACAAAGTTCAACCCAGATTCTCAGAAATGTATCACTCCGATGTGGGCTTCGCGGCGGATCGGTCGGCGCGGCGCCGGGATGCCACGGCGCAGGGGGCGATGCGCAAGGCTTTGCCGCCCTGCCCGCATGGGTGGGCCGGATCGATCGATGTCCAGTGCGTTGTCGTTGAATTGTTCCCCCTCCCCCAGGCCATGCGTCAGGTGCCCGAACCGGCAGCCCAGATCCACAGGCGACACACCAACCCGGAACCGCCTGCCCCGGTCGCGCCTGCCGGCAAGTGGCTCCGACCGGAAGGGCTGCGCCGCCAATTCGCCATTCAGCTGACTGCCACCATGCGCTCGACGGCGATTCGTGCGCGCGCGGCGACGTCTTCATCGATCTCCACCCTGGGCTCCAAGGTCTCGAGGCATTTGAGAATCTTGGGCAGGGTGATCATCTTCATGTAGGGGCACAGGTTGCAGGGGCGGATGAACTCCACCTCGGGTTCCTCCGCCGCGACGTTGTCGCTCATCGAACACTCGGTCACCATGAAGACGTGCTTGGGCTTATGGGTCCGCACCCAGTTGATCATGGCACTGGTGGAACCCACGAAGTCGGCGGCGTTCAGCACGTCGCCCGGGCATTCGGGGTGGGCGATGACGGCGATGTCGTCGTACATGCTGCGGTATTCTTCGATCTCTTCGACCGTGAAGGCCTCATGCACGACGCAGTGGCCTTGCCAGGGGATGATCTTGACCTTGGTCTGGGAGGCGACGAAGCCCGCGAGATATTCGTCCGGGATCATGATGACCTCGTCCACGCCCAGCGATTCCACGATCTTGACGGCATTGGAGGAGGTGCAGCAGATATCCGATTCCGCCTTCACCTCGGCCGAGGTGTTGACATAGGTCACCACCGGACGCCCCGGATGCGCCGCCTTCAGGGCCCGCACGTCGGCGCCGGTGATCGATGAGGCGAGCGAGCATCCGGCGCCCATGTCCGGGATCAGGACGATCTTTTCGGGGTTCAGCAGCTTCGCCGTTTCCGCCATGAAATGGACTCCGGCCAGCACGATGACGTCCGCGTCGGTGTCCTGGGCCATCTTGGCCAATGCCAGGGAATCGCCGCACAGATCGCCGACGCAGTGGAAGATTTCCGGCGTCATGTAGTTGTGCGCCAGGATGACCGCGTTGCGCTCTTTTTTCAGCCGGTTGATGGCGTCGACATAGGGCGCGTGCACCGGCCATTCCGCCGCCGGGATCACGGATTTGACGCGATCGTAGAGCAGCGCTGTCGCGCGGGCGATTTCTTGCGTGTAATCAAGAGTTTCCAGTGTCGTCATGGGCCGATCGTCCTCGCCGGCGATTCCGGCGTTCCCAAGGTTGCGCGCCCTCCCGGCGCTATATACCGGTATGCGCATGCTCACTCATACAGGATATGGGGATCGATTCCTAGGTCGCGCAAGCCCCCGAAGACAGAATTCCTGCACCGCGGCAGGGTGTCGCAACGCGGCTCAGGACTCTCTTGGCGGCATCTCCAACGCCTCCGCGAGCGCCCTGCGCCGGTGATGGGCGGCGGCCCAGGCCAGGGTGCAGAGCACGCCGGCGCCCGCCACCGCGTAGGTCAGGCCGACGATCTCCGCCGCGACGCCGATGGCGATGGCACCGATCGCCGGCATCGAGCGGAAGATCACCGTGTAGAGCGACATGACCCGTCCCCGCACCGCGGCCGACACCGCGGTTTGCATCAGGGACTGGGTGCCGGTCCCGGACACCGTGTGGGCGAAGCCGATGACGGTCAGGAAGACCAGGGCCAACCAGAAATTGCCGATCATGGCGAAGGCGACCATGGCCAGGCCCATCACGACCGTGGTCATCAGCACGACGTTGGTCAGGCCCTCCACCGGGCCGCGCCGGGTCAGCCAGATGGCGCCCACGACGCCACCGAGGCCCGCCGCCGCCAGCATCCAGCCCAGCCCTTCGGGCCCGCGGGCGAACACCTCGTCGGCGAACCCGGGCAACATTTCGCTCAATGGCCGGGACACCATCGAGGCCACCGTCATCAGCAACAGCAGGGGGCCGATGCCGGGATGGCGCAGGGTATAGGCGAGCCCTTCGCGGATTTCGCTCATCATGCCGGTGCGCCGCCGTTCGTGGCGTTCGGTCCGGATCGGGCGGATGCGGAACAGATTGATGAGATGGGCGACGAAGGTCGCGAAATTGAGCAGGAACACCGACGCCACCCCGAACGGCCCGATCATCAGCCCCGCCAGGGCCGGTCCGATGGCGCGTCCGCCGTTGAATATGGTGGAATTTATGGCGATGGCGGTGCCCAGTTCCTCGCGGGGTACCAAGACCGGGTAGAAGACCATGCGGCCCGCCGTGGCGTAAGGCTGGTTGAACCCGGTGACCAGCGCCAGACCGAACAGGATCCAGATATTGATCAGCCCGCTGGCGGTCAGCCCCCACAGCACCAAGGCGTGGACCATGATGATGCCCTGGGTGAGGCGCATCATTCTCAGCGGCACGGCCCGGTCGGCGGTGACTCCGGCGAAGGGTGAAAGGATCACGCCGGGCAGCAGGTCGGCCGCCGCCACCACGCCGAGCCAGGTGGGCGAATGGGTGAGGTCCCAGGCGAGCCAGCCGATGCCGGTGCGCTGGGCCCACAGGCTGATCAAGGCCGGTGCCAGGGTGGAGTTGAACAGCCGGTGGTCCCGGTAGCGCAGCGCCTGGATGACGTGGGCCCATTTGCCGCCGCCGATCATCGCGCCGCGCTCCCCTCCGGCGCCGCCGGCGCCGTGCCTTCCAGGCTGGCGGTCATGGCGTCGAGGCGGCGCGCCATCCACAGCCACACCAGGACCAGAAACACCCCCGCCGCCCCCACCGGCCAGGGCAGGCCGGTGTATTCGGCGATCCCGCCCAGCAGCAGCGTGCCCGCCGCCGGCGCCCCTTGGTAGAGGAAGGTATAGATCGCCATCACCCGGCCGCGCAGGGACCCATCCACCGCGTTCTGCATCAGGTTGAGGACGCCGATGCCGTTGAGGTTCATGGTGAAGCCGACGGCCACCATCACCACCGCCGCCATCCAGAAGATGTCCAATAGGACGAACACCACGGTGACGATGCCGAGCAGCACGAGGCAGTGCGTCACCATCGCGGTCATGCCCCTGATCCCGTCCCGGGCCAGCAGCACGAAGCCCGATCCCATGGCGCCGAGCCCCATCATCGCCGTCAGCCAGGCCAGCCCCGCCGGGCCCCGGTGGAAGACGCCGTCGGCGAACCCCGGCATCAGGTCGGGCAAGGAGCGCGCCGCGAAGGCGGTCACCCCCAGCATCACCAGGAGCGGGCCGATCCCGGCATGGCCGGCGGCGTAGCGGATGCCTTCGGCGACGTTGGAAATGACGCCGCCGCCGCGGCCGGGCTGGTGCTCGCTGCGCAGCATTTCCAAGCGCGCCAGGACAGCTAAGAAGATCACGAAGGTCAGGGCGTTGAAGGTGAAGGCGGGGCCGACGCCGACGCTGGCGATGATCACCCCGGCGACCGCCGGCCCGACGAAGCGGGCGACGTTGAAGATCAGGGAATTGATGGCGATGGCCGGGGTCAGGTCCTCCTTGGGGACCAGGTTGGGGACCATGGCGAGGCGCGAGGCCGTGTGATAGGCGTGCATGGCGCCGAGCGCCATGGTGAGGACCAGCAGCCCCCAGACGTTGATCCAGCCGATGAAGACGAGGCAGGCGATGGTGGCGGCCTGGCACATCATGGCGAACTGGGCCCAGAAGGCGACCCAGCGCCGGTCCCGGCGGTCGGCGAGATCGCCGGCGAGCGGCGTCACCAGCATCATCACGAACATGTCGGCAAAGGCGATGATTCCGAGCCATCCATACGAGCCGGTCAGCTCCCAGGTCAGCCAGCTGAGCGCGATGCGGTGGGTCCAGGTGCCGATCAGGGACAGCACGCTGCCGATGGTGTAGTTGCGGTAATGGCGGTGGCGCATGGCCCGGATGAATCCGGCCAGCGGCTTGAAATCGGTCATGGCGCCGGACGGGCCCGGCCCCGATTGCCCGAAAGGGAAAGGCTGGGCTGGCCCCTTGGGTCGGATAGGTCGGCGGACGCGGCGGGACGGCTATTCTGCGGCCAAGCGGTCATGGTTCCCCTTATCGAGGGCGGCGCGGATCTCCGCCCGGCGCGGTGCCGCGGCATCAAAGGCGGCCCGCTTGACGTGACCGAAACCGCGCACCGCCGACGGCATGGCGGCCAGTTCCAGGCACAGATCGAAATTCTCCGGATTGAGCGCATGGCAGATGCGCAGGAGATCCTGTTCATACTCCGCCCGCTCG
>JAOTVC010000230.1 GCA_029863585.1 Alphaproteobacteria bacterium | reverse complement strand
CGAGGAGTTCGAAAAATTCCTCCATGTCAAATACCCGGGCACCAAGCGGTTCGGCGTCGACGGCGCCGAAGCCATGATCACCGCGCTGGAAGAGATCATCCACACCGCATCCGCCCTGGGGGTGGAGGAGATCATCTTCGGGATGCCCCACCGCGGGCGTCTCAACGTGCTGGCCAACATCATGGGCAAGCCATATACCGCGATCTTCTCCGAATTCCAGGGCACCTCCGCCAACCCGGAGGACGTTCAGGGCTCCGGCGACGTCAAATACCATCTCGGCACGTCGGGCGACCGGGAATTCGAAGGCCGCAACATGCATCTGTCGCTGAACGCCAACCCGTCCCACCTGGAAGCGGTGGACCCCGTCGTGGTGGGCAAGGTGCGGGCCAAGCAGGCCCAGCGCGGGGATGAGACGCGTGACAAGGTCATGGGGATTCTGATGCACGGCGACGCGGCCTTCGCCGGCCAGGGCCTCGTGGCGGAGACCTTTACCTTTTCCGATCTCAGGGGCTACCGCTCCGGGGGCACGGTGCACCTGATCGTCAACAATCAGATCGGTTTCACCACCGCGCCCCGGTTCAGCCGTTCCTCGCCCTATCCGTCCGACCTCGCCAAGGTCGTCCAGGCGCCGATCTTCCACGTCAACGGGGACGATCCGGAAGCGGTGGCCCAGGTGGCGCGCATCGCCACGGAATACCGCGCCAAGTTCAACAAGGACGTGGTCATCGACATGTTCTGCTACCGCCGCTTCGGCCATAACGAAAGCGACGAGCCGTCCTTCACCCAGCCCCTGATGTACCGCAAGATCGCCGATCATCCGAGCGCGGTTGAGATTTACGGCAAACGGCTGGTCGACGAGGGCGTCCTGACCCGGGAACAGGTGGACGCGGAGATCGCGGCCTTCCGCCAGGAATTGGAAGAGGATTTCGAGGCCTCCAAGACCTTCAAGCCCAACAAGGCCGACTGGTTGGAGGGCGCGTGGACCGGCTTCGAGGTGGCGTCGGGAGACAAGCGTTCCGGCTACACGGCGGTCCCGCTGAAGACACTCAGGCGGGTCGGCGCGGCGCTGACCGCGATACCCGAAGATTTCAACCTGCACCCGCGCATCGGTCGCCAGCTCAAGGCCAAGGCGAAGATGATCGAATCAGGCCAAGACATCGATTGGTCCACCGCCGAGGCGCTGGCCTTCGGCACGCTCCTGAAGGAAGGCTCGCCGGTGCGCCTGTCGGGCCAGGATTCCGGGCGCGGCACGTTCTCCCAGCGCCATTCGGTGTTGGTCGATCAGGACACCGAGGAGCGTTACCTGCCGCTCGCCAATGTCGATCCCGATCAGGCGATGTTCGAGGTGATCGACAGCCCGCTGTCGGAAATGTCGGTGCTGGGCTTCGAATACGGCTACTCCATCACCGACCCCAATTCCCTGGTGCTGTGGGAGGCCCAGTTCGGCGATTTCGCCAACGGCGCCCAGGTCATCATCGACCAGTTCATTTCGTCCGGCGAAAGTAAGTGGCTGCGCATGTCCGGGTTGGTCATGCTGCTGCCCCACGGTTACGAGGGCCAGGGTCCGGAGCATTCCTCGGCCCGGCTCGAGCGCTACTTGCAGATCTGCGGCGAGGACAACTGGCAGGTTGTCAACTGCACGACGCCCGCCAACTATTTCCATGTGTTGCGCCGCCAGCTGCGCCGCGCCTTCCGCAAGCCGCTGGTCGTGATGACCCCGAAATCGCTGCTGCGCCACAAGCTCTGCGTGTCCAAGCTCGAGGACATGGGCCCCGGCACCTGCTTCCACCGGGTGATACCGGAGGTCGATAAGATGGTGGCCGACGCCAAGGTGCGCCGCGTCGTGCTGTGCACCGGCAAGGTCTATTACGACCTGCTGACCGAGCGCCGGGAACGCGGCATCGACGATGTCGCCATCGTCCGGCTGGAACAGATCTATCCCTTCCCGGTCAATTCCCTGACCGCCGAGCTTGAACGCTATTCCAACGCCGACGTCGTGTGGTGCCAGGAAGAGCCCTGGAACATGGGCGCCTGGACCTTCGTCGACCGTCGCATCGAGGACCTGCTGCGCGGCCTCAACGTCAGTGCCAACCGCCCGGGCTATGCCGGGCGCGCCGAGGCGGCGGCCACGGCCACCGGCCTGCTCAGCCGCCACAACCGGGAACAGGCGGCCTTGATCGACGAGGCCCTGACGGTGGCCGGCGACGCCGGCCGCCAGGCGGCCCGCGCCGGCGCCAGGGAACAGCGGCGGCCGGCCCGTGCCAACGGCAGCGCCCGGCCGCTGAACGCGAAACCGGCGAAAGGCAAGACCGCGGCGGGAAAGACCAAGGCGGGAAAGACCAAGGCGGTGGCGAAGGGCGCCAAGGCATCCACCAGGAAAGCGCCGGCCAAGGCCCGGTCGGGTTCTTCAAGACGTAGGTGAGTGAGATGACCATCGAGATTGTCGTGCCCGCACTGGGTGAATCGGTAACCGAGGCGACCGTCGCCAAGTGGTTCAAATCCCCCGGCGATGCCGTGGAGATGGACGAGCCGCTGGTGGAGCTGGAGACCGACAAGGTCGCGGTCGAGGTCAACGCCCAGGCCGCGGGCGTATTGTCCGAGATCACCGCCGATGCCGGCGCCGATGTCGAGGTGGGGGCGCGGCTCGGCTCCATCGAGGAAGGCGCCAAGGCCGAGGCCAAACCCAAAGCCGAGCCCGCGTCGAAGCCGGAAGCCAAGCCCGAAACCAAGGCCGAGGCGCCCGAGGCGGCGCCCGAAAAAGCCAAGCCCGCGCCGGCCGCGGCCAAGGTGGCGGAGAAACCCGCGCCCGCTGCGGCGCCGCTATCGGCCGATGGTGACGTGTTGCTGTCGCCGGCGGTGCGCAAGCTGGTCGAGGAAAACGACCTTAACCCCGCCGAGATCCCCGCCACCGGCAAGGGCGGCCGCCTCGTGAAGGGCGATGTGCTGGCTTACCTGGAGGGCGGCGTCGAGGCGGCGCCGGCGACCGAAGGCAAGGTTGAGGCGCCCGCGCCCGCCGCCGCCGGTCCCCGCGAGGAGCGGGTCAAGATGACGCGCCTGCGCCGGCGCATCGCCGAACGCCTGAAAGAAGCCCAGAACACCGCCGCCATGCTGACCACCTTCAACGAGGCGGACATGACCGCGGTGATGGAGGCCCGCGCCCGGGTGCAGGACGCCTTCGTCGCCAAGCACGGGGTGAAACTCGGCTTCATGTCGTTCTTCGTCAAGGCCTGCGTGGTGGCGCTCAAGGAGATCCCCGAGGTCAACGCGGAAATCGACGGCGAGGACATCGTCTACAAGAACCATTACGACATCGGCGTTGCCGTCGGCACCGAACACGGCCTGGTGGTGCCGGTGCTGCGCAATGCCGATGCCAAAAGCTTCGCCGAGATCGAGGCGGAGATCGTCGATCTCGCCACCCGCGCGCGCCAGGGCAAGCTCGGCATCGACGATCTCACCGGCGGCACCTTCACCATCACCAATGGCGGCATCTACGGTTCGCTGTTGTCGACGCCGATCCTCAATCCGCCCCAGTCGGGCATCCTCGGCATGCATTCCATCGTCAAGCGTCCGGTGTGCGAGGGCGACGACGTGGTGGTGCGGCCGATGATGAACCTGGCGCTGTCCTACGATCACCGCATGGTCGACGGGCGCGAGGCGGTGACCTTCCTGGTGCGCGTCAAGCAATGCATCGAGGCGCCCGACCGTATCCTGTTGGACGTTTGAGATGGCGGCCGGCGAAGACTCTTTCGACCTGATCGTCATCGGTGCCGGGCCGGGCGGCTATGTCGCCGCCATCCGCGCCGCCCAGCTCGGCTTCAAGACGGCCTGCGTCGAATCCCGGGACACCCTCGGCGGCACCTGCCTGAACGTCGGCTGCATCCCGTCCAAGGCGCTGCTCCATTCCTCGGAGCTGTACGAGCTGGCGGCATCGGACTTCGCCACGTTCGGCATCAAGGCGACCGGTCTCGGTGTCGAACTCTCAAAGATGCTCGGCCACAAGGACAAGGTGGTGGGCGATCTGACCAAGGGCATCGAATACTTGTTCAAGAAGAACAAGGTCACCTGGCTCAAGGGCAGGGGCGCGATCGCCAAGCCCGGCGCGGTCAAGGTGACCCCCGCCAAGGGCCGGGCCAAGACCTATGAGGCCAAGAACATCCTGATCGCCACCGGCTCCGATGTCGCCCGCCTGCCCGGGGTCGAGATCGACGAGAACCGCATCGTGTCCTCCACCGGCGCGCTGAGCCTGCCCAAGGTGCCGAAGCACCTGGTGGTGGTGGGCGGCGGCTATATCGGCCTGGAGATGGGCTCGGTGTGGCGCCGGTTGGGCGCCAAGGTCACGGTGGTCGAATTTCTCGATGCCGTGCTGCCGACCATGGACGGCGAGGCCGCCAAGCAGATGCAGCGCCTGCTGACCAAGCAGGGCATGGAATTCCGCCTCGGCACCAAGGTACTGGCGGCCGAGACGTCGAACCGGGGCGTTACCCTGACCGTGGCGCCGGCAAAAGGCGGCGAGCAGGAAGAGATCAAGTGCGATCATGTGCTGGTGGCCATCGGCCGGGTGCCCTACACCGACGGGCTGGGGCTGAAGCAGGCCGGGGTCGAAATGGACGACCGCGGCCGCGTCAAGATCGACGGCCGTTTCCAGACCAACGTGCCCGGCATCTACGCCATCGGTGACGTCATCGAAGGACCGATGCTGGCCCACCTGGCGGAAGAAGAAGGTATTGCCGCGGTGGAAGTCATGGCCGGCCAGGCGGCGCATGTCAATTACGACGCCATCCCCGGCGTCGTCTACACCTATCCCGAGGCCGCCGCGGTCGGCAAGACCGAGGAGCAGCTCAAGCAAGCCGGCGTCGCCTACACCGCCGGCAAGTTCCCGTTCTCGGCCAATTCCCGTGGGCGTGCCAACGATGAGACCGACGGCTTCGTCAAGATCCTGGCCGACGCCAAGACCGACCGGATCCTCGGCGTCCATATCGTTGGCCCCGACGCCGGGACCCTGATCGCCGAACTGGCCCTGGCCATCGAGTTCGGCGCCAGCGCCGAAGACGTGGCCCGGACCTGCCATGCCCATCCGACCCTGAACGAGGCGGTCAAGGAAGCGGCCCTGGCGGTCGCCGGACGCGCCATCCATATCTGACCG
>JAOTVC010000231.1 GCA_029863585.1 Alphaproteobacteria bacterium | reverse complement strand
AGCGGCATACGAGAAGCATGATCACCATCGCCATGCTGGTGGCGCTCAACCGCGAGGCGGAGCTGCGCATGCATTTCATCGCTGCGGCCAATAACGGCGTGAGCCGCGAGGAGATCAAGGAGTTGTTGCTGCACGCGGCGCTTTACTGCGGCCTGCCGGCGGCCAATTCGGCCTATCACCTGGCCGCGGAGGTGTTCGCCGAACAGGATGCGGCGGCCAAGGAATAAACGGAACCGGGGGGAGGACAGGCGTCATGGCGGACATCAAGGTTCAATCGAGCGGCGGTGGGGAATTCGATTGCCATCTCGCCGTGCCGGAGGGCGCGCCTGGCCCTGCGCTCATCATCATGCCGGCAATCTGGGGCGTCGATGAGGACATCCGCAACACGGCGCGCGACTGCGCGGAAAAAGGCATCGTCGTTGCCGCGCCGGACCTTTTCTGGCGGGGCGATTCCGGTCCCATGCCGCGGACCGAAGACGGCGGCCGCCGCGCCCGGGCTCGGGCCGAGAACCGGGCTCCGCAGATCGAGGCGGGCGTCCAGGACCTCGCCGACGTCATGGCGGTGGTCAAGGGTCTGCCACAGTGCAACGGGCGCGTTGCGGTGCTGGGGCTTTGTTACGGCGGGCCGTATGCGCTGCTCGGCCCGGCGCGGTTGGGCTGTGACGCCGGGTTCGCCTTCCACGGCACCGGGCTCGAGGAGTATCTGGACGCGGTTCCGGCGATCGGTGATCGGCCGATCCGCCTGCATTGGGGCGATCAGGACCGTGTCTTGCCCCCTCGAGCGCTGGCGGAAATCCGCGAAGCCACCGCCGGCATGCCGAACATCGAAATCACCATCTACCCGGGCGTCGGCCACGGTTATAGCGGTGCGTCCAACGCCAAGGCGTGGAATGCCGCGGCCGCGGAGGATTCCTGGAAAAGTGCGTTCGCCGCCCTCGACGGTTTGCGCGACGCCCCGGCCTTGAGCGCCTAGCCGCGCCCTATTTCATCTTGGGCCGCATTTTCATCACCCGCGCGACGATGGGCTTGGGCGTGGCATAGACGCGGGCGATCAGGGCGCGGATTTCAGCACCCGAAATCGGGTCGATCTCGATCGCGTTCTTCTTCGCGTCGCTCAGGAATTTCGGGTCCTTCATGGTCGCCGTGAAGGCGGCACGCAGCGCCTCGGCGCGGTCCTTCGGCACGTCGCGGGGGCCGGCAATGGGGCGGGCCATTTCGCTCTGGGCGAAGGACAGTTCCAGGGCCTGGCGGTCTTCCGTCTTTGTCACCAGGCTTGTCACCAGCGGCACATTGGGCAGTTCCGGATGCGGCTTCAGGGAAATCTGCAGCAACAGGTTGATCTGTTTCTTCTTGATCCAGTTGGACCGCGCCGATTTGATCGACGCCCATCCGAAGCTGCAATAACCCTGGACCTCGCCCCGTTCCATCGCCATGCCGATGGCACCGGAGCCCTTGTAGCCCTTGATGATCTTGAACTTGGTGCCGAGCACGCCGTTGAGGATGCGGGGATAGATGTTGCTGTTGGAGGGGCCCCCGGTGGCGCCGACGACCACGTCGCGCGCCTTGGCCTGCTCGATCGAGGTGATGCCGCTGGTGTGCCAGGTGAAGCAGAGCGGCGTGGCCTTGCCGATGGAGCCGATGAAGGTGAAGGCGAGGGGGTCGAACTGCGCTTTCTTGTTGCCGAAAAGTGGCTCGAAGAAGAGCCCCCGGGCCGGCGCGCCAAGCTCGCTCCCGTCGCGTTTGGAGACGTTGGCGAGATAGTTGAGCATCTTGAGGCTGCTGGCGCCGGGCATGTTCTTGACGATGATGCCGGGCTTGCCGGGAATGTGTTTCTCGAAATGGCGAACGAGGGCCCGCGCGTAGACGTCGTAGCCGGTCCCGGGCCCATAGCCCACCAGCATGGTGATCGACCGGCCCTTATAGAAATCGGCGGCACCGGCGGCGCTGGCGGCGGGGATGCCGATAACCCCCGAAGACGCGATCATGGTTGCCGCAATAATGAGCGATTTTTTCATGCTGTCCTCCCCGTTATGTTCCCGCCAAGTGGGCGGCGGTTGCCGAACCTTGATGAACGCTGACGCCGAGCCTGATATGAAGACCCGTCGATTATCTTACAACCGGCGCCGGGCGGGGAGGGAATTCTCGGTTTCCACCGGGCCGGGAACGTCCACCATCTAGGAGGGGGCCCCATGAAGATCATGACCATTTGGAGAATTCCTCCGGAAAATTACAAAGAAGCCGTGGATCGATTCCTCGAAACCGGGGCGCCGTACCCGGATGGGCTCGCGGTCATCGGACGCTGGCATGTCCCGGGATCGACCAAGGGATTCTTGCTGGTGGAAGGCGATGATCCGACGCTTCTGGCGCAGCACCTGTCGGAATGGGCGGGTCTACTGGAGTTCGAAGTCGTGCCGGTGATCGAGGACGCCGATGCCGGCGCGGCCGCCCAAAAGGCGCGCGACGATCGATCGGAAGCGAAGTCCTGAGAGCGGCGTTACTGAAAATTGGCCGGACCTAGGCGCAATTGCGTTTAAAAGGCGGTGCCGCCGGTGGTTTTGGCGTTAATATGTTGGCCTCGGCCGACATGGGTTGGCCTGCAGATTCGGCGCTGCAAGACGCAGACGTTCGAAGAATGACTCAAAGTCCCAACATGGGAGGTTCATACGAGAATGAAATTCACCGTTTCCTACCGTAAGCCCATCGCGGCCGTATTGATGGCCGCCATGGCCGCCGCTTCCGTGCCTGTCGTCCCCGTCCATGCCGCGATTGTCGGGACCGATCAGGTTATCGAGCAGACCCAGGGCACCGCGCGGGACCGGGTTGCCGCGTTCATGAAGCGCGAGGACGTCCGGCAGCAGCTGAGTCTGCTGGGGATCGCGTCGAAGGAAGCCGAGGCCCGGGTTGCCGCGCTTTCCGATGAAGAGATCGATAGGATCGCCGGGCGGATCGACGAACTTCCCTCCGGTCAGGGCGCGGTCGGCGCCATCGTCGGTGCGGCCGTGCTGATCTTTATCGTTCTTCTGATCACGGACCTGATCGGGCTGACCAGCGTGTTCGGGTTTACCAAGAAGGGTGCGCTCAACCCCAATTGATCGCTCGCACCACTAGGCGGGCGCTGTTTTCCGCCGCCCTGGCTCTCGCCCTCGGCGCCTGCGCGACACCCCAATTGGACGCGCTGCGGACTCGGCCCGGTTCAGTCCCCGAGAAGGCCGCGGTTGCACAGCCGGTGTTTTATGCGCAGCGAACCAAGGAGTGCGGCCCGGCGGCGCTCGCCATGGTGCTGGCCCATGCCGGCGTTCGTGTGCATCCGGACGATCTGGTGCGCGAAGTCTACAACCGGGGCCGGGAAGGCAGCCTGACGCCCGCCGTACTCGCCGCCGCGCGGCGCCATGGGCGCATCGCCTATCCCGTGGGGCAGCTTTCCGCGCTGTTCCGTGCGGTGAGCCGGGACCGGCCGGTGATCGTGCTACAGAACCTCGGCCTGCAAATGTTTCCCCGCTGGCACTATGCCGTGGTGGTCGGATACGACCTCGGGACCGGCGATGTCATCCTGCATTCAGGCATGACGAAATATCTGCGCATGTCGCTTGAGACCTTCGAACGCACGTGGGCGCGCGGCGGGTATTGGGCGCTGTTGGTGCTGCGGCCGGGCGAGTTCCCGGATCCGGTGGATGAGGCAACCTATGTGAAGGCGGTGGCCGGGGTCGAGCGGGCCGGCCAAGCGCGGGCCGCCGCCGCCGCCTACCGTGCCGCCGCCGCGCGCTGGCCCGACAATGTGGTCGCCTTGATGGGCCTCGGCAACACCCTTTACAAGCTCAAGCAGCGGCGCGCCGCTGCCAGCGCTTACCGTAGGGCGAGCCAGCGCCATCCCGATAACGGAGATGCCTTGAACAACCTGGCCCATGTCCTAGCGGAACTCGGGGAACTGGCGGCGGCGGCGCGGGCGGCCGAGAAGGCGGTGGCCCTTGGGGGCGCCAACAAGGCGACCTATCTTAAGACGTTGCGAAGTATCCGGGCGAAGCAACAGCGCGGCGCCGGGCGCGTCCGCTAGGCCCGCGCGCGGGCGCGATTGCATGTGGCGCGCCACCGGGCGGGATGGGATATATTCCTGGAAGACCCGCCGATGACGGCGGGCCAAGCCGCGTCCGGCCGGACGATGCCGGAGGCTTTATAAAAAAGGGGGGAGCCATGAGATTTGATCGTTTTTCGGTGGTCGCACTGGGGGCGGCCTTGGTGGGTGCTGCGGCGACGACAGCGGCGGGCGCACAAGACGTCGCGCGATTCTACAAGGGCAAGACGGTGACCATGTATATCGGCTACAGCCCGGGCGGCGGCTATGATCTCTATGGCCGTCTCGTGGCGCGCCACATCGGTCGCCATGTCCCCGGCACGCCGACCGTGGTGGCCAAGAACATGCCGGGCGCCGGCGGGCTGAAGATGGCTAACTGGTTCTATACCGTGGCGCCCAGGAACGGCACCGCGATCGCCAGCGCGCCCCAGGCCATCGCCATCGAACAGGCGCTTGGCAGCAAGGGCATCAGTTACGACGCCGCCAAATTCAACTGGATCGGGCGGGTCACCCCGATCACCGAGGTGAGCTACACTTGGCATACCTCGCCCACCAAGACGCTAGCGGACGCCAGGACGCGGGTCACCGTGATGGGAGCGTCGGGGCCGACCTCGCCTACGGTGACGCACCTGAAGGAGCTCAACGGCATCATCGGCACCAAGTTCAAGCCGGTCATCGGCTACAAAGGCTCGACCGGCGCCAACCTCGCCATGCAGCGGGGCGAGGTCGAGGGCGCGACCAAGTCCTGGCCGTCGATGAAGGTCGCCAATGCCGACTGGGTCCGGGACAAGAAGGTCAACATCTTGGTGCAATACGCGCTGGAAAAGGACCCGGATCTTCCCAATGTGCCGCTCCTCACCGAGTTGGCGAAGGGCCCGGAAAAAACCAAGCTGCTGCGCTTCATCGCGTTCGGCAACGCCATGGGGCGCAACGTGATGGCGCCGCCCGCCGTGCCCGCCGCCAGGGTCGCCGCCCTGCGCGCCGCGCTTGCCGCGATGATGAAGGATCCGGCGCTGCTGGCCGAAGGCAAAAGGCTCAAGATCAGCCTCGGTTTCATGTCCGGAGAGGATATGC
>JAOTVC010000232.1 GCA_029863585.1 Alphaproteobacteria bacterium | reverse complement strand
CCCCTGGCCGCCCCTGTCGTGCCACATGTCGGTCTTCGATGCAGGCACCTACAAAAAGGGACACCGCCACGGCCCCAGTTACGTCATCGTCATTCCCACCGGCGAAGGCTATTCCATCATGTGGCCGGAAGGCGGGGAGAAGGTGATCGTGCCCTGGAGCGAAGCTAGCGTGTTCGTACCCCCAGATAACTGGTACCACCAGCATTTCAACGTTGGTGGCGAGCCGGCTCGGTACCTTGCCCTGCATCCGCCGCGGCCCTTCGCCAAAAGCGGTATTGCTGGCAACCAGATCGAATACCCCGATGAAGAGTCCTTTATCCGAGAGCGGTTTGAATCGGAGCTCGCGCGCCGCGGGCTTAGAAGTCTGATGCCGGATGAGGCCTACCGCGACAAGGACTACGAATGGAGCTATGTTGAGAGTTAGCGTGGGTGGTCGCAGTCGCGATGTTCGATGAGGTGTAACACCCCTTGGTCCATCCGTCCCGTCCGATAAGATTTGCCATCGCCGGTCTTGGCAGTGCGGGATCGGCATTGATCATGCCCGTGCTGCGCAATCCCGCTTTCAGCCTTGCCGCCGCCGCCGATAACGACGACGCCATACGGGCGCGCTTCGGCGCCGACTTCCCCGATGCGGTTGTGTTTTCCAGCGTCGAGTCCCTGGCGGAAAGCGACACCGCGGATGTCATCTTCGTGGCCACGCCGACCCATCTGCACGGCGAACACGTTCTTGCCGCTATCCAGGGCGGTAAGCACGTCATCAGTGAAAAGCCCATCGCCACCAATCTGGATGAAGCCTTGCGCGTGATCGAGGCCGCCGATGAGGCGGGGGTCCTCTTCATGGTGGGCCATTCGTTCGGTTACGAAGCGCCGATCCGGGAGATGCGCCGCATCGTACGGGAGGGTACGCTTGGCGCGCTTCGGATGATGCACAATTGGTACTTTACCGACTGGCTCTACCGGCCGCGCGTACCCGAGGAGCTGGACACGGCGCTTGGCGGCGGTGTCACCTTCCGCCAGGGATCGCATCAGATCGACATCATCCGTCTCATTGGCGGCGGTCGCGTGCGCAGCGTTCGCGCCATGACCGGTAGCTGGGACCCGTCAAGGCCGGCGATAGGCGCTCATACCATCTTTCTCGAGTTCGAAGATAGCGTGGCCGCTACCGCGGTCTACAGCGGTTACGACCGGTTCCGCTCGGCCGAGCTAGGTTTCGCCGTCGGCGAAGGCGGCCGTCCCGTCGACCTTTCCCATTACGGTGGCGCGCGCCGGGCCCTTGCCGCGGCCAGGGACGATGAATCGGGCCTAAAGCAGCGCAATCGTTATGGTGGGGTCAGGAATCGCATGGGCCGAACCGATACCCCCGCCCATCAGCCATTCTACGGCTTGACGGTGGTCAGCTGTGAACGGGGTGATATGCGCCAGTCTCCCGAAGGACTTCTGGTCTATGGCCTCGATGGCCGAAGAAACTTGCCCCTCGAAAGAGGTCGCAACGGCCGGGACCAGATTCTGAGGGAATTCCACGATGCGCTTACCTCGGGCACGGCGCCGCTCCATGATGGTCGCTGGGGCGTCGCCAATCTGGAGGTTTGTCTCGCCGCCATGCGCTCGGCCCGAGAGCACAAGGAAATCACCCTGTCTCACCAAAGGGCGGTTGATGATTAAGGGTGTAAAAACTCGCTTAGTTTGGCCCTTCCACGGCGGTATCCCGAATGCATGACGTCGATGGCGAGCATGATCACGCGCTCGAATGGATAGCACCCGACGATGGTGACGATATCGAGGGGATCGAGCGTTTCACACTGCGCAGTGTCGGAATCGACATCGGGTCTTCGACTATGCACATCATTTTTTCGAAGCTGACATTGCGGCGGCAGGGTGCAGGCCTGTCCGCTAAATTTGTCGTCGCCGGGCGCGAGGTTACCTATCGTTCATCCATCATGCTGACCCCTTATATTTCGCCGACCCGGATCGACTCTGCGGGTGTTGTTACCTTTGTCGAAGATGCGTACCGCCAAGCAACTTTGACGCCAGAGGACGTTGATTCCGGCGCGGTGGTGATAACCGGTGAGGCGCTTAAGAAGGAAAACGCACGGCCGATCCTCGAATATTTTGCAGAGAAGGGCGGGCGATTCATCTGCGCTTCGGCCGGCCCCATGCATGAAGCCCTACTCGCGGCTCACGGGTCGGGCTCGGTCGAGGTATCGCGAAGTCACAGCAATGCGGTTCTCAACATTGATATAGGGGGCGGCACGACGAAAATGTCGCTAATTCGCGCGGGGGAGATCGAACGCATGTTAGCATTCGAAATCGGCGCTCGGCTCATCGCATTCGATGACGATATGCGTCTCGTCCGCCTGGAACGACCGGCCGAGACGGTCATAGCCGAGCTTGGCGGGACTCTGGCCGTGGGGGATCAGCTGACCGATCACCAGTGTCGTGATATCGCAGCGCGCATGGCGGCGGTAATCTTCGATATTGCGGAGGGCCGCATGGCCGATCCGCTTTCCGAGCGCCTCCTGTTGACCGAAGGCTTCCAGGGCATCACCCCCCGGGCGGTAGATCATGTCATCTTCTCGGGCGGTGTGTCGGAATACGTTTATGCGCCGGACGCGCCCGGTTTCGGGGATCTCGGTCCGTGGCTCGGCGCCGCCATCCGGGCGCGGATGGGTGATGCTTTCGCGCCCGGTTCCGTGATCCGGCCGGTAGAAGGCATCCGCGCCACTGTCATCGGCGCCGGGGAATACACGCTCCAGGCCAGCGGGAGCACCAGCTATATCGGCGATCCATCGGCGCTCCCAGCGCCGGGGCTCCAGGTCGCCCATGCGGCAATCGACAAGATGGACAGCCCCGACCGGATCGGTGCCGCGCTGTCCGTGGCGCTTGGCAAGTACGACATGGCGAGCCTCGAGGGCGGCATAGCTCTTGCGCTCAGCACGTCGGGCCAGCCCGACTATCCTTTCATCCGCCGCATGGCCGATGCCATCGCCCTGCTGGTTGCGCCCGCATCGCCATCAGCCGTGCTGTTCATCTTGGTGGACAGCGACATTGCCAAGTCCTTGGGTGCGGTTCTAGCGGAAGAAATCATGATCCCTACTCGGGTCGTTGTGGTCGACGGAATCGAAGTGGGCGATCTGGATTATGTTGACATTGGCAGGGCCATGGGCGGCACCGAAGTCATTCCCGTGACGGTAAAGTCCCTAGTTTTCGGGGGCCGATCGAAATCGGGCTGACGATAGATTTTTCACCCGAACCGGTAGTCGGTCGCGGTTGCCCCTATCAACAATTGTTCATTGGGCGACAGGCCTCCCTCCCCAAGACCCAGGACAATGTCTCGAACACGTGGGCATCGGCATCGATGGTTCCCATCGGGCTTATCCAGTTGCTCCCCCTATTCCGCCTTTGCCGGTGCCTCAGCCCGGCCCGATCCCGCGGTCAATCGGGAATGGCGCGCATCAGGTCGCCCAGGTGCCCGCGGAACACCCGGTCGATGGCCCAGCTTTCACTGGCGCCTTCCAGGATCTGGCGATACGCCTCCTCGCAGGAGGCGTGTTCCCGCGCCATCTCCATAAGAATATTCGCATGCTCAATATCGGCCACCATGTGCTCCTGATAGGACTGCTGCTTGGTGACCTCGATGCCCGCCTCATTGCGCACCTTTTCGGCCATCCGGCGTGAGGCGCACTCGCCAAGAAGCTCATCAAGTACACGGCGGTGACGTCGTCCTTGGATCAGATCAAGCGGGGCGGACGAATCCTGCATTTCAAAGCGGACGCTGAGTCCCACACGGTCAAGGTGTCGAGCCGACGCACGACGGTTACCATCGGCGGCCAGAAGGTCAAGCGCAAGAACCTCAAGGTGGGGATGAAGTGCAAGATTACTTATGCGGAGAACGGCGGGGAGGCGCGCCGCGTCGATTGCTGAACTCGACAAACGCCGGTGGGGATTGGCACGACTTATCCCTGCTTACACGTCCCACCAAACGGCACGCCTGGCCTATTTGTAAAGATCCCGGATGAAACCGCTGTCGTCTATCTCGCGCAGCGGCTGCATGTTCCAAAGTGCGAGCGGACTAATCTTCTTCGCGTCTTCATCTTGGCGTTTGCCCAGTTCGTAGACGTTAGTGATGGCCTCCAGCGTCGGATAGAGCGTCGGCTCAAGGGTCTCGGTCAGGTTTTCGTAGACCTGTTTCACGACCTCATCGCTGAGGTGACCCTTCCTCGTGTAGGTCTCCTGCATGATTTTCTGGCTCTTCTCCGGGTTCTTCATGAAGAAGGCGATGCCTTCCAGCGTCCCTTTGAGGAACCTCTGCACCAGGTCGGGATTGTTCTGCACAAAACGCAGGCTGGTCGAGATCGAAGTGTTGAGGATCATCGGCAGGGACTCAACCTCGATGACATTGAGCCCGGCGACGGCGGCAATCTGAGTGTTGGGCGGCGTCATCAGAGCTGCATCCACGTCGCCGTCCAACACCATGTCGATGGTGGACTTGTTCTGATTTTCTGCCTTGGCCCGAATTGCCACTTCGTCCTTGTCGACGTCGAGGCCGCGTTGTTTCAAGTACAGCCATTCATTCAAATTGGGATGCTTGTTCTGTTCGCTGCCCGAGGCAATGGTCTTTTCCCTCAGATCGGCGATCGTCGAAATCTCCGAATCCTTACGCACGACTAAGGACAAGTTGGCAACGTTAGTGGCCTGCCCGAGATACACCCATTCATCGCCCCGCGCGCGTGCGCCATAAGTCGAGATATGGTTACCGCTGACAAATTCCACCTTGCCGGTGGGCACGTCGGCATGGGCCTGCTCGGCGCTGATGAAATAGTCGTAATTCACTTCCAGCCCATGTTTGGCCCAGGCGCCGGAATGGGCGATCACATGGTGCAGCAGCAGGTGGCTCGATGAGCGATAAGGAAAATTGATGTGGTCCATTTGGTGTCCTCCCTCTTTCGGTTGTGAATTTGAAGCCGTCGTATTTGGCACATTGATTTAAGGTGCCCGCAATGAGCCTCCGCTGCATCCCCAACCGGTGCTGAACGGCGTTCAGCCCACAGCTTTCGCGTCCCGGGCAGCACGGTATTTCTCACATCTCTACCTTTGCATCGCTCGCATTTATTGCCGTCATGTAGGAATTGATCCCACGAATATG